>JAJYMV010000052.1 GCA_021786705.1 bacterium
GTCGTGGGCTTTGCCGATTTGTACCCCGTGCACGCGGCCGCCGGCGATCTGGTAGCTGTTGGTGTGCAGCGCCGCGCCGTTACGCGCGGTCGTGTCTTGAACCGTAAAACCAACGGCGCCGTCGTGTTTGCTCACCGCGACTGCTTGCGCCAACACGTTGCATTGGTTTCCGTCGAGATTATTGTCGCCGTCGCGATAGATGCCGAATTGCACGGCACGTGGTTGAAGGGTGACTCCGTCCATAGCTCCTCCGAAACGAGTAGAGTGATTCGGAGCCCCTTTGCGACGAAGGGCGACGGTGACAAGAGCGTCGCGTGCGGTCGCGGCTATTTCGGACAGGGCTTGAGAACGGTGAACCCGTCGGGTGTGGAGTGTGCGATCACGTATTGCACCAGCGGTGGTTCGTTCGCGCGCAACTCCGGCGGCGGCGTTTGAAAGGTGACGGGAAAATTTGGGTCGTTGCGGTGCGCCGGCGAGAATGGATCGCCAATGTCGTTGGGATAGAGGAACGGATAGTCCAGCCGTGCGATCTGCGCGCTTCCGTCGCTCAAACGCACCGAGATCTCGACGCGCACGCGGACGAATTCGCCGACGCGTTCGCGTTGGAGCGCGATGATATTGACGAACCCGCAGGGCGTTACCGCCGCGCTCCCGCCGCTGCCGCTCCCCGAGGTTGCCGCACCGCTACCGGTACCGCCCGTGCCGAGGCTGCCAGCACCGGTGCGCTTTCCGGCGCCCGCGCTCTGCCCTGCGCTCGATGCAAGCGGTGCGGGCGCGGCCGGCGTCGCGATCGGCGGCGGCGTCACGCTCGCTCCACCTGCCGCATGCATGCGCTTTCGTGCCGCCTCGGCGCCGCTGACGTGCCGGTCGATCGGTTGGAGCGCCTGCGATGCGACGGGAGCGATCGGTGCGGGGCTCGGCTTCGGCGTGGGAGTCGGTGCGACGCGCGCGACGTGCAAGATGCGCACGCGCGTTGGCGGCGAGGTTTGAGGCGCGCGCAGCGACGGGATGCCGGGCAGGACACTCGCGAAGATCGCATGGACGGCGAGCGCCGCGACCAGCGCCAGGGCGAAGCGACGTGCCTCGCCTCGTTCGCTACTTTGCATTTCGTCGATCTTTCGCTCCACGTAAGCTTTTCGCTTGCGCCGCGTCGAGCGAAGGCCTCTGCGGGCGGGTACCGAATCTCGGCGCCTCGTGAGTATCGAAGAATATATCCGGGCGATCCCCGATTTCCCCATTCCCGGCATCCTCTTTCGCGACATTACGCCGTTACTCGGCGACGCGAAAGGCTTTAAGGAAGCGATCGACCTTTTCGTAGAGCGTTTCCGCGCAGCGAAGATCGATTACGTCGTTGGGGTGGAGGCACGCGGCTACATGCTCGGAGCTCCGCTGGCCTATGCAATCGGGGCCGGGTTCGTTCCGGTGCGCAAGCCCGGCAAGCTGCCGTTCAGTAAGCTTGCCGAATCGTACGCGCTCGAATACGGCACCAATTCGCTGGAGATTCATGCCGATGCGCTCGCTGCGGGGCATCGGGTCGTCGTCGTCGACGATTTGCTGGCGACCGGCGGTACCGCTGCCGCGACGAAACGCCTGATCGAACGCCTCGGCGCGGAGATCGTCGCATTTGCCTTCCTCATCGAACTCGAGGCGCTCAACGGGCGCGCATCGCTCGTCGGGAACGATGTCGTCTCATTCTTGAGGTACCCGTAATGCGGAACGCGCGCCTCGCGGTTGTTTTCGCGCTGTTTTTCGCGCTCGGTGTCGCGGCGAAACCGACGCCGACTCCGGCCCCAACGCCGACGCCGGTCGCCGCCCCGCGGATTGTCGCCGCTGCGCGCCGCGAGTTTCTTGCTTGGCAGTTGGGCAGCATCGATCCCACGCACTATATCGGGCCGCTCGCGGTTGCCGCGACGCCGGATCGCGTCAAGGTGACCTCAATCGAGCTCGGACACCTCGGTGCGCTCGATCATCTGGTTTACCTTGGGCTCGTGCGCGACGGTTCGTTCCCCGGCGGTGGAATCGCGCATCTGTTTCGCGCGATCTGCTCAAACGGGTACGTCTACGAAGAGATTGCGTTGAATAAGGCCGGCCTGGTGCGCGGCATCCTGTTCCGCGACACCCTCAAGAGCCAGTAGGTCCGCTCGCGCGCCGAGTACCGCGCCCGCTTGCGCGCTTCCCTCGATACGCGCTTCGCGCTACTCGGGATGACAGCGCTCGGGGCGAAAGCTGTTGTCGCGCCGAGTAGCGTGCCCGCTTGCGCGCTTCCCTCGATACGCGCTTCGCGCTACTCGGGATGACAGCGCTCGGGGCGAAAGCTGTTGTCGCGCCGAGTACCGCGCCCGCTTGCGCGCTTCCCTCGATACGCGCTTCGCGCTACTCGGGATGACAGCGCTCGGGGCGAAAGCTGTTGTCACGCCGAGTAGCGTGCTTCAGCGCCCGTATCGAGCCGCAGCACCTCCTCGGCGTGACAATCGCTGGGGCTTTATGGCAGAATAGGGCTACAGGCGAATGAAATGACGATTGCGGAGCTCATTGCTAAGGTGCAGACCTACGACCCGTCGCTCGACGGGTCGTGGCTTATGCGGGTCTACGAGCTTGCCGATCGCGCCCACGACGGCCAGCACCGCGCCTCCGGCGAATCCTACATCGAGCATCCGCTCGCCGTCGCGGCGATTCTCGCCGACCTGCAGATGGATCGCCAGACGATCGCCGCGGCCTTGCTCCACGATGTCGTGGAAGACACCACGATTACGAGCGAGCAGGTTGCCGCCGAGTTCGGAGACGAGATCGCGGCGCTCGTCGAGGGCGTTACCAAGCTCACCCGCATTCCCTATCAGTCCAAAGAAGACGCACAGGTCGAGAACCTGCGCAAGATGTTTATGGCGATGGCGAAAGACATTCGCGTCATCATCATCAAGCTCGCCGACCGTCTGCATAACATGCGCACGCTGGGGAGCCTGCGCGAGGAAAAGCAACGCGCGATCGCGCGCGAGACACTCGATATTTATTCGCCGATCGCCCACCGCCTCGGGATCTGGCGCGTGAAGTGGGAGATCGAAGATCTCTGTTTGCGCTATCTGGAGCCCGCCGCTTACCAAGATATCGTCGATCGCGTCAATAAGACGCGTTCGAACCGCGAAGAGGACGTCCGCGAAGCGATTACCTCGCTCAAAACCGATTTCGAACAGCTGCACATCGACGCCGAGATTCACGGCCGCCCCAAGCATTTTTATTCGATCTATTCGAAAATGAAGAAGGGGCGCGATTTTTCGACGATCTACGATCTTACCGCGATTCGCATTCTCGTCGACAACGTGAAGGATTGCTACGGCGCGCTCGGTGCCGTGCATTCGAAATGGACGCCGTTACCGGGGCGGTTCAAAGACTATATCGCAATGCCGAAGCCCAATATGTACCAGTCGTTGCATACGACGGTGATCGGGCCGCAGGGCGAACCGCTCGAGATTCAAATTCGCACGCGCGAAATGCATCGCATCTGCGAATACGGCATCGCCGCGCATTGGCGCTATAAAGAGGGCGGCAAGGCCGACAACTTCGAGAACAAGCTCTCCTGGTTGCGAGCGCTGCTCGAATGGCAGAAGGACATGCGCGATTCGCGCACGTTCATGGAGAGCCTCAAACTCGATCTTTTCGATTCGCAAGTCTTTATTTTTTCGCCTCGCGGCGACGTCTTTTCGGTTCCCGCCGGCGGCACGCCGATCGATTTCGCTTACAGCGTCCATACCGATGTCGGAAATCACTGCGTCGGCGCGAAAGTAAACGGCCGCATCGTGCCGCTCGATTCGCAGTTGCAGAACGGCGATATCTGCGAGATCCTCGTGAATAAATCGAGCGGGCGCCCCTCGCTCGATTGGCTCTCGATCGTCAAGACCGGAGGCGCGAAGCACCGCATCAAGCAGTGGTTCCGCAAAGAACGCCGGGAAGAGAACGTACTCGCAGGGCAGGAAGCCGTCGATAACGAGCTGGCGCGCAACCATCTCCGCGTCGATCTTGCGCGCGGAGCGCTGATCGAACGCATCGCCGCGAAGATGAACTTCAGCAGCCCGACCGATCTCTACGCTTCGATCGGCTTCGGCGACGCATCGGCGAGTTCGGTCGTCAACCGCATCCGCGAGGAACTCAAAGCCGAGAACGTCGTCGATCTCACCAAGGTGGTGCGCAAAACGACGGCGCGGCGCGGCATTCGCAAGCGCAGCGGCGTCCTGATCGCCGGCGTCGACGATGTGGTGGTGCGGCTCTCGAAGTGTTGTTCGCCGGTACCCGGCGATCCGATTATCGGCTATGTCACCATCGGGCGCGGCGTGAGCGTGCACCGTGCCGACTGCCCGAACGTCGCCTTCATGAATGCGACTCCCGAGCGCATTTTACAAGCGGAGTGGAGCAACGAAGCCGACCAAACGCACGCCGTCGATATCGAAGTCGAGGCCGACGATCGCGCCCAACTGCTGGGCGACATTATGGCGGTCTTCGCCGAATTGAAGACCTCGGTGAGTTCGGTCACCGCGCGTGCGCGCAAGGACGGCAGCGCGGTTACGAGCCTCACCGTCCAGATTCGCGACCTCGAACACCTCCACAAGCTTCTTACAAAGATCGAGAATCTACGCGGCGTGCGGCGCGTCTATCGCGTCACCAAGCGCGAGCGTACCGCAACATCGTAGCGTTGCTCCCGCACGCTTGGTGGCTGCTCGCACTTGCAGCCTTCGTCGGCGGCGCGATTAATAGCGTCGCAGGCGGCGGGTCGTTTCTCTCGTTTCCGGCGCTGCTCTTCGTCGGCGTTCCGCCGATCGTCGCCAACGCTACGAACAATACGGCGATGTGGGTCGGCGTTATCGGGAGCGCGCGCGGGTACCGGAAGGAGATCGCCGAGCAGCGCCGCTTGATCGCGCCGCTCTTCGCCGTCAGTTTAGTGGGCGCGACGCTCGGTGCGCTGCTCCTGCTGCGCACGCCTTCGACGCTCTTCGAACGGATGGTGCCCTGGCTGCTACTCGCGGCTGTCGCACTTTTCGCGTTCGGGCCGCGCATCGTCGCCGCGGAACGCGCGCGTGCCGAGCATAAGGCGAGCTGGGTGCAACTCGCCGCGCAATTCGGCGTTGCGATCTACGGCGGCTACTTCGGTGCGGGGATGGGCTATGCGATGCTCGCGTTACTCGCGTTCTTCCCGTTGCCAAGCGTGCACGCTGCGAACGGCATCAAGAACGCACTCGCGATCGCGATCAACGGCATCGCGATCGTTCCCTTCGCGATCGCACGGGTTATTTGGTGGCCGCAGGCGATCTTGATGGCGGCGGCGGCGATGCTCGGCGGTTACGTCGGCGCGCGGCTCGCGCTCCGCGTGAGTTCGGAGGCGATGCGCGCCGCGGTCATCGTGCTCGGCATAACGATGGCGATCGCGTTGTTCGTCCGCGGCGTGTAGCGACGATTTAACGGATCGCCGCGAAGTGGCCGATGCGCTTAGCCGCGGCGTAATCGAAGGTCGCCGTGCCCGTACATCCGCGATCCGCGTTGCTGCAGGCGATGAATGCATCGGCGAAGTCGGCGCC
Organism: bacterium; assembly: GCA_021786705.1. Classification (GTDB taxonomy): domain Bacteria; phylum Vulcanimicrobiota; class Vulcanimicrobiia; order Vulcanimicrobiales; family Vulcanimicrobiaceae; genus JABEUX01. The sequence goes on from JAJYMV010000052.1 coordinate 5,562, forward strand.
GGCGCGATATGCCTCGAGCGTTTCGCGGACGACCGGCGCATCTTCGACGTCAAACTCCGCGACGAGGAGCAACCCAGCGATCGCGTCGGCGACCTGTTCGCACGAATACGCATAGAAGGATTCGAGCACCCAAACGCATTCGAGCACGACGACACGGTTAACGAATGCCGGGTCGGTGGGGCCGCAGTTCTGCGCTATGAATCTCTTCGCCGCAGCATGTTGGCGCGCGTCGTCACGGGTGAGAAGGCGGAGAAGAACATTGGTATCGAGGCCGATCATCGGCGATGGGCGGCACGAGCGCGGACGCTCTCGCGCATCTGCTTGAGTGATGCACGGCGTTTCGATGCCGGGAGAATGGTACAGAGATCGTCCACGTGCATCGTCAGCGGGATAAGCACGATCCGCCCCTCCTCGACGACCACGCCGAGCCGATCCCCGGCCTTGAGGCCGAAACGATCGCGCGCCGCTTTGGGGAGCGTCATTTGGCCCTTACTCGTGAGCGTGGTTTCCGACATTTAAAAGGGTTCCTTACTAATTCTGGCTTCCTTACTATAGCGGAGAATCGGCGCACGCGCAATGGTCGCCACGTTCATGGGCGCGAGCGTGTAGTTCGCCCCCCTCTCCCTACGGCGTTACGACCATACCGCTCGCCGCGCCCAAGATGGTGTTGTTTGAAACGCTTTGGATGACGTTGAGAGGTTGATTGGTGGTTCCGCTCGTCGGTTCGGAGAGTTCGTACAGAACGCGCCCAGTGGAGACCTGGTACGAGTCGAGGATGGTGCCCTGGTAGGTGAGCGCCATGCTATGTTGCGTTCCGCCGCTAGGGTTGCTCGCGGGAATATATCCGCTTCCAATCGCTGTTACCGAAAGCGGCGAGCTCGGCTGAATTTGAAAACCATAGATATCCTCTTGGCCAGAGTAGGAGATTGGACTAAATTCGTTTTCGGCGACAAAAAGGTGGCCTGCGTCGTCGATCGACATATAGTCCCAGGTTCCGTAGAAGATATCTCCACCAATCTCCGGGGCGACGCCGGTAACGCCGCTCGTTGCGAGGCTCGGAGCCGCACTCGTCGAGAGCGAAACTCCCGCGAGATACAAGTGGGCTCCGCCGCTCGGATAACCATCGATCCAGAGCGAGCCCGCCCCAGGAGCGGCGAGCGTGGCGGGAGCAGTCGCGACTGAAGTCATGGTGGCGAAATCTGCCGCTAGGGCTGAATACGTGCCTGTAAAGAGCGTGCTTGGGCTAAACGATTGCAATGCACTCGCGCTCGTCGACGGCGATGGGACTTGGAGCGGGTATGCAGTAACCTGTTGCGAAGGGCCCGCGTCGAGAATAAAGACGAACGGCTGACCGCCGATCGTAGTGGTAGCGATCGAGATACCGAGACTGCCGCCGCCTGCATAGGTTTCTGCGGAGCACGACGCTTGAGGAATGGCAAGGGCGCCGACTTGCGGCTGACTGACGCAAAGGTAATCGCTCGTGCCGTTGTTGGGTGCGAACCAAAGATTGCTGCTCGCGTCGACGGCCATCCCTCCGTAACCGTACGCCGTCGAATTTGCGGATGGTACGATGCCGTAGTCGGATGGGATGACACTTGGCGGAACCCCAGTCGTGAATGCATATCCTTGGATCCCTTGCGGGGGGCCCGCAAATGTCGCCCAAAGTTCCTGCTCTTCGCTGAGCGAGACGGTACTCGTTGCAGCCGCTCCGGTACCTCCGGTCGGCGACGGGCCGCTCGCGATAGCGTTGAGCGTGAGGTTGAGCGGTGTTGCGTTCCAGCTTTCGGTTTGCAGCGTCCAAGTCGGCGCGGTCGTCGGTGCGTTATCGCAGGTTTCGCCGGAGGGCCCGGTGCCCGGCGACGAGACCGAGACGGCAATGTACGGTGCGTTCGTCGCCGTATCGATCGGCGACTGCACGCAGACCTGCGGAGCGCCGTCGCCGACGATGATGTTTCCGTCGCGATCGAGACCGTAGATATACGCATGCACCGGCGTCATGCCGACGATCGTGTAGCCGCCGCCGTTCGGTTGCAGATGTGCCTGGTTTGGAAGCGGCACCATCTCGGTGCCGGCGGGAACGCCGTCGAGCACGAGTGCGAGCGGAGGGGGCGGAACGCCATCGGCAACGTTCACATTCGTGAATGTTTGTTGCGAGAGAAGATCGGCGCTGTTAAAGGTCGCGCCGGTCGTGCTCGGCGCGGTATCGAACGTCGAAACTTGTAGCACGTACGGGGTCGCGCTCGTTGGAACGGTGAGCGAGAACGTGCACGTCGCGCTACCATCGGGATTCGTCGCACACGTCGCGCTGCTCCCACCGTAGGTATCGACGGCAATACTCGGGGCGGCGAGATTTGAAAGATCGATGGCGACCGTCGGCGCGGCGGGATTGAGTGCGCCGATGGAGGTGGCGAAATCGAACCCGAAGCCCTTCGTTGTCGGTGCGATATATTTCGGCGAGCGGCGATGCACTTGCAATTTTGCTTGCGGCACCGCGAGCGTAATTTTCACCGACGATTTCCCGGCGTCGAGCGGCAATGAACCGGTGGGAAGCGCTCCCGTTGCACCGCCTCCGCCGCCGCAAGCCGCGAGCGATCCAACGAGTGCGAGCGATAGTAGGCGTTTCACAGAACCACCTCTCCAATGTACGGAGCGCCGATTAAACCGAACCAGATATTGCCATCGGGCCCGACCGCCATCGGCCCCGCGGAGTACGGAGTTCCGCCGACCGGCGGGATCGTCGCGCAATAGAATTGCGGCGTTCCACTTGCAGCGGGAGCCAGCGTATAGCGGCAAATTTCACTCGTGCCAGAGGTCGTCACGACGGGGAACCAGAGGTTGCCGTCGGAGCCGAGGAGCAGCGTGCCGCTCACCGCGGCCGCATTCGGAATCGGAATGCGCGCGCCGAACGTTCCGTAACTTGCCGATGCCGACGAGATCGACTCGATAAACGGAGCGACGACCGGGGCCGTGCTGCTCCCGTGATTGATAAACCACAGGTCGTTCGCCGTCGGCACCGCGACGATCTCACCGGGGTGGTAGGGACCGCTCCCGGGGCTCGTCGTTTCATTTTCGGGGAATTGCTTCGTACTTCCAGAGGTGGAGCAGTTAAAAGAAAATCCGCTCACGCAATTCGAAAATTCTACGATGGCGCTCGATGGGCCCGAGCCGCTCGCCGGATCGTCAACGCTCATCCACATCGCTCCGTCGGGGCCGCGTACGATTCCCTCGGCGATCGGGCTCGTTACCGCGCTCGCCAACGTCGTCAGTGACTCCGGAGAATAGATGCTTGGGGATGGGAACCCTGAGTATGCGGCCGCGCTGACCGCTCCTCCCCCCGATGTGTCCCCCAAAAGGATGTAGATATTGCCGTCGCCTCCGTCGGCGATTGCCTCCGGCGACGACGAGAATACCTGACCGGCGATTCCGGGGCCATAGCCAACCATGCCGGGGAAGGCGCAACTCGGGACAAGGATACACGCACTCGCAGTGAAGGAGCCGAGCGTCGGGAACGAGACTGAATTCGTTCCGAGGTCCGTGTACCAGAGGTTCCCGTTACCGCCGACGACGATGCTCCCGGGAATCGGCGTGTAGAGCGGTCCCGGCGTTGCTTGCGGGAGCGTCGCTTGGTGGCCGCCGACGACATTGCAGGGTGAGGTCGCCGCGGTGCAGGTCGCGAGGTTCTGCGTGGGTATCGCGGTCACCGAACCACCGCTCGAAACGTTGTACGCGGCGACCCAGAGATGCTGCCCGCCCGGCCCGGTCGTCATGCTCATTGGAAAGTCTTGGTTTGGCGCGCTGCCGTGATTCGGCATGTTCCACAGCAGCACCGTGTATCCGAGCGTCGCACTCCCGGCGCCCTGCGAAGCCAGCGCGGTGAACGGCGTGCTGGCCCGGTCACCGAGGTTATCGGCAACCGTCAATGTGCCGGAGCCGCCGACAAGCGATTGTAGCGTGATAAGCGCATTGCCTCCGGAGCTGGTACAGGTGATCGGTACCGGCGACGGCGAGGATGCGAACGTGCCCCCGCACGCCCCGACAAACGGCGTTTGCGTGCTGCTCGAGGAAAATGCGTTGATGGTAAATGCGGTCGCTCCCGCCTCTTGGATGCCGATCGTGGTCGTCGCCGGCGCCGGCAGTACGTTGCTCAAACCGCCGCTCGGCAGATCGAACTGCACCGGATCGATGATAAACGTCGTGCCGTTTGCGCCGGTTGGACCGAAGGTGAGCGTTGCGGTGGCGAGCGTCGGAGCGGGCTGCACGGGCGAAGGCGTTGCATAAAACATTTTGCCGCTGGTGCCGAGCGTAATGACGTTCTGATTCGGTGCGATCACGGAGGTCGGCGAGAAGGTGAGCGCACCGTTGGGATCGCCGACGACCGTAATCGGGATCGGCGAAGCAAAGGGTGCGCTGCCGACGATGAGATTGCCGCTCGCATCGTAGGCGGCGACGCTCACCTGGACGGTATTCACCGTGCCGTCGATGGTCGGTGTCAGGTCGCCGTTTGGCGCCGGAGAGGCGCTCGGCGGCGGCGTTACCACCACTTTCGCGACATTACCGCCGAGTGCGACCGGCGGCGGCGTATTCGTCCCCGGCCCGACGGCGACGGTAACGGTACCGCTGCTGAGAATGTTCCCGGTGCCGTTCGCCGCGTCGTACGCGACGATGGTGAAGACGTCGTTGCCGAGGATCGCGCCGACGGTGACGCTGCAACTGATTCCGCCCGTAACCGTGGTACAGGGCGGCACCGCGATGTTAAAGATGGTCGGCGGCACAGCGGGTGAGGGCGGCACGCCGTTGACGGAGGTGAGCGTGATGACGACGGATTTCGTATTTGAGGAAATGTATTGCGGCGCACGCGCGAGGCTCGCGCTCGACGGCTGGGGGATGAAAATCTGAAATGCAGTCTGCTGGGCCGTGCCGCCCGCGCCACCGTGCGCCGGCAACGTTGAGGGGGTTCCCGAGCCGCCTCCGCCGCAACCGGCAACGACGGTCGCTGCCAGAAACAGGAAGAACCCGAACGCACTGTACCGCTGCATAGCTGCTTTCCTCCGAAGGAAGACGCTTCGCAGGCGAGGGCTACGCTCCTTTGCGCCTCACGGCGGGGCGCTGTTTCTACGGGGCAATCGAGATGGCGACCGCACCATCGGAGGCGTCGCGAACGAAGCCGCCGGTGAAGACGACCGAGGTCCCCGAGAGCGCATAGTTGCATGCGGTCCCGTAGCTTGCCGGTGCGGGTGCGACCCAGACCGAGCCATCCGCCGCGGCCGCGAGCGGTTGCGCGCTGCTGAAGCCCATTAAGGCGCCGCTGCTGATACCGAGACAGGAATTGGTAGCCGAAAGCGAGCCGAGCGTCGGGCCGAGCGAGGTTGCTGAAACGACGTTCGCTGCAACCAGGCTCGTGGTAAACGACGACGTGTCCACGACCGTCATCCATGCGAGCGTGCCGGCCGGCGTGAGAGCGACCTCTTGAACGGAACCGGAGCTCGTGCCGGCAAAGAGCGTGCTGACCGTCGGCGATGCGAATGGACTGCTGACGGCATAGAGAGAGCTATACGGAGAGCCAAACGGCGTGCCGACGATGAGGAGATCGCCAGCGAGTGGGCCGTTGCTCACCGCTTCGATATCGGCAATTGTCGATAGGGATGGCGCGACGAACACGCTCGAAACCGGAATGCTGTGCTCTTGCGCACCGGTCGCAGCGGAATACTCCTCAAGATAGCCGGTGTACGAATCGTACAACCAAATGTTCCCTGCGGAATCGGCGGAGAGATCGATCGACGAGGCACCGGCTATGGGCGGGTTGGCAGCAAGTTGCGTGCCCGAAAGAACGAGCCCTTGGCTTTCCATCGGAACGCCGTACTCGACTACCTGATTCGTCGTGCTGTCTGCAACCCAGATATTCCCGGACGAATCGACGACCGATCCCCAGAAATTCAGGGTCGCTACGCCGCTCCCGATGAGCGAATCGATCGGTGTGGAGAGACGGCCCGTGCCGGTGCCGGTAAAGGGTGGGACATAGGGCGCAGCGCCGGATGTGGGTTGCAATGCAAAGCCCGCCAATCCATCGATAGGCCCCGCATTTGTATAGCTTCCCCACCACTCCTGAACCGGTTGAACGGGGAGTAGCGCGCTGCGTGGGCCGAGCCCCGAGCCGCCAGGTGGCGTCGCCGTTGCCGTGAGGGAGAGCGGCGAGTTATTCCACGCGACGACCTGAACCGCGAACTCGTTGGGATTGCCGGTATTCGGCGTGACGACGGTGTCGTGTGCGCTATCGGCCGCGAGCGAGACGCTCGGCGCCCCTTGGCCGACAATGATATTGCCCGCCGCATCGACCGGCTCGACGAGAAAATCGGCCGGCGACATGCCGACGATGTCGTACGTCGCGCCATCCGCCGTGACGTGCGTTTGCGAGGGCAACGGTGTGACGGCGAGCCCGGCGGGAATTGCGTCGAGCGACGCATTAATCGCGGTCGCGTTCCCAAGATTCGCAGCGGTCCCGGCGGCGACGACTTCACCCGGAAGCGTTGCTTGCGAAAGTTCGCTGCTTCCAGCGAACGTGCCCGACGTAGGGGGCGCGGCCCACGTCGTGATTCCGACGGTGTAGGTTCCCGGCGCCAACGAAACGGCGACCGAACAGAAGCGGTAGCCATTGCTTTGAATCGCGCAAACGGAGGGCGACGAGACGGCGAAACTCACCTGCGGCGTTTCGATCTGCGCGGGCGTAAACGTTTGGTTGACGCCGGGGAGGTAACTGATGCCGATATATTCGGTGTCGGGCGAAACGTATTTCGGCGAGCGGCGATTCGCTTGCAGTGCCGGGCTGGGAACCTGCAACGAAAACGCGAGCGTCCCGTTCCCGCCGACCGTGGGTATCGCCCGCGAGGGCATGCCGGTTCCCGCGCCGCTTCCGCCGCCGCAACCGGCGAGCAGCGCGAATGCAAGCCCCGATGCCGCGAGTTCGCGGCGAACGTTTTTGAGATGCTTGAGAATGTTGCGTCGGATCCGTCTCATTGCAGAACTACCTCGCCGATTTTGAGCGTAGATGCTTCGGTAAACCAGAGATTGCCGTCGGGACCGACGATGATATCGAACGGATTGGCAGCAGCGGTGGGAATAGTAAACGCGGTCGCGGCACCCGACGTGGTGACGCGATCGATCGAATTATTCGCCGGATCGGTAACCCAGAGATTTCCGTCGGGGCCCGCGATCGCCGCATAGTGGTCGGATAAAAATGTGAGCGGCGTTCCCGTAATCGTTGGAAGGGGATATTCGCCGAGGATGCAGTTTCCCGGTGAAATTGCAGCGATGTATCGGCGATCGCTTTCGACGACCCAGAGGTTGCCGTCGCTTCCGAGTGCGAGCCCGTCGAGGACGATCGTTCCGGTGTCGGTAGAATGTTGCGACGTGTTCGTGCAGTAGGTGAGCGTTTTGAAGTCGGTCGGTAAAACGATCGATCCGCCGCTCGGAGGGAGGACGGATTCGAGCCCGGGGTCTCCCGTGCCGCTGAGCGTGCCCGTCGCCGTCGGTTCGCCCGAGAAACCGATGGTCGCCTGCGAAAGATTTGAGAGCACCCCATTTAAGGCGTTCCAGGCCGAACCGATCGGCTGTAAGATTTGCGGAGTTCCGACGAGTTCGAAGTTTACGAGGCCGAACGAGCTTGCGACGAAGGGGCCGGGTTGCGGGATCGATCCCCCAACCGGCGTCGCCGTGCACGAAGTACCCGAGCACGACGCGCTATAAATGGCGTTCGAGTTGTCGTCATCGAACATCAGTGCTCCGTTCGCTGCAGTAATGTAGAGCGGGAAGGGGCTACTGTAACCGGCGATGCTCGACGACACGATTCCGCAACTCGTCGGGCTTCCCGGAATGCAGGCGCTCGGCGCGAAACTTCCAATGCCGCCGATCGCGCCTTCGGTAAAATACATATGCGTGCCATTCGGGCCGGTACTCAATCCTAACAACATGTCACCGAGGCCCGTAGGAGGGGTCGAAAAAACGGTGTACTCGGCGACTGTGTGCGGGGGCACGTTAATGCCGCCGCCGCTCTGCGGCGTCACGTCGAAAGGTTGCTTGATGTTGACGCCGTTTGCGTCGGAGATCGCGAGCGATCCGCCGGTACCCAGGCCGGTCGGCGCGACGTTGAACGCAACGCTTCCCGAGGTCGTCGCACAGGAGAGCGTCGTTGCGCCGGTCGGCGGCGGTGTTGCCCCCGGGCAGGCCGCTTCGAACGTGCCGCCCGAGGAAGCCGCCGTCGCGGTAAAGGTGAGCGTGCTTGCGTTCGCTTCCGTTGCGGTAACGGTGAATGGACTGCCGACGGTCGCATTGGCGAGCGAGATCGAGGGCGTCATCTGCAACGGTGCGATATCGATCGTCGTCGCGCCGCTTCCACTGCCGAGCGCGAGCGTTCCCGGAGCGGGCGAGGCGGCACCGTAAAACGCCGCGCCGCTATAGGTTAGGGTGACCGTTGTCGGCACCGCGACAATCGTTGCGCCGTTTGCATTCGCGCTCGGCGCGATGCTCTCCGAGAGCGTGCCGGCGCTGGGATCGGTCAGTGCGAGAGGAATCGGCGTTGCGAGCGGCCCGACGATAATATTGCCGGAGGCGTCCTTCGCGACGACAGAGATGGTGAGCGTTCGCGTGGTGCCGTCGGCGGGGGGAATCCACGTACCCGCGGTAGTGAGCGCGGAGCCATCGCTCTGCGGCCCCGGCGAGGGTTCGACCAACGCGGTACTCGCGCTGACGCCCCCGAGCACGAGCGGCGTCGTGACGGTGGTGGTGCCGGTTGGATTCACCGCAACGGTGATGCTTCCCGACGAGAGCAGCGTGCCGCTGCTGTCGTAGGCTTGAATGAGGAAGGTGTCGTTCCCGGCGACCGCGCCGACGACGGCGGTGCAGCTGAATCCGCCACTGACGACCGCCGTGCAACTGCCTTGCCCGGGGGCGACTGCAATCGTCGTCGGCGGAATCGCCGGGTTCGGCGGAACGCCGTTGACTGCCGTGATGGTAATCGTGACCGAGGTCGTGTTCGGGGAGAGATACTGCGGGGAGCGCGCGCCGCTCGCCGTCGAGGGAGCGGGGAAGTGCAACGTGAGCGCGGCGCTGGGGCGGGTGCCGTTGCTCGACGGCGCGTTCGTCACCGGCAGCGACCCGCTTGCGCCTCCACCGCCGCACGCGGCGAGCGCGGCGGCAGCGACAAAAAATAGTAGTACGAACGCAGAGCGCATGAAACGTCCTCCCCGGGCTCGGGAATCTTCGTCTTTTGAAGTCACGCCCCTACAGGCTTTGAGGCTTGCCTTGCGTGCGGTGGTGGGCGGAGCGGAAAATCGCGTCGAGCTCGGCGCCGTACCCGCGGCCGGCGCGAATATCGCGTTCGCGCCACAGAGCGGCGATCTCGGCGACGCTGCGGGTGTCGGGGACGACCGTGAAGCGGTTGCCGACGATGCGGCCCGGCGGTTTGTAGGGAAGAAACGCGAGCCCGCTCTCGGCGTCGATGTGGGCGACCGATGCCCCGGTTTCGAGCGCCAGGTGCGCTCCCGCTGCCCGCGCGCGGCGACAGAACTGCAGGTCTTCGCCGTACGCATCCTCGCGTGCGACGGCGAACGGTGCGGCTCCCACGCGTTCGAGCAACGCGGTGCGCATGAGGACGGCATGGAAGGCGCATGCATCGATGGGGACGATTTCGCCGATGCTATAACGCGGCGCCCAGGCCGGCAATGTAACGGGTGCCTGCGTGCTCCGTTCGACGAGCGCGACGTAGCGATCGCCATGCAAGCGAAATGCGTTCGGCGAGCAGAACGGCTTGCGATCGCACGCGAACGCCGCGAGCATATCGATGGAGGGTTGCGCGCGCATCGCTGCGAGGAGCCGTTCGATGGTACCGGGTTCGAAGAACGCATCGTCGTCGAGCCAGAGCGTGAATTCGGCGCCGCGTTCGAGCGCGCGCCGCGCGAGTTCGTTGCGTGCGTCGACGACGGGTCT
>JAJYMV010000174.1 GCA_021786705.1 bacterium
CCCGAAGGTGATGGACGAACTCGATACGCTGCCGATCTTTCTCGACGATTCGGGCGGCCTGAGCGTCAGCGAGTTGCGCAGCCGCTGCCGGCGTTTGAAGGCGACGCGCGGGCTCGGCGCGGTTTTTATCGATTACCTCCAGCTGCTGCACCCGAGTTCGATGCAACGACAGATGAACCGCAACGAAGAGATCAGCGAGATCTGCCGTACGTTGAAGGTGACGGCGAAGGATCTCGAAGTGCCGGTGATCGCGCTCGCGCAGCTCAACCGCGGTGTCGAGACGCGCAACGAAAAGCGCCCGATGCTTGCCGATCTCCGCGATTCGGGTTCGCTGGAACAAGAGGCCGATTTCGTGGCCTTTCTCTACCGCGAAGGCTACTACAACAAAGAGGCCGCCGATCCCGAGCTGACCGAGTTCATCATCGCCAAGCACCGCAACGGCCCGACGGGGAAAGTGAACCTCCGCTTCGAGGCGGAGTACACCCTCTTCCAGTCCTACGGTGACGAGGCGAACTACCCGGCTCCATAGAATCGTCGGGCTATGAACGCGACGTCTGCGATGACGCTCACGCGGTTACGGCTCGGGGTCTCCGATATCGAGATCTCCGAACGCTTTTACCGCGACGTCCTCGGCCTTCCAACGCAACGCTCCGCCGATACCGTGACGGTGCGGTGGCCGGCGTTTACGCTCGAACTTCACGAGCGCCCGCCCTCGGATCGCGGCAAGTTTTCCTTCGGTTTTCAAGTGGGCGCCGCCGCGGATGTCGATATGTGGGCGCAGCGCCTGCGTGCGGCTCGCGCCGATATCGTCTCGGGGCCTGCGACGCACGGCAGCTCGCGCTCGCTTTTCTGCGTCGATCCCGATAACTACGAAATCGAGATTTTCTTCGCCGGCTAGCTCGCGTCGTCGCTGCGGAGCGTGTTGAAGAAACTCTGCGCCGTGTCGCGAAGCACGTCGAGGATGCGCTCAATGTGTTGCTGGATCTCGTCACCTGTCGCGGCGAGCGTTTCGATGGTGAAGAGCACGTCGCGCTCCTCTTCCCAGATCGCAACTTTCACGAGTTTCTTTTTCGCGTTGAGCTGATTGGCGAGTTCGACCGCCTCGGCGAATTCCACGTCGTCGGGGAGGGTCCAGCCCGAGCCGATCATCACGAAGGTCGGGTCGTCGCGATAGGCGATGGCAAAATACCGCGCGCCCTCGCTTTTAAACGAGACGCGGAACGCGTCGGCGTCGTCGTCGCGCTCGTGAAGCAGCCACTCCTCGTCGAGCGCCGCTTCGATTCCGCGGACGACTTCTTCGATCATTGGCTGCCGCGCATGAAGGCGTCGATGAATTTCTCCGCCGCCGATTTGCTCTCGGTTCGGTCGAGAATGCGCGCGACCGCGCTCGCCCCGCTCTCGCGGACTAATTCGACGAGCTTCCAAAAATGCTGCATGAACTCTTCGGGCGAGCTCGCGAACTGCTCGACGGCGGCGACCACCCCCGAACGGTCCTGCGAGGGATAGAACTTCACCGCTTTCATCGATTCTTGCAATTCGAGCAACAATGCGGCGTTCTGTTTGGCATCGCGCGCCCAGGCGGGGAGTTCGTGCATCGCGGCGACGACGTAAAACGTTTCGTCGTCTTCGCTCACCGAGACCCAAATTTGCTGGCCCCGTGCGCGCAGCATAATCGCGGCCACATCGGCGTTCTCACCATGAATGTCGATGCTGGTGCGGTGCCCTTCTTCGGCGATAAAACGAGCGATTCGGTCGCGCAGTAACTCCATCGCGCCTACGGTTGCACCTGTTGCGCCTCTGGTGCGCCGATGCCTTCGGCGCGATAGGCGCGCGTGAGCTGGATGTATTCATCCGAAGCGATCTCGATCCACCGCCGCGCCTCGCCTTCGATCGCTTTTTTCACTTTTGCGGGGGCGCCGGCGACGAGCACGTTTGCCGGAACGACCGTGCGTTCGCCGACCACGCTCCCGGCGGCGACGAGCGAGCCCCGGCCGATGCTGCAGCCATTGAGCAGCACGGCGTTGCTGCCGATGAGCGCTTTCGATTCGATGGTGCAATCTTCCATCACGGCGGCATGCCCGATCGTGACGTCGTCGCCGATATTCGTGGCGATCGTCACGTGAATCACCGCGTTATCTTGAACGGAGGTGCGCGCACCGACGCGGATCGGGCCGTTGTCGCCGCGCAGGACGGCGCCGAACCAAATACTCGATTCCGGGCCGACCTCGACGTCGCCGATTAAAACGGCGGTGGGAGCGATGAAGGCCGACGGATCGACCCGCGGCGTCTTGCCGCGAAAGGTTACCAGCATGCCCACGAGGCTTCGTTTTCCGCCGGGGAGAACCCCGCAACCATGCCGATGATGACACCGCCGCCCATCGTTGCGGCCTCTGCAAAAGTGCTGGTGCCCGGGAAGGGCTATTATGATTATTTTACCGCCGACGGCGCGCGCCGACGCATCTATGCCGCGCACTCCGGGGCGCGCGAGTTGGTCGTCATCGATGCCGATAGCAAGCGCGTGTTGCGAACGGTGCGCGTCGGTCCCTTGCACGGTGTGGCGGTCAACCCAAGCAACGGGCACGTCTTCACCGGCAACGGCACCGATAAGAGCGTGAGCGAGGTCGACCCCGTCGCCGGGCGCGTTCTGCGCACGGTGAAG
>JAJYMV010000137.1 GCA_021786705.1 bacterium
CGCGCAGCGCAAAGCGATCGCCGAGATCGAAGAAGCGCTCGCCGAGTTGCTCGCGCAACGCTCGGTCGAAGATGCGATCGATCGCAAGGTCAACGAAAAAGTCAGCGCACGCCACCAGAGCTATCTCAACGATCTCAAGATCGAAGCGCTGCGCGAAGACGGCGGCCCCGAGACGCCGGCGACGCAAGCAAAACTCGCCGAACTCGATGCGCTCTCCTCGCGCAAACTCGCGCTCGACGCGATGGCGCGCCTGCGCCCGGCGCACCTGCGCGATCTCGTCGGGCAAGATGAAGCGGTCGCCGCGCTCATCGCAAAAATCTCCTCGCCCTACCCGCAGCACGTCATTCTCTACGGCCCGCCCGGCGTCGGTAAAACCACCGCCGCGCGCCTCGCGCTCGAAGCGGCGAAAGCGCGCCCCTACGCACCCTTTGCCAAAGATGCACCGTTCGTCGAAGCGAACGGCACGACGCTGCGCTGGGACCCGCGCGAGACGACCAACCCGCTGCTGGGCAGCGTTCACGACCCCATCTATCAAGGCAGTCGGCGCGAATTCGCCGAGAGCGGCGTTCCCGAACCCAAGCTCGGGCTCGTCTCGCGCGCGCACGGCGGCGTGCTCTTCATCGACGAGATCGGCGAGCTCGATCCGGTGCTGCAGACGCGCTTGCTCAAGGTGCTCGAAGATAAACGCGTGCATTTCGAATCTTCGTATTTCGACGAGAGCGCGCCGAACGTTCCCGAATACGTGAAGCGCCTCTTCCGCGAAGGCGCTCCCGCCGATTTCATTCTCATCGGCGCCACGACGCGCGAACCCGAGGAGATCGATCCGGCGATTCGCTCGCGCTGCGCGGAGCTCTATTTCTCGCCGCTCACGCAGAACCAAATCGTCACCATCGCGCAGGCGGCGATGCGCCGGCTCGGCGCGACCGGCGCGCGCGGCATCGCGCAGCAGATCGCGACCTACACGATCGAAGGGCGCAAGGCGGTGCAACTCGTCGCCGACGCCTACGGTGTCGCGCTCGCGCGCAGCAGCGCCGGCAAACGGCGCGCCGACGCACTCCCCGCGCACGTCAACATCTCGCAGGAGGATCTGCAGGCGGTTCTGCGCAGCGGGCGCTTCGTCGCGCACACGCCGGCACGCGCGCGCGCCCGCCGCGAGGTCGGCAAGGCCTTCGGGCTCGGCGTGCTCCACCACGTCGGCAGCCTGATCGAGATCGAAGCGCTCGCCTTCCCCGCCTCCGCACCCGGGAAAGGGAGCGTGCGCTTCAACGAGACCGCCGGCACGATGGCGCGCGATTCGGTCTTCAACGCGGGGAGCGTGCTGCGTTCGCTGCTCGGCACCGATCCCGCCGATTTCGACCTGCACGTCAACGTGATCGGCGGCGGCAATATCGACGGTCCCTCGGCGGGGCTCGCAATTCTGCTCGCGCTCTACTCCGCGCTCGCGCGCGTGCCGCTGCCGCAGGACGTCGCGGTGACCGGCGAACTCTCGCTCGCCGGGAAAGTGCGCGGCGTCGGCGGCGTGGTGGAGAAACTCTACGCGGCGCGTCAAGCGGGGATGCGCGCGATCGTGCTGCCCGCCGAGAACGCGCGCGAGATCGACGCGCGGCTCTCCGGCATCGAGGTGATCGCCGCACACGATGTCGCCGAAGTCCTGCGTGCCCTGCGCATCAAACGCGCGCCGAAGTTGTTCGCAACAAAGTCGGGAGTTTCGCTTAAGACTCGCAAGCGCTCCACAGCCTCCCGCGGGAACTAGCGGGCTATGAGTTTCGCGCAGCCAGATCTCGGCCGCACCGTCGAGCGTATCCCTCCTCAGAACGTCGACGCCGAACGCGTCTGCATCGGATCGGTATTAATCGATCGCGAGATCATGGGGACGATCTCGGAGATCGTTCGCGCGAGCGATTTCTACGTGCACGCGCACGAAACGATATTCTCGGCGCTGCTCGCGCTCTACGAACGGAACGAACCGCTCGACCGCATCACGCTCGCCGAGGAATTAAAACGTCGCGGTGCACTCGAACGCGTCGGCGGCCCCGCCTATCTCGGAACGCTCGTCAATTCGGTGCAGACCGCAGCCTCTGCGGCGTACTACGCGAAGCTCGTGCGCGAGAAATCGACGCTCCGTTCGCTCATCCACGCCGGCACCGAGATCGTCCAGACCGGCTTCGAAGCCGAGGAGGATGTCGAAGGCGCGATCGATCGCTCCGAGCAGATGATTTTCGCGATCGGGCAACGGCAGATGGGCGGGGATTTCGCCCACGTCGGCTCGCTGATGAAGCCCGCGCTCGACGAGCTGGAAGAATATTACTACCGGCGCGGCGAGCTCAGCGGCGTCACGACGGGCTTCCCCGATATCGATGCGGTGACCACCGGGTTCAAACCCGGCAACTTCGTCATCATCGCGGCGCGCCCGGGCATGGGGAAGACTTCGTTCGCGCTGAACATGGCGATGGCGGCGGCGCGCGCGGCGGGGCAGCCGGTCGCGTTCTTCTCGCTGGAAATGTCCAATAGCGAACTCGTGTTGCGTTTGCTCTCGGCGACGGTGCGCATTTCGATGCACGATATTCGGCGCGGAAATATCGGCGACAAGGATTGGGGGCGCATCCCGAAGGTGATGGACGAACTCGACACGCTGCCGAT
>JAJYMV010000095.1 GCA_021786705.1 bacterium
CGAATCGGCGGTCGCCGATGCGTTGATCGCCCGCGCCCGCGAGGACGAATCGTATTTCGTCTGCGCCGCTTCGGCACACGCATTGGGGAAAACACGCGATCCGCGCGCGCTTGACGTGTTGGTCGCCCGCAGCGCGCAGCGCAGTTGGAACGGCACCATTGAAGCCGGTGCGATACGCGGGCTTGCCGAGCTCGGCGACGAGCGCGCGTTCGCGCCGATTCTCGCCGCGAGCGCTCCGGGGCACGACGAAGGTTTGCGGCGCGCCGCAGTCGCCGCATTGGGGAGAGTCGGGGAACTGGTGGAGCCCAAGCGCGGCGTCGCGGTCGATGCGTTGGTAGCGCTGCTCGACGACGACGCCTTCTTGGTGCAACTCGCCGCAATCTCCGCACTGGAAGGCTTGGGAGATCCGCGCGCGCTCGGAGCGCTCGATCGCCTGGCGCGCAGCGCGCACGACGGACGCGCGCGTCGCGATGCCGCCGAGGCCGCGATGGCGATACGCGAAGGGCTCCGCGTCCCGACGCAAGTGGTGCATTTACGCGAAGATATCGACCGGTTGCGTGAAGAGCAAAAGAAGATCGCCGAGCGAATCGCGGCCCTCGAGACTCCGTAAGCGCATAACGATCGTCGCAACGCTGCTCTTCGGAGCGTATGCGTTGGTCGTTATCGCGTTCGGGGGGCATCGAACGGTCGCGACGCCGAAAGCGGCGCCTCTCGACGTTGTGCGAGCGACGCCGATACCCGTGCGTTCGCCGGAGCGCTACGTGCCCTGGGGACCGCGCGCTCGCAACGAAATTGCGGGAAAGATCGCAAAGCTCTTCGCGCCGTCGCTGCAGGGTGCCCACCGGTACAGTTTGCTCGTTATCGACGAACGCGGGCATGCGATTTTTTCGGATCGATCGAGCAGCACCGCAGCGCCGGCTTCAGCGCAGAAAATTGTCGTCGCCGAGACGGCGTTACGCATTCTCGGTCCGAATTTTCGCTTTCCGACCTTGCTCGTGGCGCGCGCTCCGTACCGCAGCACCCATCGCATAGGAACGCTCTGGGCGGTCGGTTCGGGCGACCCGAGCTTACGCGTGCGCGATCTGCAAGCCGCGGCGCGTTCGCTGCGCGCCTCAGGAGTTCGTTCGATCGCGCGCATCGCCGTCGATCCCAGCGCGAGTCTCGGTGCGGAGATCAATCCGCACTGGAATCCGGAAAACGACGGTGCGCCCTATCAGGCGCCGACCTCCGCTCTCTCCGTCGGTGGAAACCTCGTCGATTCGGTTCCGGTAACGCATCCGAACCGGCACGCCGCCGCCGTCCTGCGCGATGCACTCGTTCGCGAAGGCATCGCCGTCGGGAGGCAGGTGCTCGTCGAGCGGGCGCCGCTTGCCACCTCGATTTGGTGGAACCATCGTTCGTCGACGTTGCGCGATCTCGAACGGCATATGTTAGTGCAGTCCGATAATCATTACGCCGAGCAACTGCTTCGCGCCGTCGCGCTCCGCGTCTACGGTCGAGCGAACGTCGCCGACGGCGTTCGTGTCGAGCGAGCGACGTTACGCCGTATGCGCGTGCCGACGCCGGGCCTCACGCTGCTCGACGGCTCGGGCCTCAGCCACGGGAACCGCATTGCCGCGATCGCGCTGGCTACGATTCTCCTGCGAACGCGCGGAAGCGGCGCGTACGATTTGGATCCGTTGCTCGCGCGTGCCGATCTCGACGGAACGTTGCAGGGTATCGATTTCGGCCCCGCCGACGGACGCGTGCGCGCGAAAACCGGCCACCTCGACGATGCGTCGTCGTTGGAGGGCTTCGTGCGAACGCGACATCACGGAGAGGTCATTTTTGTATTTATGGTAAACGGATCGCCGGGTGATCCCGACAGATCGATGCGCCGCAGTGTCGAAGCGCTTTCGTTGATGTAAAGAGAGCATGGCGAACGATCCTCTTACCGCGCGGGGCGCACAGCGAATTCTCGATCGCGCACTCCGCGACGGCGGGCTCTATGCCGACGTTTTTTGCGAACGTCGTTCGACGGTTCAGATGCGCTCGCAAGAAGGGGCGATTCACGAAGCCGGGCTCTCGCAAAATCTCGGGGCGGGGGTGCGCGTCGTCGTCGGAGAGTCGGCGGGATATGCCTATACCGAAGACCTTACCGAGGAGCGCTTGATCGAGGCGGCGGGGCGTGCTGCGGCGATCGCCCGCCTGACCGCGGAAGGCTCGGCACGAGCGACGCGGCTAGAATCGCTCGAGCGTGCTCGCGATGCCCTCTACGACCGCACGCGAACCGAGAACGCAGCGCCCGCCCATCTGGCGGCGCTGCTGGAACGTGCGGAGAGCGCGGCGCGCGCGAGCGAATCGCGCATCGTCGCGGTGAACGCGCACGTCGTCGACGAGGTGCAAGAACTCTGGATCGCCCGGAGCGATGGTTCCTTTCGTTTCGATCGCCGCCCGATGGTGACGCTCGGCGTCCAATGCATCGCGCGCGCGGGGCGCGAACGCGGCACCGGCTATTGTGCCGACGGTGGGCGAACATCCGTAGGGTTCTTCGAATCGACGACTCCCGAGCAACTCGCTCGTGAAGCCGCACGCATCGCTGCCGTGAATCTCGACGCGCGCCCCGCTCCCGCCGGAGAATTTGAAACGTTGATCGGTGCCGGCGGCGGTGGCGTGTTGCTGCACGAAGCGGTGGGACACGGCTTGGAGGGGGACTTCAATCGGCGAGGCGTCTCGCTCTATAGCGGGCGCGTCGGCGAGCGCGTCGCCAGCGACTGCGTCACGATTTACGACGACGGGAATCTCCCCGAAGAACGCGGCAGCGCCGCTTTCGACGACGAGGGAACGACGTGCGGGCATACGATTTTGGTGGAACGCGGAATTTTGCGCGGCTACCTCCACGACGAACTCAACGCGCGCTTGATGGGAATGCGCTCGACGGGCAACGGTCGGCGACAATCGTTCCGGCACCTGCCGCAGCCGCGAATGTGCAATACCTATATGCCGCCGGGCGACGTGCCGCTCGACGAGATGATCGCGTCGGTACGCGACGGGATCTTTGCAAAATCGTTTGCCGGTGGGCAAGTAGATATCGGGAAGGGCGATTTTGTCTTCATGATCGCAGAGGGCTACCGTATCGAGCGAGGGCGCCTCGGTGCGGCGGTAAAAAATGCGACGATCGTCGGGAACGGCCCGGATGCGATGACGAAGGTTACCGCGGTGGGAAACGACGCGCGCCTCGCGCGCCGGCATTATACGTGCGGCAAGGGCGGCCAGTACGTTCCGGTCGGCGTCGGAATGCCGACGCTGAAGATATCGGCGATGAGCCTCGGGGGTACCGAACGTGAGTGAAGAAGAGGCTCGCGATCGCGCGCGACGCGCGGTGGAGATCGCACTTGCGGCGGGTGCGAGCGACGCCGAAGCACGCATCGTGCTCGCACGCCGTTTCAACGCTCAAGCGCGCGGCGAACGCATTACGAAACTCGACGCCTCCGATGGCCGCTCGCTCTCGATGCGGCTCTTTCTCGATGGTCGCAAGGCGACGTTGGCGGGAACGCATTGGAGCGATGAGGAGATTCGCGCAGGCGTCTCCTCGGCGTTGGAGCAGGCGCGATGCGTCGGCGTCGATCCCTATGCCGGGCTGCCCGACCCGTGCTCGCTGCCCGATCGGCGCCTCGATCTCTACGACAAAGCGATCGAAAAGCGCAACGACGACGAGCGACTCGACGACGTTCGGAACGTCGAGCGGTCGATACGTGCCGCCGACGCGCGAATCGATAACAGTAACGGTTCGAGTTACCATGACGCATGCGTGACGATGGCGCTCGCCAATTCGCGTGGAGCGCTGGGGAGTTATCGCGGAACGCAAGCCGCCCTTTCGGCCTCGCCGGTTGCGAGCGAGGGTGCCTATCGGCGCACCGCTCATTACGGTGATGCGTCGCGCTTCCTCGCGCGGCTCGATACGCCCAACGCCGTTGCCCGCGAGGCGGTGCGGCGCACGGTCGCATTTTGCGGCGCCTCGAAACCGCCAACGCAGACGACGGCGATCGTCTTCGACCGGGAGGTTGCGGCGGGGTTGCTCGCCGATCTCTTCGCTGCATGTAATGCGGCAAATGTCGCAGTGGGAAATTCGTGGCTCGCGGGGCGAATCGGCGAGCGGATCGGCAGCGACCTGCTCGAGATCCACGATGATGGTACGATCCCCGGCGCCTTGGGCTCCTCGCCCTTCGACGACGAAGGGGTCCCGACGCAGCGAACGACGGTGTTCGAACGCGGTACGCTGCGCTCGTTTCTTTTCGACACCTATTACGCGCGCCGGCTGGGTGCCCGCAGCACCGGCAATGCCTCCGGTGGAGGAATAGGGCCGAATACCTTCTTTCTCGCGCCCGGAAAGCAGACGCCCGAAGCGTTGGTTGCCGCAACGGCGCGCGGAATCTTGGTGATGGAGACGATCGGATTCGCTACCGAACACGCCTCGGGGCTCTACAGTCGCGGCGCACGCGGAATAATGATCCGCGATGGTGAACTAGCGGAATCTATTGAAGAATTCACGATTGCAGCTCCGTTCCCCGAGATACTCGCGGGCATCGATGCCGTCGCAAACGATCTCAAGTTCGACGGATCGATCGCCGCTCCGAGTTTTCGGGTCGCCGAGATGCAAGTAAGCGGATCGCAATCCGCATCTTAGGAGGATCGTAGTCGTGGCGCAAGTCGCAATCAGTTTTACGCTCATCATGCGCGTCGAGATGCCGAACGAGACGGGCGCCTTCGGCGTCCTCGCAAACGCCATCGGCGACGCGGGCGGCGTCATCGCGGCGGTCGATATGCGGTCGGTCAATCGATCGCGCGTTATCCGCGACGTCACCGTTAACGTCAGCTCCGAACAGATCGGCAACGACGTGCGCCGTAGCGTGGAGGCGATAGAAGACGCGCGCATTATCAGTATCTCCGATTCGACGTTCCTCGCCCATATCGGTGGAAAGATTCGCGTCGAACCGAAGATACCGGTGAAGACACGCCAGGATCTCTCGACGGTGTACACGCCCGGCGTCGCGCGCGTTTCGATGGCGATCGCGGCGGACCCGAGCAAAGCCTTCGCACTGACGATCAAGCGGAACAGCGTCGCCGTCGTCTCCGACGGCACGGCGGTTCTCGGATTGGGAGATATCGGCCCGCTCGGGGCGCTTCCGGTCATGGAGGGCAAAGCGATGCTCTTCAAACAGTTCGCCGATATCGATGCCTTTCCGATCTGCCTCGATACCAAAGACGTCGACGAAATCGTCGAAACCGTCGTCCGGATCGCTCCGGTCTTCGGCGGAATCAATCTCGAAGATATCTCGGCTCCGCGGTGTTTCGAAGTCGAGCGGAAGCTCATCGAACGTCTCGACATTCCGGTGATGCACGACGACCAGCACGGGACCGCCGTCGTCATCTTAGCGGCGTTGATGAATGCGGCGAAGGTGGTCGGCAAGGAGTTCTCCAGCCTTCAGGTCGTCGTATCGGGGAGCGGCGCCGCCGGGACGGCGACGATTAAAATGCTGCTCGGTGCCGGCGTACGCGACGTGATTCCGGTCGATCGCGTCGGCGCGCTCAATCGGAGCGACCGCTACGACAATCCCCACTGGCGCTGGCTCGCCGAGAACACCAACCGAGAGAACCGTCGCGGTACGCTCGCCGAGGTGCTCAAGGGCGCCGACGTCTTTATCGGCGTCTCGGCCCCGGGAGTGTTGCAACCCGAGGATATCGCGACGATGGGTCGCGATCCGATCGTCTTTGCGATGGCGAACCCGACCCCGGAAATTATGCCCGATGCAGCCGCCCCGGTCGCCACCGTCATCGCCACCGGACGCTCGGACTTTCCCAACCAGGTCAACAACCTTTTAGCCTTCCCTGGCATCTTCCGCGGGGCGCTCGATGTGCGCGCGAGCCGCATCACCGAGTCGATGAAACTCGCCGCGGCGCGTGCGATAGCCGAGATGGTCAGCGATGAGGAACGGAACGCCGAATACGTCATTCCCAGCGTCTTCGACCAGCGCGTCGTCGGGGCGGTCGCCAAGGCCGTCGGCGAGGCCGCTATCGAGGAAGGCGTCGCTCGCCGTGCTCTCGTAATGAACGATGAAGAGAGCGCTCAGACGCTGGTCTGATCGCTCGTAGCCGTTTCCCGAACTTGAAGTCGGAGGAACCATGCCGCAGGGACGCATTCTCGTCATAGAAGATGATGACGATGTCGCAGCTCTCGAACGTAGCGTACTCGAACGCGCCGGGTACGAGGTTCGCGTCACCGGGTCGGGCGTCGAAGGCCTTGAAATTGCAGCCGATCAGCGCCCCGATGTCGTCGTACTCGATGTCGGCCTTCCGGATATCTCGGGGCTCGACGTCTGCACCTCGCTCTGCAATACCCAGAACTGCTATATCCTCATGGTGAGCGGGCATACGCGCGAGCAGGATATTCTTTTGGGGCTCGGGCTCGGCGCCGACGACTATATCACCAAACCGTTCTCCGGCAACGAACTCGTCGCGCGCGTCTCTTCGTTTCTCCGGCGCCGGGATCGCTCGGTGGCCATCCGCGAGCTCGATTCGCAATTGCGCATCGGGGAGGCGATTCTCGACCGCGATCAGCACGCAATCGTGCATGGGGCGACGACTGCGACCCTGACCGCGCTGGAGTTCCGGCTCCTCTGGTTCTTGGCCGAGGCCGAGGGGCGGCTCCTCACGCGGGCACAGATCCTCCAGCACGTTTGGAACGATACGTCGGGGGTCCCGACGCGCGTGGTCGACGTGCATATCGCCGCGCTCCGTAAGAAGATCGGCGAGATCGCCGCACCCCTTGAAATCGCGAGCGTTCGCGGCATCGGCTACCGCCTCGACAAACCGTAAACGAGAAAAAGGGAGGGCATCGCCGCCCTTCGTCCGTAGCCTACGGGGGTGCAACTCCGTTCTCTCATCGCGGCGGCATTGGCCGCCGTTTTGCTGGGCGCCGCGCCCGTTACCACCCGCCTCTATAGCGCCCCCGCCGGAAATCGCCCGGCGGGAATCCCGCACCCCGGGCTGCCCTACGTGGCGATTCTTCCGAGCGGGCGCATCGTCGCCCCCGTCGGAAAGAGCGTCGCGATCGGCGCGAGCGTCACCGCGCTTGCATTGATCCCCGGGGGGCGCTTCGCCGTTGTGGGCGGGCGCGCCGCGAGTGGCGGGACGCTGCTGCGAACGGTCGATACGCGCACGATGCAGATCGTGGCTCGCGCTCCCAATAGCGGCTCGCGTACCGAGGTCATCGGCGGCCTGATCGCCGTTCACGATCCCGCAATGCCCGGCCGGACGATCCTCGTCGCCTCGGAGGCGCGGGCCGGAAAGGTCGCGCTCTTCTCGGTCGGCGCCGACGGATCGCTCGCGCCGCTCCGTCCCGGCATCTCGCTTCCCGGCAGCGACCCCGAGCCGATGCACCTCGCATTAGCGGAATCGGGGCATCTGCTGCTGGTCGCGGACGACCGCAACGGTCGCGTCGATACGATCGACCTCGCGACGCGTAGGCCGGTCGCCTCGATGAGTGTCGGCGCGCTTCCCAGCGGCCTCGCCGCATTCGGGCCGCGCATCTTTGCCGCCGGCGCGGCGGCGAGCGCTTCCAACCTCGCGGTCCGCTCGCTCGATTCATCGACGGCGAGTTCGGAAAACATTCCGCTCGATGCTCCGCTCGACGGTGCCACGACGGTCGGCGGCGTCGATCCCGAAGCGGTGGCGATCGAGCCCGGTGGGCGCTTTGCCTACGTCACGCTCGCCGGCGTCGATCGCGTCGTCGCCGTCTCTCTCGGTGAGTCGCCGCGCGTCGTGGACGGCATCGATCTGCGACTCTTTGCCGACGCGCCCTACGGAACGATGCCGACGGCGATGGTCCCCTCGATGACCGGGCACGAACTCTTCGTCGCACTCTCGGGGCTCAACGCCGTGGCGGTGCTCGACGCGAGTACGCCGGGGGTCCTCCATCGGCTCGGGCTCATCCCCACCGGTGCGCGCCCGATTGCCGTATCGCTCGCTCCCAATGATAAACTCTTGTTCGTTGCAAATGCGGAGGGTAACGGTGCGAGCGCGACGCTCGAACGGATCGCGCTGACGAAAATCCCACTCGAACGGACGACCCTCTCCGCGCTACGCTACTCGCGCGTCTCGCATCTCGTGCGCGGCGGCACGCTCGTTCCGCCGTTACGTTCGGGGCGTAAGAGCGACGCCATCGTTCACGTCGTCGATATCTCGCTCGGTCCCACGTATTTTAATTCGACACCGAATCTTCGCGTGCTCGCAAATGATTTTGCCGTGGTTGGCGATTACTATGCCGACGCCCCCAATAGCGAACTCGGTTCGCAGTTAACCTATTCGGGAACGATCGCGCCTTCGGCCTGGCTCCTCGATACGTTTCGCGGGCGTCGCTCCGTCGAAGCGATGCCGCCCGATCTCTACCCACGCAGCGGCTATATCGTCAACGCCCTTGCGCGTGCGGGAATGAGTTATCGCGTCTATGGGGCGATGGTGCCGGAGGGGCCGATGGCGATCGGTATTCCCTTGCTGCACGTGCTTCATGGGGCGGTCGGATACGCTCCGAGGCCCGGTGCACGCGCGAGCGATCGAGCACTTGCCGACGCATTCGTTTCCCAATACGCGCGCGAAGCGCAGCGCGGGGATATTCCCACCTATCAAGCGATCGAGCTATCGTCGAATAACCCGCTCGTGCAGGACCGTGCGCTCGGAAAGATCGTCGATGCGATTGCTGAGAGCAATGCGTGGGGATCGACCGCGATATTCATCTCGCCGCGTCAAGCAATCGGCGCGACGGCGGCCGACCCGAAACACAGCTTCGCGGTGATCGTCTCTCCGTATGCCAAGCGCGGCTTTCTCGGCCACGCACACGCGAGTACGGCGAGCGTGCTGAAGACCGAGGAAGAAATTCTCGGGCTTCCGGCGCTCTCACTCGGCGATCTTTTGGCCTCCGACCTCGCTAATTATTTTACTTCGACGGTCGACGAATCGGTCCCCGATCTCGGAACGAACGAAAGGATGCAGCGATGAGCGGTAACGTTCAACTTCACTACGGTCCACGGCTCATCGGATCGCCGACCGGGATGCTACGACGCGCGGCGCTGGTACGGCCGAGCGCGGCGATCGAACGCGCGGTTCCCCTTCCGTCAGAGCCGTCGGCGATATACGCGCGCGCGCTCGAGCAGCACGAAAATATTCGCAAACTTCTCGTTTCGTTCGGCGTCGAAATTATCGAAATCGCGGGATCGGCTCTCGACCCGTTGGAGAGCGCGGTAGCGCAAAGCGCCGTTTGCCTCGAAGACGGCGTTGCGATCATGCGTCCCAGCGTCATGGAACGACGCGCCGCAACCGACCGTACGCGCGCTGCGTTCGCTCGCGAAGAAATTCCGATTGCGGGGCATATCGCGGCTCCGGCGTTTTTTAGCGGCGACGACGTCCTCTTGCTCGGCGCGCGTGCGTTTCTCGGCGTGGGAGCGTTAAGCAACGAGCTCGGGCGCCGCGGAATGACCTCGTTGCTGACCGCGCATGGTTACCGCTGTACCCACGTCGAGATCGCGCGCAAGAGCCTTTCCTTGCGTTCGGTCGTCGCGCCGATCGACCCCGAAACCATCGCCTTTGTCGACGATGCCGTCGATGCGTCGGCATTTGCCGGATTGCATCGTATCGTTCTCCCGCGCGGCGAAGAGCGAGCGGCGGGGCTGATGCTGCTCAACGAGCGCCATGCTCTCGTCGATCTGCGGTATCGCGAGTCGCTGCGTATTCTCGACCGTGCGGGCGTGAGCCTCGAATGTTTCGATTGTTACGAATTTACGAAGATCGGAATGACGCCGTCTTCGTTGGTACTGGCGGTCGCACGATCGTGAGCGAAGGCATGCGCGTAGCGATCGTTTCCGACATTCACGGAAATCTCGTGGCGCTCGATGCCTGCCTCGCCGACCTGGCCGCGCAAGGGGGCGCCGATGCGATCGTCGCTGCGGGGGATCTTTGTGCCGATGGGCCGCGGCCGCGAAAAGTGTTGCAGCGCCTCTCCGAGATCGGCGCGCAATGCGTGCGCGGGAATACCGATCGCTATCTTGCGATGCCGGGCGAAGAGCGCTTCGAAGGTGAGGAAGCGCGCCTCGCGTGGACGCGCGGAGAGCTTGGGGAGAAGTGGCTTGCGTGGCTGCGCGATCTTCCCTTCGCGTTGCGCATCGGCGAAGCGCCCGAAGAATTGCTCGTGGTCCATGCCAATCCCGCGAATGACGACGAGCACCTCTGGCCCGATGCCGACGAAGCGACGCTCGAGCGCACGATCGGTTCGGAGGCGGCATCGGTGATCGCCTTCGGGCATTTGCACCTTCCCTACGTCCGTTCGTGGCGCGGCCGCTTGCTGGTGAACGTCGCCTCGGCCGGGCTGCCGAAGGACGGCGACCCGCGTGCGTGCTATGCGTTGCTCACGCTACGTTCCGGCGGTTGGCAAGTAAAACACCGCCGAGTCGATTTCGACGTCAAGCGCGTTGCCGCGCAGCTCTCGGAGTGCGGAATCCCGGGTAGCATGCGACTGATCGCGACACTGCGCCGCCATCGCTACAAACGCCTCACGAGCATCATTCCATGAGCGAGTTCGCACTGCAAATCGACGGATTGGTGAAGCGCTACGGCGACTTCGTCGCCGTCGACGGCATCTCGATGAACGTGCCGCAGGGGGCATTTTTCGGGTTTCTCGGGCCCAACGGCGCCGGCAAGACGACGACCATCGGGGCGTGCGTCGGCTTGGTGCGCCCGACCTCCGGGAAAATTTCGATCTTCGGATTCGATACGGAACGGCAGTGGCGCGAGGCACGGCGCCTGATCGGCTTGTGCCCGCAAGAGATCAATCTCGATCGTTATCTTTCGATACGCGATATCCTGATCTATCAAGCCGGCTACTTCGGCCTGCGCGGAGCGAGCGTGCGCGCGCGCGCCGACGACCTGCTCGAACGCTTCTCGCTTACGGATAAGGCGAACGGCGAATACACGAAACTCTCCGGCGGCATGAAGCGCCGGTTGATGATCGCGCGCTCGTTGATCCACGAACCGAAGCTCCTGGTACTCGACGAACCGACGGCGGGCGTCGACGTGGAGCTGCGCCTCGAGTTATGGGATCTTCTCCGGAGACTTAATGCCGAAGGTACGACGATCGTGCTGACCACGCATTATTTGGAGGAGGCCGAGGCGCTCTGCAAACGCATCGCCATCGTTCGGGCGGGCCGGATCGTCACCGAACAAGATACGAGCGATCTCGTTCGCGACCGAGACCTCCAAGACGTTTTTTTGGAGTTGACGCGATGAACGCCGTCAATTGGGTCGGCTTGCTCACGGTAGCAAAACGCGAGATCGTGCGGTCGTTGAAGGTGATCAATCAGGTCGTCTGGCCGCCGGTCATCACGACGCTGCTCTACGTGTTCGTCTTCGGCCTTGCTATCGGGAGCCGCATCCAGAACGTCGGCGGGGTGAGCTACGCGCAGTTCCTCATTCCCGGCCTCATCATGCTGCAAACGATCTCGACGGCATATGACGAATGTGCGAGTTCGTTTTTTCAGGGGCGATTCATGAACTCCATCCAAGAGTTATTGGTCGCGCCGCTCGCCGCGGGAGAGATCCTCGTGGGATTTCTCATGGGGAGCCTCGCTCGCGCCTTTCTCATCGCGATACTCATCGGTGGGCTCGGCGTTCTCTTGGTCCATGCGGTCCCTCAGAATTGGTGGCTCGCAGTTCTCTGTATCGTGCTCGTCACGACGCTCTTCTCGTCGTTGGGATTGATATTCGGGTTGATGGCCGAACGCTTCGATCACATCGCGGCGTTCGTCACGTTCGTTATCACCCCGCTCACGTTCGTCGGCGGAGTCTTTACCTCGGCGACCATGCTGCCGGAGAATCTTCGTTCGGTCGAGCTCTTCAATCCGATTTTTTATATCATCGATGCGTTCCGGTATAGTTATACCGGCAACGGTTACCTACCACTCGGCTATTCGCTCGGGGCCATTGCGGCGCTCGCGGCGATCGCCGTCGTTGTCGCCCTTCGCCTCATCGCGATCGGGTACAAGCTCCGGGCGTAATCGATCTTATTCCCGCGGGGCGTTCGCATCGCGCTTCTCGGAATATCGGCGTGCGACGACCCGTTGCAGGAGGTAGCCGAGCAGGACGACGCCCCACAGCCAATGATTTGCCAGCAGCCTCGGTGCCGCGGCGATCGCGATGGCGAGCAGTGCAAAAACGAGCGCCAAAACCTCGGAGCGCAGGCCTTCGCCCCACTGCGGGGATGGAGCGTCGCTCGCCGCCGGAATCGGCGCGCGCGGAAAGAGCGCCGGGAGTTTCGCGGCGTAGGCATCGTACTCGGCGCCGAAGCGATCGTGGAGCACCGCGCTTTCGTGATTCGAGAGCGCCACGATAAAGAGCAGCATCGCAATGATGAGGATCGGGATGCCCAACGGCGGCATCAAGAGTGCGATCCACGGCAGAAAGAGCAGGTTGCCGAAATAGAGCGGATTGCGGAGATAGCGGAATGGCCCGGCGACGACGAGCCGGCTCGCGGTGGCGTCGGCGGCCCAGACGGTCGACGCACGCAGATAGGCTGCGCCCCAGCAACGCAGTAAGAACGCTGCGATCGGAAAGATCGCGCCGATGGCGAGAATCAACCGAAAGCGTTCGATCCCTTCGCCGCCGGCGAGTTGCCACGCCGCCGGCAGGGTCGATTGACCGCTCGCGATCGAGATGCCGTACGCGAGATAAAAACTTAAAAAGACGATCGCGAACATCATGAGCCCGCGCATGCGATACCAGAGTGGGGACGAGGTCATCGTGCGGCATCCTTTTCGAAAAAGAAGGGGTTTTCGTTGCGCTCCCAGCCGATGCGCGTCGGTGGCCCGTGCCCTGGAAAGACGGCGGTCTCCGCGGGAAGCGTGAAGAGTTCGCGGCGGATACTCGCGAGGATATCGGTGTAGCCGAAGCGATCGCCGAAGCAACCGCCGACGCTGCCGGCAAAGAGCGTGTCGCCGGTAAAGAGCAGATCGCCGATGAGAAAACAGGACGAACCGTCGGTGTGCCCGGGCGTTGGGATCGATTCGATCGCCGTCGATCCAAATGGGAGGCGCTCCCCTTTTCGAACCGGGAGCGCGCGCTTCGAAAGCGCTCCGATCGCGGGGGCATCGACTGCATGCATGACGATGCGCGCGTCGGGATAGGCGGCTGCAACCGCGTCGGCCGCGTCGCAGTGGTCGTCGTGCTTATGCGTGATAAGAATGTATGCCAGGTCGAGCCGTCGCTCGTGCAGCCGCGCGAGAAGCACCTCGGGATCGCCGGCCGGATCGACGACCGCGGCGGGTCCGCCCTCCGATGATGCGTACACGACATATCCGTTGCTCGGATGCGGTAATTGGGGGTGACGGTGAGCGCGCGGAGATTCGACCTCACCGGGGTACCACGCCCCGGCTGCCCGCCGCTGAAAACGGCGTGCTTCCATTCCGAGCGCCGCCGCGAGCACGGCGGCTTCGTCGGCATTCGGGACGCTGCGCTCCGCGAGCCAACTCTCGAGCGATTGCGTTGCGATATTGGTCGCTTTTGCCAGCGCTTGTAGGTCGAGGCGGCACCCGCGCATCGTTTTCCGCAGCACATCCCCGACCGTATCTTCAAGCTCGATTTTCGGCCACTCGTTCATCGGAAGCCTCTTCGACGGCGCGCGGGCGCGTTGCTCCCCGCGCAACCGGAGCGTTCGCCCGTGCGGTCGAAGAGAGCGTCATGGAACGTGTAACGATTATCGGCTCCGGCCCCGCCGGCCTCACGGCGGCAATCTATGCCGCGCGTGCGAACCTCGAACCGCTCGTCCTCGCCGGTGGGCTCTATGGCGGACAGCTCATGCTGACCACCGAGGTGGAGAACTTCCCGGGCTTCCCGGACGGGATTCTGGGTCCCGAATTGATGGAGCGTTTTCGCGCCCAGGCGGAGTCGTTCGGCGCTCGTATTCTCAACGAGGATGCCGTGAGCGTCGATTTTTCGCAGCGCCCTCTGGTGGTGCGGACAGTCGAGGCGAGCTACGAATCGCGAACGGTCATCGTAGCGACCGGTGCGAGTGCACGCTGGCTCGACGTTCCCGGCGAGGAGCGCCTGCGCGGACGCGGCGTCTCGACCTGCGCGACCTGTGATGGGGCCTTCTTCCGTGAGAAAGAGATCGTCGTCGTCGGGGGCGGCGATTCGGCGATGGAAGAAGCACTCTTTCTCACCCGTTTTGGAAGTCGCGTCACCGTGATCCATCGTCGCGACGCGTTACGAGCGAGCAAGATCATGGCCGAGCGCGCCATGAATCATCCGAAAATTGAATTTATTTGGAATACCGCCGTCGACGAAGTCCTCGGTGAGGAGAAGATGACGGGGCTCCGTTTGCGCAACCTCGTCGATGGGACGCTCTCGGATTTCAGCGCCGATGCACTCTTTATCGCCGTCGGCCATACGCCGAACACCTCGATCTTCGCCGGCCAACTCGATCTTGACTCGCACGGCTATATTCTCTCGCCGAACGGCACGCTCACCAACGTCGAGGGCGTATTCGTCGCCGGCGACGTGAACGATATCCGTTACAAACAAGCGATTACCGCCGCTGGTGCGGGCTGTCGCGCGGCGATGGACGTGGAGAAGTACCTCGAGGCGCACGAACTCGACGCCGCTGCGGTGCTGTAAGCGCGACATTGTCACGCCGAGTAGGCTGCGTAGCAGCCGTATCGAGGCGGCGTACCGAGGCGCGCGCCCCTGCGCTCCCGCGCGACTGCGGCGCACCGCCAATCTGTCACGCCGAGTAGCGTAACATTGTCACGCCGAGTAGCCGCACTTGTCACGCCGAGTAGGCTGCATAGCAGCCGTATCGAGGCGGCGTACCGAGGCGCGCACGTCCCTCGATACGCCCTCTGCGAGGGCTACTCGGGATGACAAGGCTGATAAGCGGCGGGCGATAGTTCTTGCGAGTTAAATAACCGAAGCGACCGTGAGCGCTCCCACGACGGCGACAGTGA
>JAJYMV010000150.1 GCA_021786705.1 bacterium
CCGATCTCAGTTACAAGCGCGCGTCGCCGCCGCGCGCGAGCGTCGCGGCATCGGTGAGCACGCGCAGCAGCGGCAGCACGGTCGTGCTCTCGATCTCTTGCGCGCGCGCGGTCGCTTCGGCGGCATCCTCCGGCGCGCTGTCGCGTGCGAGCAAGTCCGGGTCGATACGCGCCACCAGCAGGTTGCGCATCGCACCCAGGAGCGCGCGCAATAACGTCGCCGGCTCGATCCCGGCATCGCTCGCTTCCTCGATGGTGCGCAGCATCGCGCCGGCGTCGCGGCGCAGCACGTCGTCGCGCAGCCGCAGCGCCATCTCGCGCCCGTTCGAGCCGAACGCCGATTCGATCGCGGCCGCATCGACGCGCCCGTCGCCATACGCTGCGGCCTGTTCGAGCATGGTCAGCGCATCGCGGAGCCCACCGTCGGCGCGGTAGGCGATCGCGGCGAGCGCGCTCTCTTCGACGGCAATGTTTTCCGCCGCGGCAATTTCGCGCATCCGTTCGATCATCACCGGAATCGCGATGCGCCGGAACGCGTAGCGCTGGCACCGCGAGAGAATCGTAATCGGCAAGCGCTCGGGTTCGGTGGTCGCGAGAATGAAGAGCGCGTGCTCCGGTGGTTCCTCAAGCGTTTTTAAAAATGCGTTCGCACCCTCTTTAGTGAGCATGTGCGCTTCATCGATAATGTAAATTTTCTTGCGCATCACCGACGGAGGAAACTTCACCGCATCGCGCAGCGAGCGTATTTCGTCGATGCCACGATTGCTCGCTGCGTCGATCTCCAGCACGTCGAGTGCGGTCCCTTCGAGCATGGCGACGCAGGCCGCGCAGGTGTTGTCGGGCTCCGCGGTCGGGCCACGCTCGCAATTCATGCAGCGGGCGAATATTTTCGCCGCCGAGGTCTTTCCGCTGCCGCGTGGCCCTGAGAATAGGTAGGCGTGCGCCACCTTCCCTCCCTCGATCGCGCTGCGGAGGGTGCGGACCACGGAATCCTGACCTACGAGTTCTGTAAAGCTCTTCGGTCGCCAGGTACGATAGAGGGACATTAAACTTGGCTTAGCGACCCTGTTTCTTCTCGCCTGCATGCGGTATACTACGGGGGAAGCGTGCCGCGCCCGCCGGGATCAAGGGAGCGAAAAGGGCCGCTTTCGGCCCACGTCGTTAAGCGACGAGGGTTGCGTCTCTGTTCTATAGGAGAGGAACCCGCCGCGTGAATCTGCAGGGAGCCCTGCATAAATGGTTTGGCTTTGAAAACTTCTTCCAAGGCCAAGAAGAAGTCGTTCGGCGCGTCCTCGACGGCAACGATACGCTGGCGATTCTCGCGACCGGCGGCGGCAAAAGTCTCACCTATCAACTCCCCGCGTTGATGCTCGAAGGCACCACCGTTGTCGTGAGCCCGCTCATCGCGTTGATGAAAGATCAGCTCGATATGCTCAAGACGCGCGGGATCACCGCCGTCGTCGCAATTAATTCGACGCTCTCCGAAGAACAAGAAGCGCGCGCGATGCGACGCATCGCGGCGAACGAAATAAAGATCGTCTATACCACCCCCGAAAAGCTCGAAGACGAACGCTTCGTCAACATTCTTCAATCGGTGCGCGTCCCGTTATTTGTCGTCGACGAAGCACATTGCATCAGCCAATGGGGGCACGATTTTCGCCCGGCGTATCTCGCACTCGGTTCGGTCGTTCGCAAACTCGGGCGCCCGCCGATTCTAGCGCTCACCGCCACCGCAACTCCCGCGGTGCGCGAAGATATTCTGCACCAGCTCGGCATCGAAAACGTGCAGCCGATCGTGCGCGGCTTCGACCGCCCGAACCTGATTTACGAAACCCGGAAAGCCGAGAAGGAGCCCGATAAGCTCAAAACCATCGAACGGCTCTTCACCGGTGAAGATGCGATCGAAGGCACCGGCATCATCTATACCGCAACGATCAAAAATGCGCTCGCCGTCTGCGAGTTTCTAACGCAGCGGCTGGGAATGCCCGCCGAGGTCTACCATTCGAAGCTGCACAAAGAAGATCGCACGCGCGTCCACGAGCTCTTCATGGGCGAGAAAATCCGCGCGGTCGTCGCGACGAATGCCTTCGGGCTCGGTATCGACAAGCCGAATATTCGTTTCGTCATTCATTACGATCTGCCCGGATCGATCGAAGCATACACGCAGGAAGCGGGGCGCGCCGGGCGCGACGGGCTGCCCTCGCGCTGCATCCTCATCTATCGCATGAGCGATACCCGCGTGCAGACCTACTTCCTCACCGGGAAATATCCCGATATCGAGGACGTCCAACGCGTCTTCGGCACGATCGAAGTCTTCGGCACGCAAGAGAGCGGGGTCGCGATGGTCGATCTGCGCAAGATTCTGCAGTTGCCGCTCACCAAACTCAAAGTTATTCTCGCGTTGTTGCGCAAAGCCGGGTACATCGATACCGTCGCCCGCAGCACCTATACCGTCTCCGAGGCGGCGCGCAAGAATCGCGAATTGGTGCTCAATCTCGCGAATTACGAAACGAAGCGTTCGTACGATCAGAGTAAGCTCGCGATGATGCTGCAGTATGCCGAGGCGACCTCCTGCCGCCGTCGCTTCATTCTGAATTATTTCGGCGAGAGTTTT
>JAJYMV010000160.1 GCA_021786705.1 bacterium
GGCGAAAAAGTGATGGAGGCGTTGCGCGGGCTCGACCCGGTCGCGTACATCCGCTTCGCCTCGGTCTATCGCTCGTTCCGAGATATTGAAAGCTTCCGAGAAGAACTCTCGACCCTTCTTCCTAAGTAAAGGCCTATGAGCGCCGATCTTCGCCAAACGCCGCGCGTCGCCGTGCGCAGGCTCGCGCATGCCGCCGAGCTTCCCCCTCCGACCTACATGAGCGATGCGGCTGCGGGCGCGGATCTCTGCGCCGCGCATGCGTTGCGCCTCGCGCCCGGAGAGCGCTCGCTCGTTCCGACCGGCTTCGCGATCGAACTGCCGAACGGATTCGAAGCACAAGTGCGTCCGCGTAGCGGGCTCGCGCTGCGCAGCGGGATTACGTGTTTGAACTCGCCCGGGACGATCGATGCGGATTATCGCGGCGAGATTTGCGTGCTGCTCATCAATCACGGGCAGGAGAGCGTCGAGATCGCTCGCGGCGAGCGCATCGCGCAACTCGTCGTCGCGCCGGTCGCTCGCGCGACGTTCGAAATCGTCGACGATCTCGGCGAGAGCGCGCGCGGCGAGGGCGGCTTCGGCAGCACCGGACGAAGCGCGCCGGTTCGCGCATGAAGGTTTATATCGTCGGGCGCGGCGCCGTCGGTTCGTTCTTGGGCGAGCGCCTGAGTTCGGTCGGCGTCGATATCACCTACGCGCCGCGCGCGATCGAGGACGTCACGCGCGTCGATGCCGACGTCGCGATCGTGGCGGTGAAGAGTTACGATACGCCCGCGGCGATCGAGACGCTCCAGCGCGCGATTGCGGCGCCGGGGAATTGCGTCTTCGTCTCGCCGCAAAACGGCATTGGGAACGAAGAGCTTCTGGCGGCGGCATTCGGCGAACGAAACGTCGTCGCCGCGGCGCTCACCGTTCCGGTCGATCGCGATCGCGATGGGCGCGTCGCCGCGGCGAAAGAGGGTGGGCTCGCGCTTGCGCCGCTCGGCGGTGCGGCCTATAACTGGTTGAGCGCCACATTTCAGAGCGCCGGCATCGCCGTGAAGGTCTGCGAGGATTGGCGCGCGCTCAAGTGGAGCAAACTCGCACTCAACATCGTGGCGAACGCATCCTGCGCCATTCTCAACGTGCTGCCGAATCGATTGGTGCAGTTCGAAAAAATATTCACGCTGGAGATTCGCGCGATTCGCGAAGTGCGCGACGTAATGAAGGCGCTCGGCCTCACGCCGATCGATTTGCCGCGCTATCCGGTCCGCGCGCTCTTTGCCATCGTCTCGCTCCCGAGCCCGATCGCGCGCCGCGTCCTCGCCGGGCGCGTCGCCTCGGCCCGGGGAACGAAGCCGCCATCGCTGCTGCTCGATCTGCGTTCGGGGCGCGAGCGCAACGAAGTGGAATCGCTCTGCGGAGCCGTTGCCGCCGCCGGGCGGGCCTGCGGCGTGCCGACGCCGGTGAACGCCGTCTACGCGCGCGTGCTCGCCGATATCGCGCAGATGCCGCAACTGTGGGCGAAATATCGAGAGCGCCCGGAAGCGCTCCTCGACGAGGTCTATGCCGAGATGAAACGCACGAAAATGCGAGAGAGAGGCAACCATGCGTGACCCCCGCGTTCCCGAATCGTTGGAGGGCTGGTGGATTCTCCACCGCATGTTTCGATTCGATCGATTGCTCTGGGAGAGCATCGGTGAAAAGCGACGTTCGAAGATTGCCGGCCGCGCTCGTGACCTGTTCGAACACATGCATGCCGGCGAGGACGGCGATATCGGGCTCGCGCAGACCGTGGGGCACAAGGGCGACTTCATGCTCACGCATTACGCGCGTAGTTACGATGGGCTCGCGTACGCGCAAATGCTCGTCGACAAGCTCGAACTCCGCGTGTTCTTAGAGCCGATGGATTCGTACGTCTCGGTCCTCGAAGTCGGCATGTACGATGCGACGGGAAAAATTCACGCCGATCTTGCCGCGCGCGGGCTCGAGCAAGGCAGTGAGGAGTGGGTGCTCGCCTTCGACGAAGCGCTCGCGAGCCAAGCGGTGAGCCCGTATATCGCTCCCCGCCTTTGGGCGAAGATTCCGCGACGCCGCTACACCTGCTTCTATCCCATGGATAAGCGACGCGGCGAGAGCGTGAATTGGTATCTGACGCCGTTCGACGAACGTCGCAAGATGATGCACGAACACGGCCTGATCGGAAGGACCTACGCCGGAAAACTCACGCAGGTGATCTCGGGATCGATCGGCTACGACGATTTCGAGTGGGGCGTCGATCTCTATGCCGACGATCCGCTGATCTTCAAGAAGATCGTGTACGAAATGCGTTTCGATGAAGCGAGCGCGAAGTACGGCGAGTTCGGCTCGTTCTGGAGCGGCGTTCAGTTTTCGCCCGCGCAGCTCGGTGTTTTTCTCGATGGGGATTCGGTTCCAGCGCTCGAGGACTAACGCCGCTGTTGTCACGCCGAGTCGGCGCCAATGTCACGCCGAGTAGCTTCCGCAGGAAGCGTATCGAGGCGGCCGCGCTTGTCACGCCGAGTAGCTTCCGCAGGAAGCGTATCGAGGCGGCCGCGCTTGTCACGCCGAGTAGCTTCCGCAGGAAGCGTATCGAGGCGGCCGCGCTTGTCACG
>JAJYMV010000066.1 GCA_021786705.1 bacterium
TCGGTTTCGTCGGTGCGCGGTTTCCCGGGGCTCTGGCGCTACGATCTCTCGGGCGTCTCGACATTCCACGCGAGAGTTGATTTGACGATCGGTACCGATACCGGCACCTTTGACGCCGACGTCCCCGATGTACATGTTCGGAAAGACGACGGATTGTACGTGACGCCGTACGCTCGTTTTGGGCGGCACGAGTATCGCTCTCGCGCCCAATTTGTACTTTTGCCGCCCGACGCAGGGCCGCTTCAATATATTTGGGTGCGCGGCATCGGAAAGGTCGGGGCGACCGTTCTCGGCGCTTGTCCGGCGATGGGCGGCGTGCCGTTCTCTACCGCGTCCATATCGATGCCGACGCCGCCGCCCGCGAAGACGAAATATAACCCGACTCCAGGTTTTAACCCTTATTATTTCAAGCGCTTAAACCCGTCGGTCTTCAATCCACACGCGCGCCCCGACATCGCCAAGATCGTCCAGGCACAACGCGTCGGCCCCGCAGCCCAATACACGTGCACCGATCCGTTTCGCCTACCGCGCATGGTAAAAATTTTTCCCGCCAGTTACCCGATGCTGCCGCACAGCGTCACCGGCACGGTGCCGATCTCCGCATTGGTGCAACTCGGAACGCATAATAACGTTACCGGAGCCACGTTGCTAACGCCGACCGGCGTCCGCGATTTCGATGCAACCGTGTTGCGGATCGTGGAGAACTCGCAGTATCGGTCCGGCACCGCGCTCTGTAAACCCGCTCCCAGCGAGTTCCTGTTCATCGAGGATTTCGAAGGAACCGGCCAATGATTCAACGCGCGTTTGGTGCGGCGCGCCCGTCGATTCTTTTCGCCGGAATGCTCGCCGGACTTGTCGTCGGCCCGGGCATGCGAGCCCCCGCGGCGGCGAGCAATGCCTTCTGTGCGGCATCGGTCGCTTGGAGCGCGATTCACGCAGCGACCAACCCTGTTGCGCCGGGGAGCGCCGCCACGCGCTATGCGCTCGCTCTCGGCGTGCGCGGCACGACGAGCGTTGCGGCGAGCGTCACCTTCATCGGTACGAAGAATGCTTACATCGTGCAGATACCGGTCGCGCCGCTCGTCGTCGTGATGAAAGAGCGCGATCGCTTCACCCGCGCGATCGTGGTGCACTTTCCGCATGCGACGCACATTCGCTATGCGTACGTCGACACGGCGGCGGTCGATGGTGCGCCCCCGGTGACGTGTCCGACGGTTGCCGAAAGCCCGGGAGTCCCGAAATTTTGGCATTGGAAGCAGCTCCTCGCCGGCGCATGGCTGAACCTCGATGCAACGCTGCAGCAGGCACTGCCACCGCTTCGGTGCGGCGCGGTCTATCGTCGGGCACGAATGGCGCGCGCCGGAACCGTATACGGCGGCAATTTCGGGTTTCAAGCGCGTTCGGCGGAAGTCTTGGTAGACATCGACTCACTTGGGAAGCCCGCGTCGGTGAAGCTCTTACGCTCCAGCGGCATTCCAGCATTCGATCGGAACGTCATTGCTGCAGCGGAGGCGTCGCGCTTTCACTCCGCGCGTTTTCTCTGCTCGCCGGTGGTGAGCGAGTATGTTTTTGTCGGGCAGTATTCACCGTGAAGCGTCATCGTCGGCTCGCGCTCTCCTTCGGCCTGCTCTTTGCTCTCGCGGTGCTACCGCGCGCTGCGTCGGCGTGGCAAACGCAGCAGATTCCCTATCGTTCCTATTGTGCGGCGTGGATGCGGCAGATTTCGCGCGCGGGGAGCGTGGCGCGGCAGTCGCAAGGCCCCGGCGCCACCGCGAGCGCGGTCGGCGGCGGTGCATCGATCTGGCGGTACGAGTTGACGGCAGCGGCGCCCGATGCGCTTTCGGTCGAGCTTACGATGCAGACGACGAACGGGTGGTATCGGGTCACGGCGCCCGTGGTGCCGCTGCTCCGGGACGATGGGAACTATCGGTCGAGCGAGGCGACTTTTCGTCGCTACGAGGTCCACTCGCCCGCGCAGTTTTTCGAACTGCCGGTCTCTGCCGGGCGCCCGCGCTATGTGTGGGTCTCGAAGGCCGGTAGCGCCGGTGCGAGCCCGACGACGCATTGCCCGGCGATGTGGGTGAAGGAGCCGCGCACGCATACGCGCGCGAAGCCGACGAAGCAATCCGCCGTGAAACGCGTCAACCCGTCGGTCTACGATCCGCACGCATTGCCTCCGGTTGGGACGATCGTGCGGGCGCACGCGATCTCGGAGCCGGAGAGCGTGTTGACGTGCACGCATCCGTTTCGACAGGCGCGAGTCGAGCGGGTAACGGCGCCGAATTACCCAGCAGCTGCTTTATCGGAGGGCGAGGATTACGCGCTTGATATCGCGGTCAACGTGGAACTCGGTCGTAAGGGGCAGGTGGTCGGGCTCGGTTTTGCTGGCCCTTCAGGGTTGCCGCTGTTCGACGACGACGCGCTTTATGCGGCCTCGCAGACGACCTATTCGCCGAAGATCGGGCTCTGTCGGCCGGTCCCGAGCTTCTACATTTTCGACGCACAATACGCCCCGAATTAGTCGACGTCTCCCAGCGTGCGGCGAAGGTGCTCGGCAACGAACGCACGGTCGCGCGAGGG
>JAJYMV010000012.1 GCA_021786705.1 bacterium
TGAAGAAACGTTGCGAGGCTACGATCTCGACGCGTTGACGATATGCTCGATCGGGAGCCACTCGGCGCTCGAAGTCGCGGCGGGGGCGCGAATGCGCGGCTTTCGAAACCTGGTCGTCACCGCCAAGAGGCGCGAACGAACCTACACCGAGCACTTTCGGCGCCGCGAGTCGCCGATTCCGCGCGGCTGCGTCGACGAAACGATCGAGCTCGATGCCTTTGCCGATCTGCTCGACGAGCGCGTGCAGCGCGAACTGTTGGCACGAAACGTTATTTTTTGTGCGAATCGCTCGTTCGAAGTCTATTTGCACCAGCGCTATAGCTACGACGAGATCGAGAAGCGCATGCTGGTGCCGTTTTTTGGAAACCGCTACCTCCTTCGTGCGGAGGAGCGCGACGAAGCCGGAAACCAGTACGAGTTGCTGGCAAAGGCGGGCATTCGACATCCCCGCCAGTTTACGTCGCCCGAGGAGATCGACTGTCTCGTCATGGTGAAGGCACCGCACGCACGCGTGCGTTTCGAACGTGCGTTCTTTCTCTGCGCGAGCCCGAAACAATATCGCGAGGTTAGCGCGCGACTCATCGCCGACGGCATTCTCGACGAGAGCGGGCTCGCCGGGGCGGTGATCGAAGAATTCGCACTCGGTCCCTCCATCAACCTGAATTTCTTCTATTCGCCGATTCTCGGTGAATTGGAGTTGCTCGGTACCGATACCCGGCGACAGACCAACCTCGAAGGATTTCGGAACGTGCCGCCCTCGGTCTACGAGCAATTGCGCGACGTCCCAATGCGCCTGGAAGAGGCGGGACACATCGCCGCGACACTCACCGAATCGACGCTGGAATCGGCGTTCGGCATGGGCGAGCGCTTCGTCGCTGCGGCGCGCGAAGCACTTCCCCCGGGGACGATCGGCCCTTTTGCGCTGCAGTGCGCCATCGTTGCCGGTCCGCCCAAAGAGTTCGTGTGCTACGACGTTTCGTTGCGCATACCGGGTTCGCCGGGGACGCGTTTCACTCCGTATTCTTCCTATCGTTGGGGACGCGATCTCTCCGTCGGCGAACGCATCGCCATGGAGATCGAGTTCGCTCGCGACGCCGGTCGTATGGCCGAGGTGCTAACATAACGCTATGAAAACCGTCGTCGTCCTCGATTTCGGAGCGCAATATAGCCAACTCATCGCGCGGCGCGTGCGAGAGGCCGGATACTATTGCGAGATCGTTCCCTTCGATCGTCCCTGGAAACAGATTCTCGAACTCGATCCCTCGGCGATCGTCC
Organism: bacterium; assembly: GCA_021786705.1. Lineage (GTDB taxonomy): Bacteria > Vulcanimicrobiota > Vulcanimicrobiia > Vulcanimicrobiales > Vulcanimicrobiaceae > JABEUX01. The sequence continues at coordinate 1,276 of JAJYMV010000012.1, forward strand.
TCTCCGGGGGACCGGAGAGCACCCTCGCGGCGGGGGCACCCGCGTGCGATCCGGCGGTGCTCGCGAGCGGGCTGCCGATGCTCGGAATATGTTACGGTATGCAGTTGCTCGCGCGGCAGGTCGGTGCGGAGTTAGTCTCCGGCGGCGCACCCGAATATGGGCCGGCGACTCTGCGCGTGCTCGATGCCTCGCACCCATTGCTCGCCGGTTTGCCGGAGCAATCGCGCGTGTGGATGTCGCACGGTGACTCGGTGCAGCGCCTTCCGGCCGATTTCACCGCGCTTGCGGCGACTCCGCGCTGTGCGATCGCCGCGATGGCCAGCACGAAGCGGCGGATGGTCGGCGTGCAATTTCACCCCGAAGTCGTGCACACGGAATACGGCAAGCGGTTGATCGAGAATTTTCTTCGCAACGTCGCCGGGATCGCTCCAAACTGGGCGATGGAGTCCTTTCTCGATCGCAGTATCGCCGATATCCGTGCCCGCGTCGGATCGCGACGTGTTATCTGCGCGCTCTCCGGCGGGGTCGATTCGGCGGTAGCGGCGACCTTGGTCGCGCGGGCGATCGGCGAACAATTAACCTGCATTTTCGTCGATCACGGCCTCCTGCGGAAAAACGAAGCGAGCGAAGTACTCGCGGCGTTTCGCGACGTGTTACACCTCAACGTCATTCACGTCGATGCATCGAAGCGGTTTTTAGCAAAGCTCGCCGGCATCGAAGATCCCGAACGGAAACGCATTCTCATCGGGCATGAATTCATCGCGATCTTCGAAGAAGAGGCGGCGAAACTTCCCGATGTCGGCTTTCTGGTTCAAGGCACGCTCTATCCCGACGTCATCGAATCGAAGACGCCGCAGAGCAAAGCGGGGCATAAAATTAAGTCGCATCACAACGTCGGCGGCCTCCCCGAGCATATGAACTTCGCGCTCGTCGAGCCGCTCCGCTCGCTCTTTAAAGATGAGGTGCGCGCGCTCGGCCGCGTGCTCGGACTCCCCGAACATATCGTTGCGCGCCAACCCTTCCCGGGGCCGGGACTGGCGGTACGCATCATCGGGGCGGTCGACGAGGAGCGTCTGACGATCGTGCGCGAGGCCGATGCAATCGTGCGCGACGAAATCGATCGCGCCGTGCTCGATCCGCATCCGTGGCAGTACTTCGCGGTGCTCACGCCGGTGAAATCGGTCGGCGTGATGGGCGACGGACGTACCTACGCCAATCTCGTCGCGGTTCGCGCGATCGTGAGCGAAGACGGGATGACCGCAGACTGGGCGCGCTTGCCGCACGACCTGCTCGCCCGTATCTCGACGCGAATCGTGAATGAGGTCGCCGGCGTCAACCGTATCGCCTACGATATTACCTCGAAGCCTCCCGCAACGGTGGAGTGGGAATAATGCGCGTTCTTCTCGTCGGGAACGGTGCGCGCGAAGACGCACTCGGCTGGCGTATCGCAAGCTCGCCGTCGTGCGATGCCCTCTTTACGACGCCCGGAAACGCCGGCACCGCACTGCACGGTACGAATTGGAACCTGTCGGTCACCGATGCGAAAGGCATCGCGCAACGGGCGCTCGAGGAACGCATCGACCTCGTGGTGATCGGACCCGAGACGGCGATCGCCGCCGGCGTCGCGGATCGCGCGCGCGAACTCGGGCTCGCCGTTTTCGGCCCGAATCGTTCGATCGGACGTTTGGAGAGTTCGAAGAGTTTTGCCAAGCGTTTTATGGAGCGCAACGGCGTTCCGAGCGCGCGCTATGCCGTCGTACACGGGCTCGATCACGCGCGAAAAGTTCTCGCGACCTGGGGCGAACGCGGAGTGGTGGTGAAGGCCGACGGTTTGGCCGCGGGCAAGGGCGTCGTCGTTACCTCTGGGCCCGCCGAGGCTGAGACGCTGCTCGCGCATTGGTACGGCGATCGTGCGATTCCCGGCGGCGGTAGCGACGTGGTGCTCGAAGAGCGGCTCGTCGGGCGGGAGCTCTCCGTCTTTGCGCTCTGCGATGGGCGCGCGATGATGCCGTTTATCGCGGCGTGCGATTATAAGCGTGCGGGCGATGGGGACACCGGGCCCAATACCGGCGGCATGGGCGCCTACTCGCCGCCGCATGGTTTCCCAGAGGGCTTCATGGATATCGTCCGCGAGAGTATTTTTGCACCGATGCTGCGCGATTTAGCCGCCGAGAACGAGCGATATATCGGCGTTCTCTATGCGGGGCTCATGTGGTGTGCGGATGGCCCGAAGGTGATCGAGTTCAACGTGCGATTCGGCGATCCCGAAACGCAGGTGCTGATGCCGCGCATCGGCGGCGATTTCGCAGGGCTCTTGAAATCGTGTGCCGATGGGACGATCGATCTCTCGCTCGCGCACGTCAATCCCGAGCCGTGCGTCGGCGTGGTTTTGGCGAGCTCGAAATATCCAACCGAGAGCACGCCGGTCGCCGATCTCCCGGCAGATCTTCGTTTGCCCGAGGGCGTGCGGGCGTTCTGGGGAAGCTCGCACATCGTCGACGGAAAAGTATCGAGCCCGGGCGGGCGGGTGCTCACTGTTACCGCCGTTGCGGCGACGCTTCACGATGCGCGCGAGCGCGCGTACGAAGGGGTTCGGTCGCTGCGCGAACGCTTTGGCGACGCCGACCTCACGTTTCGCAGCGACATCGCGCTCTTTTAGGCGTACGCCGCTAACCGCTTCCCGCGCTGCGATAGGCGAGAAGCAGATCGCGCCGCGTTAGGATACCGATCAGCGTTTCGCCCTCCCCGAGAACCGGAAGGAGCGGCGTATCGCTCTCGGCCATCAGCGCGGCGGCGCGGTCGAGCGTGTCCGTCGGTGCGAGCGAGCCGGGATGCAAGTGGAGGATCGAACGGAGCGGCTCCGCACCGCGACGCTCTGCAACCGCGCGCGCGAGATCGAGCGCGGTGACGACGCCGACGAATCGCTCGCCGTCGCAGACGGGTATCGCCAACTCGTTCTCGTCGCGTTCGTCGTCGATCGCGCCGGCGATCGGTTCGTCGATCTGTGCGACGACCGGAGCTTTGCGCGTATAAGCGGCGACGGTGAGGCGCGTGAAGAATCCCGGATTGCGCGCCTTTCTCCAGTCGACGCCGCGTCGCAGCAGCTTCTGTTCGTAGACGGTGGCGCCGAGCAGGCGCCGCCCCAGCAGCGAGGCGATCACGACGGTGACCATGAGCGGAAGAATAATCGTGTAATCGCTCGACATCTCGAAGACGATCATAATCGCGGTGATCGGTGCCTCCGCCGCGGCGGCGAAGAGCGCGGCCATCGCCACCAAACCGTAGGCGGCCGGTGGGCCGGTCCAGAGCGGAAAGAGCCCGTGGACGATCCGCCCGTAGGCATCGCCGAGAAAGGCGCCGGTGAAGAGCGAAGGCGCGAAAACGCCGCCCGAGCCGCCGCTTCCCAGCGTGAGCGATGTTGCGAGCGGCTTGAGCGCTGCGAGCAGTAAGGCATGGGGTGCGGCGACGTGTTCGTAGAGCACCTGCTGGATCGAATCGTAACCTACGCCGAAAACTTGCGGGAACCAGATGCCGATCGCCCCGACGCCTGCGAAGCCGAGGGCGCCCTTCGACCACGCCGGCAGACGCGCGGCTTCAAAGCGATCTTCGACGGCATAGAGCAGCTTGACGAACCCGGTCGCCCAGATCGCCGCAAGCACGCCGAGGACGCCGTAGAGGATGAGCTCCCACGGCGATGCGAGTTGGAACGCTGCGGCGTTGAAGGAGGGATGGTTTCCGAGGAACGCCCGTCCGATCACCGCCGAGATCACCGAAGCGACAACGATTGCCGCGAACGAGCGCGGCGCGAACTCCCCGAGGATCACTTCGGCGGCGAAGAAGACGCCGCCGATCGGGGCGTTAAACGTCGCCGATATTCCCGCCGCGGCGCCGCACGCGACCAGGGTACGGACGACCGAGGCCGGGGCTTTGGTCGCCTGTCCGATCACCGAACCGATCGCCGCCCCGATTTGGACGATGGGGCCTTCGCGCCCGCAGCTGCCGCCGAATCCGATCGAGGTCGCCGACGCGATCGATTTGATCGCAATGATGCGCGGGCGCATCACCCCGCCGCGCAGCGCGACCGATTCCATCACCTCCGGCACGCCGTGCCCCTTCGCCTCGGGGGCGAAACGGACGGTGACATAGGCGGCGATCGTGCCGCCGATCGCCAATAGCAGAATCAGGCCGATCGCTCCCAGATGCGACTCGAGCGCGGGAAGAAGGCGACCGAACGCCAGCCACCCGGCTCCGGCGATCATGCGACGGAAGAGGACCGCGCCGAGCCCGCCGCCGATGCCGACGAGCACCGCGGCGGCGATCATAAAGGCGCTCTGGGAAATTGAAAATCGCCCGAGACGCAAGATGTATCCGCTTCCCTTGGGTTCGAACGAAAAATTCACAGAACGCTTTTCTTCGGACGGGATCGATTTACTGCGGGTGGACGCACGCTGCGAAGGAGCGGCGACCGGCACCTACGGCAGGGCGGAATCGCCGCAAAGGGAACCTAAGCGGCTCGATGAGCGATTATAGAGAGCGATGAGCTACCAGTTTCAACCTTCGCGCCCCTATGGCGCCACGGCATCGACCTCCACGCTGCTGAGCCAGGTGCTCGGGATTACCGGCATCGGCCTTTGCGTCACCGCACTCGCTTCCTATCTGTTCCGCGATATGCTGCCGAGCTTCCTGACCTTCGGGGCGTTGATCGGCGGATTCGTGTTGCTCTTTGCGATCGGGCGCATGCGAGCGAACGAACCCGTCGCGCTTTTGCTGTTCTACACATTTACGTTTCTCGAGGGCATCGGCATCGCACCGACGATCGCCTATTACGCGCACATCGATGGGCCGAGCGTGGTCGTCAATGCCGCGCTGACCACCGGCCTCGGGATGCTCGGGCTCGCTTCGATCGTCTACGCGACGACCTTCGATTTTCGCCGGCTCTACGGCGTGCTGATGATGGCGCTTCTCGCGATCATCCTCGTCTCCATCGTTTCGATTTTCATTCACTTCGTCTCGCCGACCGCAATTTCGTGGATCGTGCTCGTTATTTTCGCCGGCCTGACGCTCGCCGATTTCGCGCGTATTCGCGCCGGCGGAGACGGCTTGGGGCCGGTCATGATGGCGGTGAGCATCTATCTCGACGCGATCAACATCTTCCTCGCGCTGCTGCAAATCTTTGGCGGCCGTCGCTCGAACGATTAGCGAACGAACGTGTGCGGGATCGTCGGTCTCTTCGCCCCCGGTCGTGACGCGGCGCGGCTCGCATATTTCGGGCTGTACGCGCTCCAACATCGCGGCCAGGAATCGGCGGGGATCGCCGCCGGCGATGGGGGAACGCTCCGCTCGCATAAAGAGATGGGGTTGCTCGGAGCGATTTTCGACGAAGAGATTCTCGCGCAACTCAGCGGCCATCTCGCCGTCGGGCATACGCGGTATTCGACGACCGGCTCTTCGATCGTCGTAAACGCGCAACCGCTGCTCGAACGCACCGATATCGGCGAATTCGCGCTGGCGCATAACGGGAACCTCACCAACACCGACGAACTGCGCGCCGCCTTGCCGGCCGGAACGATCATGCAGGCTTCCTCGGATACCGAGGTGCTCGCGAAACTGCTCGTCGAGGGTTCGGGCACGATGATCGAGCGCATCGAAGCGGCGATTCAGCGGGCGCGCGGCGCGTATTCGATCGTTCTCTGTTCGGAGAGCGAGCTCTACGCATTTCGCGACCCGTGGGGCGTCCGTCCGCTCTGCTTGGGCACCTTCGACGACGGCGGCTACGTCGTCGCAAGCGAATCCTGCGCGCTGGCGACGGTCGGCGCTCGCTATCTTCGCGAGATCGAGGCGGGCGAGGTGGTGCATGTAACGCGCGATGGGCTCACCTCCCACCACGTCCACGCGCCCGATGAGTTTCCCGCGCTCTGTATGTTCGAATACATTTATTTCGCGCGCCCCGATTCGAAGCTCGACAATCGTTCCATCTACATGGCGCGTCACGAAATGGGGCGCGCTCTCGCGCGCGAGCATCCCGTCGACGCCGACTGCGTTATGGCCGTCCCCGATTCCGCCGTTCCCGGCGGCATCGGATATGCCACCGAGAGCGGGCTGCCGTATATCGAAGGTCTGATTAAGAATCGATATATCGGGCGAACTTTTATTAGCCCCGACCAATCGATGCGTTCGCGCGGCGTGCATTTAAAGTTCAATCCGGTCGTCGAAAACCTGCGCGGCCAACGCGTCGTGGTGGTCGACGATTCGATCGTTCGGGGTACCACGACGCCGCGTATCGTCGCCCTGTTACGCGAGGCGGGTGCGCGCGAGGTGCACTTGCGCATTACTTCGCCGCCGATTCTCCACCCGTGCTATCTCGGCGTCGATATGGCGACCTACGACGAACTCATCGCCGCCAATTATAGCGTCGATGAAATTCGCGCGAAGACCGGTGCCGATTCGCTAGGGTATCTCTCGCTCGACGGACTGATCGCCTCGACCGGACGCAAACGCGAAGAGATGTGTTTGGGATGTCTGACCGGCGTCTATCCGACCGAGCCTGCCGTGCACGAGCGCGGACCGCACGCACTCACGCGCTCCTGACGGAGCGGCGAGTGCGGCAGAACTAACGCTCCGGCTGGAGGTTGCGCGCGATCGAACTCGCCGCCGGGATCTTGATGTGGTCGGCGAGCCGGAGGAAGGCAAGAAAGCGTACGTTGAGCCACGTCGGATCGAATTCGAACCAACGCAGACCGTGGCGCGCGGAGAAGGGGAAGGCGTGATGGTTGTTATGCCAGCCTTCACCCCACGAGAGGAGTGCGACCCACCAGCAATTGGTGGAGAGATCCTTCGTGCGATAGGTGCGATAGCCTAACGAGTGTGCGGCACTGTTGACCAGCCACGTGGTGTGGTAGCCGAGCACGAGCCGTACGAAGATTCCCCAGACGACCCACGTCCATCCGCCGAGCGCGAAGAGCACGAGTGCGAGCGCGAGCTGCATGTACACGTGCGTGCGTTCGAGGAAGCGGTAGAATCGGCTATTGCAGAGGTCGGGCGCAAAGCGCCGAATCTCCGCCTCGGTGGGAATCGCATCGTTGTGCTGGTAGATCCAGCGGATGTGCGCCCAGCGGAAACCACGATCCATCCCGTGTGGATCGTTCGCGGTATCGGCGTTGGCGTGATGTTTGCGGTGCGTCGCGACCCAGCGGATGGGGTCGCCCTGCAGCGCGAGGACACCGAAGATCGCCAGGACGTATTCGAGCGGCTTGCGTAGGCGCAATCCGCGATGCGTGAGCGTTCGGTGGTAGAAAAGGGTGACGCCGAGTGCGCCGGTAGCGTAGGCGATCGCTGCGGCAACCGCGAGTGCGCTCCATTGGAACGCACCCGGGATGAACACCGCGAGCGCGCCGATATGAATCGCTGCGAGACCGAAGCGATTCACACGGCGCCGAGCGAGGTCGGTCACATTGGCCTAGCGGTAGCTGGGGCGCGACGCGAAGCAGTCGCGGCAGTATACCGGCTTATCGCCACGCGGTTGGAACGGAACTTCCGCGACGCCGCCGCATTGGCTGCAGGTCGCTTTGAACATTTCGCGGCGCGCACCGCCGCCGCCGCCGCTTCCACCGCGGCCGCCGCTCGCCTTACGGGCGGCGCGACAATCGGCACAACGGCTCGGCTTATTCGTGAAGCCCTTGCTCGCGTAGAACTGCTGTTCGTTTGCGGTAAAGGTAAACGTGCGTCCGCAATCGACGCAGGTGAGCATTTCATCGGTGTACATTCGAGACATCTCCTTGGATGCGAGGCGCGTTTGCCTCGCATGGGGGTGGGTAGATCCGCAAGAGCGAGTAGCAGCTGCTCCCGAGGCCAAAGAGCCCCAGCACGGTGCCGAAGATGTACTCTTCGACCCGGCAGGTGACCGTAGGCGGTTGCTTCCACGGAGTCTCCCCAATGCCCGCTTTTTCTCGCAGCGATTTTCGTGCTTTGGGATCGTCGCCCGAGAGCGGCCCGGGAGAGGGATTCGACGGAAGCGTCGGCAACGCACAAGGGCGGCATCGCTGCGGCGACGCGAGCGTAGGCGAGGGGGGATACGGATGTCCCTTCGGGTTCGAGATCGTTAGTAAGGAGATATCGTGACGAAGGTCGATCGAGCGATCCACGCCGCCGTCGAGGCGAGGGACGAGCATACCGCCGTCCACGGGCTCCAGGTGGCCCGTCTAGCCGAGGAGTTGGGGCGCGCGATGGCACTCGACAGCGATGATATCGATGCGTTGCGTGAGGCGGCGCACATCCACGACGTCGGCAAGATCGGCATCCCCGATCGAATCTTGCTCAAACCGGCTCCCTTGACGGTGCACGAATGGGAGATCATGAAGAACCACAGCGAGCTCGGCGCGCGGATAATCGCGGCGCAGTCATCGCCGCATTGGAAAGAGACGCACGCGTCGGCGAGCATCGTGAATGCGGTCCGCCACCATCACGAACGATTCGACGGCCGGGGCTACCCCGACGCTCTCGTCGGCGATGCGATTCCCCTTTGGTCGCGAATCATTCTCATCGCCGATTGTTACGACGCGCTCACCGAGACGCGTGCGTATCGACCGCCGCTGACGCACGACGAAGCCATCGATCTCATGGCCGAAGAGCGCGGGCGCGTCAGCGACCCCGAACTCTTCGATACGTTCGTGCAGACCATCGACGGCAGCCCGTGGAGAGCGCGTGCGAGGCGGAGTTCGTAGAGCGAGCGCGGATTATCGCTCGGGGAAAGCTCGCTCGCGCACTTCACGGGCGTACTGGGCCAACGCCTGCGTTGCCGCGGAGCCTAACTCGGCAAAACGTTTCGCAAAGGGCGGCGACTGGGAATAGATTCCCAAGGCGTCGTGAAGCACCAGCACTTGCGCGTCGCAGTGCGGTCCGGCGCCGATGCCGACCGTCGGAATCGCAATAGAGGCGGTTATCTCTTTGGCGATCTCGCTGTCGACGACTTCGAGCACGATTGCGTACGCGCCCGCGGCTTCCACCTTTTTTGCTTGCTCCAATAGGCGCTCGCGGTTCGCGCGCTTTTTGTAACCAGGGCCGAGCCCCGCGGTCTGCGGCATCACGCCGATATGCCCCATGACGGGGATTCCGGTCGCGGCGATCGCGGCGATACGATCGGCTTCCATGCCTCCGCCTTCGAGTTTGACGCTGCACGCACCGCCCTCTTTAACCAAGCGAATGGCGTTGCGCACCGCATCTTCGTCGCTGACGTGATACGAACCGAACGGCATATCGACGACGATGTGCGCGCGCGAGGTGCCGCGTACCACGGCTTGCGAGTGATGGATCATCACTTCGACGGTGATCGGCGTCGTTTCGTCGTAGCCGAGCACGACGTTGGCGAGGCTATCGCCGACGAGAATAATGTCGATACCCGCAGCTTCGGCGAAACCGGCGAACGGCGCGTCGTACGCCGTGACGATCGGAAACGGCGTGCCCTTCCGGCGCCGAACGGCGCCGGCGGTTATTCGGCGTACCGCGCGTCCGTGCGCCGGCTCGTAGGGACGCGCCTGATCGCTTCCGCCGTGCGCGGACATCGCTATCCCGCGATCTTCTCGGCGAGATGGACGAATGCGCGCACGGGCGTTCCGGTCGGGCCTTTCGCCGACCATGCGGTCTCGCCGTCGACGTACGCCGTGCCGGCGACATCGAGGTGAATCCACGGCGTCTTTTCAACGAAGGCTTTTAAGAACGCCGCTGCGGTCAACGTTCCGGCGGGGCGACCGCCGGTGTTTTTCAGATCGGCGATATCGCTCTTCATCGCGTTGCTGTAGTCTTCGTAGAGCGGCATGCGCCAGTAGCGTTCGCCGCAATCCTTCGCCGCATCGAGAAAGAGCGTTGCAAAGGCATCGTCGTTACTGACTGCAGCGCTCGCGGCATGGCCGAGCGCGATGACGCAGGCGCCGGTGAGGGTCGCCGCGTCGACGATCTGCGTTGCCTTGAGCGAGCGTGCGTATACGAGTGCATCGGCGAGGACGAGCCGACCCTCGGCATCGGTGTTGATGACCTCGATGGTCGTGCCGTTGCTCGCGCGAACGATATCCCCGGGCTTCGTCGCTTTCCCGCCGGGCATATTCTCGGTGGCGGGAACGATTCCGACGACGTTGATTTTCGGTTTGAGGGCCGCGATCGCGCCCATTGCGGCGATGACGCCCGCTCCGCCGGACATGTCGTATTTCATCTCTTCCATCTTCTCGGGCGGCTTGAGCGAGATGCCGCCGGTATCGAAGGTAATGCCTTTGCCGACGAGTGCGAGCAGCTGGTCGCTGCCGGGCGCGCCGCGGTAGTGCATGACGATGAAGGCGGGCGGTTGTGCGCTGCCCTGCGCGACCGAAAGGAAGGAGCCCATCTTTTTCTCCGCCGCCCACGCCGCGTCGTGCACTTCGATCTCCATGCCGTGCGCCTTGGCGACCGCAGTCGCTTCGGCGGCAAGGTGCGTCGGCGTCATATCGTTCGCGGGCGTCAGTGCCAAGCGACGGGCGAGATTGACGGCTTCACCGATAGCGACGCCGCGCTTGAGGCCGCGGGCGATGGCTTCGGCATTGAATCCTTGCGAGAGGAGGAGGACCTCACCGACCGCGATCGCACGTTCGGGAGCGCTCTGGTAGGTTGTGGTCTCGAAACTTCCGGCAATCGCTCCTTCGGCGGCAAACGAGGCGCAGCGTTCTTCGTCGCCTGCGGCTTGTTGCGGGAACGCAATCGCGAGTTTGGTCGCGCCGCGCTTCCCGAGCGCGCGGACCGCGCTCCCTGCGACTTTAGCGAGAACCGATGGGTTGAACGTCGAGCTCTCGCCGAGGCCGACGAGTAAGACGCGTTTGAAGGGGTGCGCCGCTGCGTGGAGCAGCGCGCTCTCCCCGACCTTTCCTTTGAACTCACCGGAGGCAAGAATATCGGCAATCGCCCCGCCGAGGAGGGCATCGAGCTCTTTTGCGACACCGGCGAGCGGACTCTCCGAGGGAATCGGCACGGCAATCGCGCATGGCAGCGAACCGAGAGCATCAGATGATTGAAGAACGTGCATGGTCAACCTTTCCCGTGGGTGAAGAAGGCGAGGTGAAAACGCCTTCCATTGAACCCAACTTTCCGTCGTCGGGCTGCGATGCCCTTGCGGGGCTGCGCCGATGAGCGAGAGTAAGGACGCCTACGCGCTCGCGGGCGTCGATATCGCCGCCGGGAACGCCGCGGTCGCTCAGTATCGGGAGGTGCTGGGGCGCTGGCAGCACCCCGACCAACTCGATGCGATCGGCGGTTTTGGCGGTCTTTTTGCGATGCCGGGAGATGCGACGCGCGCGTTGGTCGCTTCGACCGACGGCGTCGGCACGAAGATTCTTATCGCTGCGGAGTTACAACGCTACGACGGCGTCGGACGCGATCTCGTCAACCACTGCGTGAACGATATTCTCGTCGTGAACGCATCGCCGCTCTTCTTTCTCGATTACTATGCGGTCGGAAAACTCGATCCCGAGATCGCCGCGGCGGTGGTACGCGGCTGCGCGAACGCGTGTCGCGCACATGGCTGCGCACTGCTCGGCGGTGAGACGGCAGAGATGCCGGGGCTCTACGCGCCGGGGCACTTCGACCTCGCCGGAACGATCGTCGGCGTCGTGGATCGCGCCGCCGTTCCGAACCCCGCCACCGTCGAACCCGGCGACGCCGTTATCGGTCTCCCCGCTATCGGGCTGCACACCAACGGATACTCGCTCGCGCGCGCGCTCGTTCCGCGCGAACAGTGGTTGCAACCGTTCGGCGAGACGACGTACGCCGACGCCTTACTCGCCGCGCATCCGTCGTACTACGAGGCGGTGCGGGCGATTCAAAAAGTCGCAACGGTAAAAGTGATGGCGCATATTACCGGCGGCGGTTTGTTGGAAAATTTGCCGCGAACGTTGCGCCCCGAGGTAAAGGCCGTGCTCGAACAATCGCGCTGGTCGGTTCCTGCAATTCAACAGGTGCTGGTGGATCGCGGCGGGCTCACGCACGAAGAACGATATCGTACGCTCAATATGGGGATCGGTTACACGCTGGTCGTTCCCGTCGAAGATGCCGCGCGCGCGGTTTCCGCAGTTCCGGGAGCGAAGACGATCGGTTGGATCGAAGCGCGGACGGGAGAAGAAGCGCAGGTGCTCATCCACCCGGCGCGCAGCACCGGTTGAGGGCACTCGCCAATCTCGTCGTCGATCTTGGCAGCGATTCGTTCGACGGAAGCATCGCCGCTGAGACGCGCCGACGCATCGAGGCTCGAGGGTTAGAAATCGAAGAACGCGAGCGCGACGACGCGCTCTGTGCGTGGATCGATTTCGCGTTCGGCGGCGGATGGAGCGGCGAGTCGTATCGATCGACGAATCTCGTTCTCTCGCGCGGCGGGAAACGGCGCGCCTTCGTTGCGCTCGCCGCTCGAGGACTACGGTTTGCATGGCTACGCGGTGAAGGAGCGCGCCCGGGGACGGGAGTCTTCGGTCCGATCGGCGTCGCTGCCGATGCGCGCGGAGAGGGGATCGGTGCCGACCTCGCGGTGTTAGGATGCGCGCGGCTCCGCGAACTCGGGTACCGGCGCGCGCTGATTCCGGCGGTCGGCGGGCTGCAACTCGAACGATTTTACGAACGGGCGCTCGGCGCTCGCGTAGTGGAGCGTATCGATCCGATGCGTTGGTGGGAACCGCGCGCGCGGGTCGTTGCGATGGCTTCGGGAAACGGTAGCAACCTCCAAGCGGTCTTCGATGCTATCGCCAGGAATGAATTACCGATCGACGTCGCTGCGGTGGTGGTGAATCGGCGCGATACCGTTGCCGCGCAACGTGCGGCGGCCGTCGGCGTGCGACATGTTGAATGCGAAGTGTGGGAGCGTGAGGCCGAGCCGCGCGCGACCTACGATGCGCGCCTCCTGCGTACGGTCGAGCGCTTCGAGCCCGAGTGCGTCGTACTGCTCGGATGGATGCATTTGCTCGACGCCGCGTTCGTCGCGCGTTTTCGCGAGCTTCTCAACTTGCATCCCGCCTATCTGCCGCACGATCCGCTCGCTGATTCGGTCGCCGTACCCGATGGGAGCACCATTCCCGCGTTTCGCGGCGCACATGCGATTCGCGATGCGCTCGCTGCGGGGAGCGCGTGGGTCGGGGCGAGCGTTCACCGCGTGAGCGCGGAGACCGACCGCGGTGAGGTGCTGCTTCGCCGCCCGCTCGCGTGCGGCGAAGAACGAGACGAAACTCAGGTTCTTGCCGCCCTCCGTCCGATCGAACATCGCGTGACGGTGGAGGCGATGCGTTTGTGGTGCTTCATGCGCGAACGCATTCGCGTGGTGTAGCAAGTGACTGAACGGTTGCGAGAGAAATGTTTTCTTAATGTAAAGGTGCCCCCCCCTTCCCA
>JAJYMV010000103.1 GCA_021786705.1 bacterium
ATCGAGTCGACTATGCCTCGCTTGCGATCGATGCCGGAGGGATTGCCGTTCACATTGAAACGAACTGGCTGACGCCGGTAAAAATGAGAGAATTGTATGTCTTCGGCGAACACGGTACGTGTCATGTTGATTACATCACGCAAGAGGCTCGGCTGGCAACGCACCAGGATATATCGATCGCCTCGACATTTGAGGGGACCGTGGAGAGTTACAAAAAAGGCAATTGGAAAGACGTCCCCATCATACGAGAAGAACCCTTACACAAGGAACTCTCGGTTTTTCTCGCTGCTATGAATGGCGGGCCCCTTCCGAGCCCCCGCATAGCTCTTACCTCGCTAGCGCTGGCGGAGGAGGCCACGCGCCACATCGATCAAGGGAGTCTTGAGTAAAGAAATGATTTCGTCAACGGCTCGTATACATCCAACCGCCGAGGTGGAAAACGAGGTGGCCATCGGCGATGATACGCGCATATGGCACCAGGCCCAGGTTCGCACGCGTGCGGCGATTGGGAAACGCTGTATCGTTGGCAAAGGCGTCTTTATCGACTTCGATGTTGCCATCGGCGACGACTGTAAGTTTCAAAATTACGCGTGTATATACCACGGTGTGAGCATTGGGCGCGGCGTTTTTGTCGGGCCTCACGTCGTGTTCACCAACGACATGCGGCCGCGCGCGACCGGGGCCGATTTTGCGCCCCGGCGAGATGGCGATTGGGAGGTCGGTAGTACCGTCGTGGAAGACGGCGTGGCTGTCGGTGCCAACAGCACGATTTTGCCGAACGTCCGCCTTGGAAAGTGGTCGATGGTGGCAGCGGGGTCGGTCGTTTCTAGGGATGTAGCGCCCTACTCACTCGTAATCGGCGCCCCGGCTAAACACGCGGCGTGGCTCTGCCCTTGCGGCCAAAAGGTTGATTCCTTGCTTTGCGAGCGTTGCGGCCCACTGCCTGCGGATCATCCGCTTTCCTCGTGCCCCGCCTAATCGTTATCTAATTTCGTCTAGCAGGACGGCGGAGGCTTACTCGGTAAGGAAGACACGTGACGATACGGACACGGGGGGGCTTCGCCGTCGCGTGGATGGGGATTGCCTCCCTCTGCGCATGCGCCTCGCAGCAGCCCATGAAGGCGGTCGGCCATCAACCCTTCAAAACCCCAACCACCTGGATGATGTACCAGGGGTCGGGCGCGAATAATGCGGTTTTCCCGGGCACTCTTTCGACGACTTGGACATTTAAAACCGGCGGGCGCGTCAATGGGGGGCTCGCCGTCGTAGGCGACACGATCTTCGTGGACAGTTTTAGTAAGAAACTGTTCGCATTGGACGTTGTAACCGGTCGGCTCCGTTGGAAGGCCTCACTCCCGAACATCGTGATGTCGACACCGATTGTGGCCGACGGACTAGTTATTGTGGGCACCGGGACGAGCGCCGTTCTTCCGAGCACTCTCCAATCGCAGACGCCCATGTGGGGGCGCACAATGGGTGATGAGGTGGTTGCGTTCGACGAGCGTACCGGACGCACCGTGTGGCGTTTTCACACGGTCGGCGAGGATATGCCGACGCCGGCGCTGGTTGGGAATACGCTCGTCTTTGGGAACGGGGATCGTCACGCGTATGGCATCGACGTTAAGACGGGTAAGCGCATCTGGTCCATTCCGATCCCCGGGATCACCTCGATGTCGGGCACGTCAAGCCAAGGAACGACGGCCTTTATTACGGTGAGCGGCGCGGCTTCGCCAAAATATGTCCACCCCTCGCATTTACTCGCGGTCGATGCGAGGGATGGCCACGTTCTTTGGATGGCGCCCTACGGCAACTCCGACAGCAGTGCGGCGATGGAATCCGGCATTATCGCAGCTGAGGGATCGGTCGACACGCCCTATGGTGCCGGCCATTTCGTGGGCTCGATGGGCGAAAATGACGTCGAAGCCTATAGCGCAGCGAGTGGAAGAATGCTTTGGCGCTGGGTGAGTCGCCCCGGCTATTACACGAACTTTGAATCGAACGAACGGGCGATCGCTAGTATGGTTTCCGGCGGCATTCTCTACCAGGCCGTCCCGACCGCGAACGAGATGATCGCGTTCCGCCTGAAAGATGGAAAAATTCTGTGGCGTTTCAGGACTGCGGGTACGGTGAAAATGAGTCCCGTGTTAACGAGGAACGGCATTCTCATTTTCGGCGACACCGAGGGCATTCTGTATGCAGTTAATGCGAGAACCGGATTACTGAACAATCTCGCCATAACAAAACGCCCCTATTCGGTCTCGCCTCCGGTGATCGTCGGTGACACGCTCATTATCGCCCACGACGACGAAGTCGAAGCTATGCCGCTAGAAAATCTCGTCATTCCCTAGCGGCCCTCGGCTTTAGAACGCTTTGACGTTCCGAAGCCCGGCGGCGTTGAAGCCGGCGAGTGCGGCGGCATCGTCGTCGTTCGCGTCGTAGAGCACCACCACGCGGCCCGCGCCGATCGCGTCGTTGAAGTTGTCGATCTGGTCGCCGGGGATCTTGACGCCCGCCAGGTAGTTCACGGCGCTGCCGTGGCGCGTCAGCGCGCCGAGCGAGGGGCCGCGGCTGCTGGTGCCCGGCACGCCGGTCCCGCCCGAGTCGGTCATCATCCCTTGGCCGTGGGTCATGTCGTCGGAGAAGTCGTTGGAGTTTTGGGCTTCGCGCACGTGCACGAACGAGATCGTCGATTCATCGTGCGCGGCGGTCTTGGCGTCGCGCGTCACGACGCGCACGCGGCCCATGTCGATACCGGTCTGCCCGGTCAGGGCCGCTTCGATTTTTTTCGGGTCCGATTCGGGAAAGATCCCGACCACTAACCGTTGTCCCACCAGCGTTCTCCTTGCGAACTGTAAACTCAGAAACGCCGCGCGAACGGCGTCAGCGAGTGCTTCGCCGCCGGGTGCCATCTTCTTGCCGGTTGGTTGCGGGGCGCCGTCCTGGGGGATTACGGTTGGCTCCAGGGGTTGACGATCGGGGCGCCGGATCCGTCGAAATCTCGGGTATTCCGCGTCACGATCGAGAGATGACGCTCCAGCGCCACCGCTGCCAGCATCCCGTCGGTCATCGGTAGCGTTCGCCCGTTCGAACTGGTCTGTGCGTCGAGCCTTCCCCAGCGCGCCGCGTCATGGAGTTCGAACGGCAGCACTCGCTCGCCGAAGCGATCGATGAACTCCGCAATCTTCGATTCCAAGTCAGAGCGCCTTCGGCTCGACGGGAGCAGTTCGATCCCGCGATAGAGTTCGGCGATCGCAAGAACGCTCACGTACATCCTGGATTCCGGCGTTCGTTCGAACCACGCTTCGACGCCGGGATTCGGTGATGGGCGCATGAGTTCGGAGAGCGCGCACGTGTCGAGAAGGAATCCGCTCAAAATTCAAAGCCCCGTGAAGTGTCTTTGCGGCGTTCGAAGCGAACGCCGGTGCCCCGAACGGGCCTGAAAAGCTCCACGAGCGTTCCCTTGGGGTGCATCGCTTGCTCGTAGTCGCTCCGGCGAAGCACGACCACTTCGTCCCGCCCGCGCCGTGAAATGACCTGAGGTCTTCCCTCCAAGGCTTTCTGCACGACCTCGCTGAGGCGCGCCTTTGCCTCTTGAAGCTGCCACGTCTTGTCGTCATCAGGGCGTTTCTGCATCATACGGCCCTCCTTCACGCGTTTCACGATAAGCGCAAGGGGCGCACGTTGTCAACTAGTCTGACTAGTCTTAAGGCGGTGGCGGCAAGCAAACGCTGAACGGCGGATGTCCCGGTTCTCGCTCATGACGGGATTCGCACGCACCGGGGAACAGATGGGGGCGACTAGAGGTTGAAATCTAAGCGACGCTTAGGTTATTATGATTGAGAGGTTCGGTGGGCTCGAAGCGATTCCGAGGCGTCCTGTTCGTGTCGAAGGTCGGCGACCACGCCCCATGCCACGTTCACGCCTTCATCGGCCGTGGCGAAGTGATCGTCGAATTTACCGCCGATCGGCACGCCCGGCTTTGCAAGCGCGATGATGCGGTACGGGGTGCGACGGTTTCGGAGGTGAAAAAGGTCTTAAGAACTGCCGCCCAACACGCTGAAATCTTGCTATCACTATGGGAGGAAGCCCATGCCTAAGGCGAAGACTCGCGCTCAGGTAACCGACGTGGAGATCGAGGAAGCCATTGCGCGGGGAGAGGCCTTCGAGCGGTACGCACCGCGAGCCCTATTCGCACGCTATCGCGGCAGCGACGACGCAGTCGTCGTCGGTCTTTCATCCGGTATCGAGCTGGCGATTCCGCGTCGCCTCATGCAGGGGTTGGAAAGCGCCTCGGTCGAGGCGTTGGCGAATGTCGCGGTTCTTGGGCCGGGCTCGACGCTCTTTTGGGAATCGCTTGACGTTGCTCATGGCGTCGCGAGCCTTCTCAAGGGCATCTTTGGTAATCGCCGCTGGATGAGCGAAATAGGTAAGCGCGGCGGTGCCGTTCGTAGCCGCGCGAAGGCGCGCGCGTCGCGGAAAAACGGCTGCAAAGGCGGGCGCCCGCGAAAGGTTGCCTAGCACTCCAGGTAGGTGCGCACCGCGCCGGCGAGCCGCTCGATGCCGATCGCGATCTTCCGCCCTCGGGGCGGTTGAAATGCGTCAGCGGTGCGCCCGCCACTCCGAGCGTAGACCAGGGTAGCGAGCAGGAGATGAGCGACCCCGCCGCAAGCATCGACGATCTTTCGATGCAGGCGTTCTTCCGGCGCTGCAAACGCGGAGAAACACCGGGCTTCCCACACTTCAAATCTGCCGATCGTTGGAAACAACTCGCCTTCGAGGCACCCGGCCGCAACTTTGCGGCCAAGGCGGGCCTCAACCGCGTCGTTTTAGACGCAGGGTTTGGTTTGCTTGAACAGATGATTCTCGCCAAAGCGGAAGAGGCTGGGCGCAGAGTCGTTCGCGTGAACCCAAGATTCTCGTCGCAGGAGTGTTCGCACTGCGGACACGTTGCGCGCGGTGCTCGTCATGCCGATGTCAACGCCGCGCTGGTGATCCGGGGACGAGCACAGTCGGTGCTCCTGAGTGAGCTAATCCCGGCCGAGGACGCCGGTCGCCGCAATCACGATGTTGCGGCGTAAGCACACACGACGAAATCGATAATGACGTTGGTGTCGACTGCAAGGCTCAACGCTTACCCTCGTGACCTCGCAGCTCACGCAACGACGCGTTGGTTTCCTTAACGAGATCGCCCGGTCTAGTCGGCGCGTGCCCACCGAATGCCGGATTTTTCGGCTGCCGCGTTGAGACGCCGATCGCGCGTCATCAAGGTTGCGTCGATATCCTGGGCGAGCACGAGATACGCGGCATTGGCCGACGACAACTATCGTAGCCGGTCGTGTTGCCTCAGGTAACATTGTTACCCGGTTGGTTGTTGTCGTCCCTCCTGGTCGTTCCTTGGTTTTCCACCGCCGCCCGTTACTCCACAAGGATCAGCTGAGCGCGGAATCTACACGCGTCGCTGCACTTTGGCCAGCATGTCGACCGAGGACCAGATACTTGGCTCGATCAGCGCGCCACGCCTTGATCCGCCGTTGAAGCGTGCGAAGTTGGGCCCTAGTCATAGCCGCGTCGGGCGACGCTGACAGCAGGCGCCCCAGCAGATCCTTTGCCGTCAACGTTGGCTCTTCCAAGAGCCAACGTTCGAATGCGGGCCAAATCTCGGCCAACGGGTCCCTGCGCGTGCGCCACCACCTCGACGCTGCCGTCTTTCGTCGGTGCGTCGGGCGCACCTCACCGCTCTTCCAGGCCGTAGCAAGGCTCGCGAGAAACGTTTGGATGTTGACGGGAGGTACGACGGGATTGGTCTCCGTTGTCGCGCGAGCGACCATCTCGTGGAGTTCCTGTTGAGCCGCGCGGATGTCGCGTAGAAGCGCCACCGGATCGAGCGTATCGCACTCTTGCTTGATCTTCGCTTTGATGGCATCGCTTACGTGAAGAGAATCCATAAGGCGCGCGTACGGCGTGGCCGGAGGGTAGTATTTCTTCGCAACGCGTGCGCCGTCGCGCGTCTTTGATTTCAGCTTGAAAGACGGCTGAAAGTAGTTGATGTACAATCGGGAAGCTGCATAGAGCTTCGCGAGAGCACGCGTTGCATCAAGGCCGGCGAAACGCTCGTATCCGACGAGCTTGCGCACCACCGCACCATTCTTTTGCTCCACCCAGGCTTGGTCGTTCTTCCGGTAGGGCCGTGATCGCGTCTGAACGAGGCCGCGCTCGTTGCAATAATCGATGATCGTCTGATTGATGAATGCGCTGTCGTTATCGGTATCTAAACCAAGCATGGCGAAAGGAATGTTCGATGCGGCGACGTCCAGAGCTTCGGCGATCAGCGACTGATTCCGCATCGGCATAGGGACGCACTCGGTCCAGGCGCTCGCGATGTCGGTGAGAGTGAGCGTGTGCACGAAATTACCATCGGTCTTGCTGCCGCCGCAATGCTCGACCATATCGACTTCGAAGAATCCGGGCGGTGGGTCTCCCCAGTCGCTAAAGGTGCGCACCGGGACAGCGCGACGGATGGCGACACCAATGCCGGAGTTTCGACGACGTTTCCCATCGATGTGCCTCCGCGTTTCGCTCAGGAATCGGTCGATGCTCGCGGCGCTGACCTGCAAGAGTCGCTCCTTCACCGACGGGTGCAGATCGAGGTGACCGTACCGCTCCATCGCGCTGATCAGGATCGGGATCGCCGCTTTGAGGCGCTTCCCGCAAAGCCGATCGCTGGCTTCCCAAAGGACGATGAGTGCCTGCTTTACGGCCTCGTCGTACAGACGGTTGCGCGGCGCTCTCGATCGCGCGAGAGCGGTATCAGAGTTCAGAAGCCGGATCGTGTGCTTGCGATGGTAGCCGGTCACCGCCACGAACTCGTCGAGAATCCTTGCTTTCTCCCTCCTCGATGCCGCCCGGTACCGTGTGCCCACCGCCGCGAGCAGTTCCTTCCGTGTTGCCATGCTGATTTGCCTCAATCTGCCTTTCCGTTCCCGCCGGAACAGCCCGGCGGGTAACATTTGGCGTGAGGCAACGAGTAGTCATGGGTAGCATTTCTGACGAGTCAATGCGGGCGGCAAGGATAGTTGTCGCCGACCATCGGGGTGATAATATTGTTTGCTCGATTGAAAACGCTACCGTTCAGTATCGCTTTAACTGCACCGGGTGGGCGGATTCCCGCGATGCGAGCATGGCCAGCGAGGTTAGGCAACGTTACAACACCTAGTTGCGATACGGGGGTCCGCGGATCAGGAGGCGCTACCACCGAGGCGGCGCGGAGACCCGGAAAGACCGACGCTTCAGTAACGGCAACATGGGCCGTGCTCCGTTTTGCCGCTGCCGCAGACAGAGTATTAGCTGGACGGCG
This sequence comes from bacterium, assembly GCA_021786705.1. Lineage (GTDB taxonomy): Bacteria > Vulcanimicrobiota > Vulcanimicrobiia > Vulcanimicrobiales > Vulcanimicrobiaceae > JABEUX01. Next base: position 7,355 of record JAJYMV010000103.1, read on the forward strand.
GCCGACCGAAGCGCTGGCGGTTCCGGGCATGACGCCGCCCGAGCCTCCAGAGCACGCAGTAAACATCAAGGGGACGAGCAACGCCATTAGCGCGGCCGGACGAAACCGTTTCATCAAGAAGGGCCTTTCTGAAAGGAGCGAAGAGGCGCGCTCTCCGCAAGCAAACAGCGACCATTGCGGGTTCCCACGTTGGAAACGCGCAAGGATCGGTGTCCCCCCAGACGCGGGGCGGCGTTCGCGTCGGTGGTGCGCGCTCCTGCTCCCGCGCGCTCGCCCACAAACGCGTATTTGTGGCGATTCAAAAGCAACCGAGCGCGCGAAAAGCCCGTCGCAGCGTACGGCGCGCGCACATCCGACCCGCGATTCGTTCGGCGCATCCGCCATGCGACCGACGATCCCTTCGGTCGACGCAGGTTCGGCGAGCTGGGTGGCCCCTACCGCCACTCGATCTCGTTCGCGCGTGTCGACCGAGCGACTGGAAACGCGGGGCCGGGAACTGAGTCGCGCCAGCAGCCCCCGGGCAGGATGAGGCTGACTGCCGGCCGGGATCGGCGCGCACGGAGGCGGGCTAAAATCCCGCCCCTTTTTCGCCGATAGCACTAGGAGAAGATGCGGCTGGACGACCTCTCGCACGGGGGCGGGGCCGCAGGGCGAACCTGACCGATTGATGGTTCGACCACGATATACGAAACCGAATCCGTGCGGAGGGTCTTGTATTGGTACGCGGTCTTTATACCTCTGCGAGCGGGATGCTCGTCGCCCAGCAACTCGCCGATACGGTGGCGAATAACCTCGCCAACGTCAATACCAACGGCTTCAAGCAGACGTTGCTGGAGATTCAATCCGCTCCGACGCTCGACGTCTATCGTTTGCAGACCGATCCCGGTCCGCGAACGGGCACGAACGCCCTTCCGGGCGTACCGGTCGCTGCGCCGGTCGGTCAACTGGGGACTGGAGCTTGGGTCTACGATACGCCCGAGACCTTCGCCCAAGGCCCCTTACAGGCAACCGGAAACCCGTACGATCTCGCACTCGGCGGAACGAACGCGTTTTTTAACGTGCAGACGCCCCAGGGCGTGCGGTACACGCGCGACGGCCAGTTCACGGTCAACCCGAACGGCTATTTGGTGACGATGGACGGGAACAACGTCCTCGGCCAGAACGGCCCGATTCAGGTGCAGCAACAGTTGGGTGCGGTCACCGTCGGTCCCGACGGCACCGTTTCGCAGAACGGCCTCACGATCGATCGCCTCGCGCTGACGCGTTTTAACAATATCGTCGATCTGCGCAAGCAGGGCAACAATCTGTTCGTCGATACCGGCAACGCACAACCGCAAGCGACGGCGAATGCGACGGTCATTCAAGGATCGCTCGAGAAGAGCAACTCCAACGTCGTTCGCTCGATGGTCGATCTTATCGTCGCCGAGCGCTGGTTCGATTCGAACTCCAAATCGGTCAAAATGCAAGATCAAGCTACCCAGCTGGCGATTCAAGACGTCGGCACTACGGCATAACGGAGAGAGGAAACTTCTACCATGATGCGAGCGCTCTATACGGCCGCCAGCGGGATGATCGCCCAGCAATACAATATGGACACGATCTCCAACAACTTAGCGAACGTCGATACCACGGGTTTTCGTCGCAACGTCGCGCACTTTCAGGATCTGGTCTACCAGCAAATCCAAGCACCGGGCGCGCCGATCGGCGCTTCGATCGTTCCGGTCGGTCAGCAGGTCGGCCTCGGCGTGAAGGTCGGCTCCTCGGAGAAAGTTTTCACGCAAGGCTCGTTGCAACAGACCGGTAACCCGCTCGACGTTGCGATCGAGGGCGATGGATTTTTCCAAGTGACGCTTCCCGACGGCACGACCGGGTACACGCGCGACGGGTCTTTCAAGGTCGATGCCAACGGTGCGATCGTCACCGCCGACGGATATTTCGTTCAGCCGCAGATCACGATCCCGGCGAACGCGACCTCGGTGCAGATCGGACAGGACGGCACGGTCACCGCGCTCGTTCCCGGTAGCGCGATCCCGCAGCAACTCGGGCAACTGACGCTCGCGCGATTTGTCAACAACGCCGGCCTCTCACCGATCGGCGGGCAGAACATTTACACGCAGACCGCGGCGAGCGGCCCTCCGGTGGTCACCCAGCCCGAACTCAACGGTGCCGGCTCGCTCCAGAGCGGCTACCTGGAGAACTCGAACGTCCAGGTCGTTAACGAAATCGTGAATATGATCGTATCGCAACGCGCGTTTGAAGCGAACTCCAAGGCGATCACTGCCTCGGATCAGATGCTTCAGACGGCGAATAACTTGGTGCAGTAACAAACGTGCGCACCATGCTCGTTGGGTGTATGCTGCTACTGTCGGTCATCCATGCGCGACCGGCAGCGGCGGCATATTCCCACGCGCAGCGCATTCCCGCCGCCGAACTGACGGCGCTCGCTCGCACTGCAATCGCCCGGCTCCCCCACGGCGCCGATATCGCCTATCTTCCGGTCTCCTCGCTCTCCGATCAATACGTCGATCTCGGGCGCGTCTCGCTGCATCTGCGCTCGCCGCTCGTCACCTCGGCGTACGTCAACGTTCCGATCGCGATCGATCTCAACGGACGTTTTCTGCGCACCGTCTTCGTTGGCTACCGCATCCAACATTACGTGATGGCGGCGACCGCGGCGCACGATCTCGCTCCGGGCACCGTTCTCTCGGCACGGGACCTCAAGATGGCGTTGGTTCCTTTCACCGGCCTTCCGCTCAACGGTACCAAGGTACTCGTCGGCCGCCAGATCATCGCGCCGGTTCGCGCCGGGCAACCGATCGCTATCGAGCAGACGCTCGTGAACGAGATCGTTCGCGCCGGTATGAGCTGCGTGCTCGTCATTCGCGACAACGGCGTCTCGCTCGTCGCCGACGTCATCGCTCGTAGCAGCGGTGGACTCGGCGATCAGGTCTCGCTCTATAATCCGCAAACCAATAAACTGCTCTCCGGCACGGTCGTCGGGCCGGACCGCGTCGAACTCGATCTCTCCGGAGGAGATGGACGATGAACCGAATCATTCGCACGCTCGCGCTCGTCGGGCTCTCGCTTTTGCTCGCTCCTGCAAGCGCGCTTGCCGGCTCGCTCTACGTGCCGGCTCCCGCGCCGGCGGGGCCCGGGCACCCGCTGCAGTTGGGCCCCGATCACCGCGCCTCGCAGATCGGCGACCTCGTCTACGTCGTTTACGATTTCAGCGTCTCGAGCAATAGCTCGAACATCGTCAACAATAGCAAGACCGCGAGCCTCGGATACCCCGGTGCGACCGGAAACCTGGCGCTCGCCTTCCTGCGGATCCCCACCTCCATCGGCGGTTCATCGCAGGTGCAATCGCAGACGCAACATACCGGTCAAAATAGCTTTGTTTCGGCGATGATGGCGACCGTGACCAACGTCTTGCCGAGCGGCGTCCTGCAGATCGAAGGCAACCAAGGGCTCACCGTCAATGGAAGCGCGCAGGTTCTGCACGTGATCGGCTACGTTCGCCCCGAGGATATCGACTCGACCGATCAGGTGCTCAGCTCGCGTATCGCCGACGTGCAGGCGACCTTCTCGGGGAATTTCCAGGAGGGCCACAAGGGGCTCATCCGCAAGCTCTTGGACTTTCTGTTCTAGCCATGAACGCACGCAGCAACCACGCCCTCCGCCGATTCGCCGCCCTGCTGGCCTCGTTCGCGTTTCTTGCGACGCTCGTCGCGCCGCAGGCCACGATGGCGGCATTTTACGAACGCGTGCTCGTCAAAAATATCGCGCGCGTTCAGGGCGTTACTTCGAACCAGCTCGTCGGCTACGGCGTCGTCGTCGGCCTACAGGGAACCGGGGATTCGACCTCCGTGCTCTTCACGAGCCAGACGATTCAGAATATTCTTCAGTCCTTCGGCCTCACCGTGAGCAGCCAGGCCGTGCGGACGCGCGATGTCGCCGCCGTGATCGTTACGGCGTCGTTGCCGCCCTTCGCGCACGAAGGCGATAAGATCGACGTCACCGTTTCGGCGATGGGCGATGCATCGACGCTCCAGGGCGGCACCCTGGTGCTAACCGAGTTGCACGCCGCGAACAATCTCGTCTATGCGACCGCGCAAGGGCCGATCTCGGTCGGCGGTTTCGTCGCGGGCCCCGCAGCGGGAAATAGCGTGACGCAGAATTACACTGCGGTCGGCATGGTTCCGCGCGGCGGCATCGTCGCTCGCAGCATGAAGACGCCGATTACCAACCAGAGCGGGAGCGGATTCAACTATGTGTTGACGACCCCCGATTTTAAAACCGCCGCCGATCTCGCCTACACGCTCAACGGGCACTTCGGATACGGTACCGCCCGCGCGCTCGACGCCGAAACGGTGCACGTAACCTTGCCGCGCGCCTACGCGGGGAACGCCGTGCAATTTCTCGCCGACGCTTCCGACCTCGGCGTGCAGCAAGACGAGCCCGCGATGGTGGTGATGAACGAGCGAACCGGAACGATTGTCTTCGGCGGCGATATCAAGCTCGCTCCCTGTGCGATCGCTCACGGCAATCTCACGATTACGATTTCGACGCGAAACAAGGTCGTTCAGCAGCCCTTCACCACCGCGTCGCCGGGGACGCAAAGCAATACGACGGTGACCGCGACAAATAAGGGCAAGCGGCTCGAATTTATCGCCGGTGCCGCGACGCTCGCATCGGTGGTACGCGCGCTCAATACCTTGGGAGTCGCACCGCGCGATCTTATTGCGATCGTGCAGGCGCTTCGCCGCGCCGGCTCGTTACAAGCGGAGGTCGTTTTACAATAATGAGCGAGATCGGTAAAGCGGCGTCGACGCCCCTAACGCCCGTCCAGCAACAGGCGATGAAACGCCTCGATCAGGCAGCGACCCAGCTTGAGGGCGTCTTCCTTCAGCTCGTCATGGGTGCGATGGATAAGACCGTCTCGCACGATTCGATTTTCGGCAAGCAGAGCAACGGGGAGCGGATCTTCCAGTCGATGCTCGACCAACAGCGCGCCGAAGAGATGGCCAAAACAGGAAGCATCGGAATTGCCAAAATGTTGGAAGAGCAGCTCAAAGCGAGCGTTCTCTCCGATGCATCGCAGGAAGCGAAAGTGAACGTCAAGAGGAGTAACGGACCGTGAACGATTCGTGGGAGTTATTTGCCCAAGCCCTCGGCACCGAATCCGAAGCATTACGGGTCCTGGGCGAACGAGCGCAGGCCCTCTCCAAGGCACTGGTCCAGCTCGACGCCGCGCAGATTACCGTCGCACAGCGGGCGCTCGACGAGGCGCGCGAGACGTTCTCCCGGGCAGCCTCCGAACGCCGAGCGATGCAAGTGCGTGGTTTCGGGACGATGACGCTGCGGCAGGTCTGCAGCTACGCTCCGCGCGCGCTGGCGTGGGAGATGAATCAACGCCTCGCCGAGCTGATGACCACCTCGATCGGGGTGACGATTACGAACAACAATAACAAGGCGCTGATCGCGGGCGGTATGGATCGGTTGGTCAAGACGACCTTGGCGATGCAGCGCGCTGCGAGCGAGCCGAGCACCTATCGCCGGCGCGGCTTCGTCGCTCCGCCGAGTAACAGCGTCTTGGTGAGCAGCAAAGCATGAGTTTTATTCCGCAGGGCACGTTTTTCGATCTCAGCATGATGGGCGGCGCGTTGAACGCCTTCCAATATGCCGAGAGCGTGACCTCGAATAATATCGCGAACGTGAATACGCCCGGCGCCTCGCGCCAGAGCGTGATTCTTAATGAGGCTCCGCCGATCGCCGGGTCACCGTTCTCACCGACGCATTCGCAGGGAACCGTCGGCGACGGCGTGCTCGTGCAACAGATTTTGCGTATCCATGCAGATAATTACGATCAGCTCTTTCGCGGCGCCTCATCTTCGCAGAATTATTACAGCACCGAACAGAATACGCTCAACGCGTTGCAATCGACGCTTGGCGATCCCAACTCCGGAATCGGCGCGCAGTATACGGCGTTTCAAACCGCGATCAACCAGCTCGTCGCGCAGGGAAGCGGCGCGCAGAGCACGTCGGTGCGGGCGAGCGTCATCGCGCAGGCGCAGGCGCTCTCGACCGCGCTTAACAATGCTTCGAATGCCATCGTCACGCAGCAGAACTCGGCGCTCTCGCAAGCGACGACGCTGGTGACGACGGCGAACGGCATCCTGGATCAGATCGGTGCGCTCAACGGCCAAATTCGTGCGGCGACCGCCGCGGGCGACAGCCCGAACACGTACAAAGACCAACGCGACTATCTCATCGACCAGCTCTCGCAGTATCTCTCTACGCAGACTTCCATTCAGTCCGACGGCTCGGTCTTGGTGAGCGTGAACGGCCAGGCGCTGGTCAACGACACGGTCGTCTACCATCTGGCGGCGCCGACGATCGGGACGGCGAGCAACGGCACCTCGACCTTCAAGATCAATTTTCAGAGTACGCCCCCGGCCTCGTCGAGCGCGCCGGGGATTCCGCTGGGAAGCGGCCAGCTCGCCGCCCTTCAGGATCTCTATAACAACAAGCTCACCGTTTACGGGAATCAGCTCGATCGATTCGCCAGTTCGCTCGCGAACGAGGTGAATCGGATCACGCAGTCGGCATACGACCAAAACGGACAGCCGGGCGCGGCGCTCTTTCAGCCGATCGTCGGGAATCTGCCGATCTCTGCGGGGAACATCAAGGCCGGCATCACCGATCCGGCGCAGCTGCCGATCGCGTTCGCTTCGACCGCCGCCGGAAGCCTGGTGATTCCGATGAACTCCGGCAATAACAGCATCGATACCTCCGCGTCGCTGACGAACTATGCGTCGCTTGCGAATCCTCCGACCGCACCGCTCGTGGGCACCCTGACGGTGACGATCAACGGCATTCCGCAGACGTTCAACTATAACACCGGCACGACCGACGGCAGCGTCAACGCGTTCGTGACGCATTTCAATAGCGCGCACCTCGGCGTCACCGCGTCCTTCGATCCCAATTCGCAACGGATCGTTTTCGCTCAAGACCCGACCAACGTGGATCCGGCGAGCCGAGCGGTGCAGGGAGGCGCGCCGCAGCAACCGGGCTTTACGATCAGCGATTCGCTCGATACGGTTCCGGGAACGACGCCGGCGAATCAATATCTCCTGGGCGTGCTCGGGGCCGGGGCGATCGACGGCGTCGCGCAAAACGCGGGGAACGCGTTCGGCGCGCAGGATAACTCCGGCGCGAACGCCCTGCTCTCGGTCTTCTCCGCGAACGTC
>JAJYMV010000058.1 GCA_021786705.1 bacterium
GTCGCCGAGCGCACTATTGTATTCGAGTCCCATCTGCGATATTGGGCCGACCATCCCGCATCGCGTGCATTGGACTCCGCTCATGCTTCCTCCCGGTCTACTTCAACCAGCAGCAATTCGATAATGCGGGTGATTAGGGTTTTCATTCGAACGGCACCTCTGGCGGATGAACTTCCGACCAATCGCGAGCAGCGAGTTCCATGAGGTGAAGCCTTTCTGCGCGATTCGCGCACAAGATCGAGAACAATGTGAGCGCGATGAACGCGCTGATGCCGAGGGTCATGCTCTGTGTTCGCTCCTTACTGATCCGGCTCGCATAGTTCGCAGTCGGGATCGGGACTCGCGGCGTGCGCTTCGTGCTGTAGCGCTTTCCATGCGTTCGCCTTCTCTGTATCGAGCCGCCCGAGAAACGCGGTCACCGTCATCGCGCAAATCTCTCGCTCTCGATCTGTAACCCACGAACCGCCGTACACCGAAAGAATACTGGATCGAATCATTTGTTCTAAGGTCTGCTGCTGCTTGAGAGAGCCGAAGACGACATCTTCGGTCTCGCACGCCCGGCGAAAGACGTGAACGGCGTCGAAGATTCGGCGGTCGCGCGGCGTGATTCCGAGGAGCGCATCGATCTTTTCTTGATTCGTCACGATGCACGCTCCGATCGCTCGGCGACGAGTGCGGAGAGCACCGCCTTGCAAACGGCCTTTCCTAAGCCTCGGGGCCAACTGTTCGCGATCATCTGGCCGCGTTGCGTCTTGGTCGCTCCGCACCAATCCCACGCGTCGGGGATGCTGTGAGCGCGGGCCATTTCGAGCAGCGAGGGATTGCGGTATCCGACGAGCTCGCTCGTTCTGTTGCCGTTGCACGAGTTTGCAAGAAGCGAACCGAGCACTTCGTCGTTATCGAAAGCCGTCGCGGTCGGCGCGGTCGAGTTGCCGCGTAGTCCGAGTCGGAGCGCGGCGTTCGTCATGTTGCAGTTATTGTTCGACTTCGCCGTTAGCGACGGCAGCATATCGTCGTCGCGGATTTCTCGAGCGTCGTTTCCCGTGTCGCCCGTGCGGACGACGATCGTAACGGATTCGCCGCTATACGCTCGCGGAGCATCGGCGGTGAGCGACCCAAACACGCCGTCGTTCGGCGCGATCGTCGCGTAAGGTTCGACGCCCTGCTCATTCGTGCGCGGGCGATGCGTGATGATTTCAAGCAACTTCCCGCTTCCGCGTATGTCGTGACCATGCCATGAATGAGCCTGGAGCGTATCGAGTGTATCGAGCGCATCGTCGTAGTGCGTATGCGCCCCGGCTTTGCACCCTGCGCGCTTGCAGAGCACGCGGCGATCCTCGTCGTGGTCGCGAATATCGCGAATCCTCCGCGCTCCAGGCGTCTTGACAACATGCAGCAGATAGCTGCTATAAAACCACCGCTTGCGGCTCGTTACGTCACCGTAGTCCGCCGCGCAGAGTCTTTCACTCCACGGAGCATTTATCAGCCGCGCCACGACGTTCTCCATGATCCATGCGGGGCCGTTCGGTTCGTTGACTGCTGCTAACCGCACGAAATGCGGGAGGCAGTTGCGCGGGTCATCGTGCCCCTTGCGTTTACCGGCGCTGCTAAAGGGCTGGCACGGAGGACCGCCGATCACCAAATCATGCGGAGGCAGGTCGGAGCGTTGCAGGCTTTTTACGTCGGCCACCTGTGCGACGGGCGGGAGGTTGGCGTTGTAGACCTCGACGGCTTTCGGCCACGAATCAAACGCCGCAACGACGTGCACCTCGATGCCGAGCTCTTCTGCCGCGTCGTAGAGCGCCGCATCGGCGTTGCCCATCCCGCAAAAGAGGCTCACCACCCTAATCGCGATTCGCGCTCCTCCCGCAGAGCGAATGCGCGTCGATGGGCGATTCATCGTGCATCTCCACTTACTGAGGCGAAGATACCTAGGCGCTCGTCGATTAGAATGCGATACTCGGGATTGATTTCGTAACCGACATACGAGCGGCAGATCGGAAGTGCGACCTCTGCGACGGTCCCGCTGCCCATGAACGGATCGAGAATTACACCCTCAGCCGGGGATCCCGCGAGGACGCATCGGCGCACGAGTTCACGCGGCATAACGGCGAAGTGCGCGCCCCTATAGCCTGCGGTCGCGATACTCCACACGCTACGCGCGTTCGCGCCAATGAACGGAGAGCCAAGAGTGTGGTTAACACCTTCTGGATGAACCTGTTCGCCGTTTAGGCCTCTTTGGGTTCGGCGCACCCCTGGTTCCCATGCACGACCAGAGTAAGTGGCATTATCGACCTTCATTGTTCCGTTGGTTTTCTTCCCACCGTTCGCTCTGGATGATCCGTTCTGTGACGCAACATCCTGCGCGAGTCGCGCCTGCGACGATTTGGCGAGCGGCTCGCGAATTGCGTGCTGATCGTAGAAATACCGTGCGCTTTTCGTCAACAAAAATATGTACTCGTGCGCTGGCGTTGTGCGATCTCGAACGCTACTCGGCATGGGATTCGGCTTGTGCCAAATGATCGTATCGCGTAGCCACCACCCATCGGCGCGAAGCG
>JAJYMV010000022.1 GCA_021786705.1 bacterium
GGAACGCCGCCGCCTTCGTGGCGGCATTTTTATCTCCGCAGATTTTGGAAGATCGTGCCCTCCTATCTGCTCTCCATCGCCGTCGCCTATGCGATCGGATACGCGGCACTGCAGGGCGGTGCGGGAGCCGTTCCCGATCTCCTCACGCATCTGCTCTTCATTCACACCTGGTTTCCGCAGAGCGCCGGTGCGATTAACGGCGTGCTCTGGACGCTCGCCGTCGAGGTCGAGTTCTACGCGATCTTTCCGCTGCTATGGTGGTGCTTCCGGCGCGCCCGTTTCGCGACCACGGCGGCCCTGATCGCGCTCTCACTCCTCTGGCGTTTGCATGCGGTCGCGTGCTGCTCGCATGCGGGGATCGTCTACCTCGATCAAGATCTTCCGGCATTCCTCAGTTGCTTTGCCTTCGGCATGCTCGCGGCCTCGCTCTTTCTCGAAGCGCACGCACGTTGGAGCGAAACGCGTCGATATCTCGTCGGGTCGGGCGCGTTCGTCGTCGGGACGATCGGTTGCATCGCGCTCCTGCAATCGCTCTACGCCTCTCGCTTCGTCAATCAATGGGCGGCGGTCTGGGCGGCGACCCATCGCGATCTCTTGGCCCTCACCTTCGCGCTCATCGCGTTGGGCGCGTTGCTCGCGCCTCACCCGCTCCAACGCCTCCTCGCCAATCGCCCGTTCGCGTTCTTCGGTGCGATTTCGTACGCGCTCTATCTCTACCATCAGATGATCGCACGAGAACTCCTCATCCATCGGCTTCCGCCCTACGTCGGAACGCCGCAGTTCGATTCGCAGTGGCAATGGTCGTTTACGCTCCTCGCGTTCGCACTCTCCACCGGCATCGCGGCGGCGCTCACCTACTGGTTCGAACGGCCGTTGCAGAAGTGGGGCAATCGCCGCTCCGAGCGCGGGTGAAGGCTCGTTATTGCCGTACGATGGGGTCGAGCAACCGATAGAGCTTCGGATATCCCGGAGCGTTCTGCATCCCCGGGTCGCTCAAAATGAGCTTGGTAATCGGATTTTGCTGCGTCGGCTGCGGCACGTTCGCGATGATAAAATACGTGGTTACGCCTTCGCCGGGATAGTACGTCTTGCACGCCATCGCCGTCGTCGGCTTGAGTTCCGTCTTTATAAAAAACCGTGATCTTCAAATACTGGGCGGGCTGTGGATTCTTCGACGTATTTTTTTGCGGTACGGTAAACAGGAAATAGCCGTTCGGGGCGGTCGGCGACGACATCTGCGGGAGATTCGAAATCGTCGTTGCGAGCGAGTCGCCGGGAGATATCCACCGAATCGACGCGACGCGCAGATTATCGTCCTCAATGTGAAAGAATTGATTCATGCGAACGATATCGCCTTTGACCGCGCCGCGCGTGGGAACGCTTGGAGCGGCAAGCACGAGCGACGAACACGCGAGGGAGAGGACGGCGGCAAGAACGATGCGATTCACGATAGCTCCTCCCGTGCGCACCTCATAGCCGAGATGCGGCAACCTTGGCGAGTTGAATCAATTGCGGCAATGGCGACTTCGGGTCGTTGAGGGCGGTGTTATCGCTTTGATAGTGCAGCAGAACGGTAAATGCAAACCCGTGCTTCAGGACGTGGATAATCTCCGCGTCGCTCTTCACCCAGAGAGCGGCGTCCCCGATGCCATGAAGATCGACGGCGTCGCCGGCTACCTGTTTACGAAACGCTTCGTAGCTGCGCGCGTCGCCCACATACGTGACGCGTACGTATCCCTTGGGTGCGCCGAAATAGGCGCAGGTGGTGTTCGGCGCATTCGGCGGTGCATAGTCGCTCGCGGGCGCAGCGACGCCGGGGCGCGGCTGCACTCCGAGGGCTCGCCGCGCATCCGCTCGCGTCACTAACGCGCAGGGATTGGTTCTCGGCGATGGCACGCCAGTGGCGAGTGCGATCGCAACGAGTGCCGCAGCGAGGGCGGGGAGCACGATCGAGAGCGCAAGTAGTCGCTTCATAGCCCACGAGTACTATAGCGCGCGCCTGCTTGCCCTGCAAGCACTCCTCGCGAACGAACGCCGATCCGTCGCGTCGCGTCGCGCCGCGGGAACCTGTGCCTCCATGAGGGTACGCGCGCGAGGCTTTACCGCGCTAGAGACGACGATCGCCGCGGGCCTGATGGCGATGCTCTTCGCCGCCGTCGGCACCGGGCTCGTCCGCGAAGGCGCCGCTTTTCAGAGCGGGGTAGCGGCCGACGCGCTCGCCGCGGCTGCGCACGAAGAGCTTCGTATCGCCGCCGACGCACTGAAATACGAGGGCTCCTCGCTCCAACCAGCCGCGATTGCGACGACGTTGCCGATGCCCGCCGGTTCGCCGATTCCCGCACAGATCTCGCTCTCGCTCTCGCCGCTCCCGGGCGGGACCTTCACGATACGCGTACGTGCGAGCAGCCGTATCGGTTCCGCGACGCTCGTGCGCGAGGCGACGTTGGTTGTCGAACGGCGGATGCCGCTTCCGGGCAGCAGCATCACGGCGGCGACGCCGGTCGCCGCACCCTTCGGGGCGCCGTGACG
>JAJYMV010000185.1:0-12299 GCA_021786705.1 bacterium
GATATTGCGGTGCTCTGCGTGAAGGCCCACCAGCTTCCCTCGCTCCACGACATGTTACGTCGTCTCTCGCTCGGTGGAGCGTGCGTCGTCACGCTCCACAACGGCGTCCCGTTCTGGTTTTCGCGGCGGCCGCCGCTCGCAAGCGTCGACCCCGGCGGCCTCCTCGGCGCGCTCTTCGACGACCGGCGAACGATCGGCGGCGTCGTTCACGTTTCCGGGCACATCGAGGCGCCGGGTAGCATCGTCCAGAGCGGCGGCACGCGCTACGTGCTCGCGCCGATCGCCGAAGGTGGGAGCGCCGACGCCCTCTGCGATCGATTGATCGCCGCGATGCACGGCGCGGGCTTGGCCCCGGAACGGAGCGTCGATCTGCGCGCCGTTCTCTGGGCGAAGCTCGCGAATAATGTCGGGCTCAATGCGGTGAGTGCCCTGACGCGTCTTTCGATCGCGCCGATGCTCGCGTACGCCGAGACGCGGGAGCTCGTGGCGCACTTGATCGGCGAGACCCTTGCCGTCGGCAGGGCCCTTGGCGTTGTCGGCGAGATCGATATCGAGGAGCGGATGCAGTATGCCGCGCGCTTGAGCGACGTGCGAACCTCGATGCTTCAAGACGTTCTCGCCGAGCGCGCGATGGAGATCGACCCGATCGTCGGTGCGACCGTCGAATTGGGAGAGCGCGTCTCGGTGCCGACGCCGACCGTCGGCGCCGTGCTGCAATTGCTGCGCGGACTCCAGAGTGGTTTTACGCGGTGAGCGTGCTACCGAGGATCGTTCCCTGCCTCGATATTCGCGCCGGGCGCGTGGTGAAGGGCGTGCATTTTGAAGGCCTTCGCGACGCAGGCGATCCGCTCGAACTCGCGCGTCGTTACGAACGCGAGGGTGCCGACGAACTCGTCTTTCTCGATATCGCCGCGACGGTGGAGGGGCGAACCGCATCGCTTGAGATGCTCGCTCGCATCGGCGCCGAGCTAAGTATTCCATTCGCCGTCGGCGGCGGCATCGAAAGCCTCAAGACGGTGCGTGCATTCCTTCGGGCCGGCTGCGATAAGGTTTCGTTGAACTCCGCAGCGGTGCGCTCGCCGGCCCTCATCGACGCGATTTCGGGAACCTTCGGGAGCCAATCCCTCGTGGTGGCGATCGACGTCCGTCGCAGCCCCTCCGGCGCGTTCGACGTCTATCTCGACGGCGGACGGACGCGCAGCGGCCGTGGCGCGCTCGAATGGGCCTGCGAGGCGCAGCGGCGCGGCGCGGGGGAGTTGCTCGTCACCAGTATGGACCGCGACGGGACGCGCGAAGGCTTCGATATCGAGTTAACCGCAGCGATCCGCGCGGCGGTCGATATCCCCGTCATCGCCTCGGGGGGCGCCGGGAGCGTCGATGATTTTGCCGCGCTCTTCGCCGCCGGAGCCGCCGATGCGGCGTTAGGGGCCTCGGTTTTCCACGATGGGAGCATCGCGATTCCACGGCTCAAGCAAGAACTGCGCGAGCGAGGCATAATGGTGCGACCGTGGCAACCGAGACCTTACACTGGGACGAACGCGGGCTGATGCCCGTCGCGATCTGCGACGCACGGAGCGGCGAACTCCTGACGCTCGCGTGGGCGAATCGCGCCGCGCTCGACGAGACGTTGCAGACGCGGCGCACGGTGCTGTACAGCCGTTCGCGCGGAAGCATCTGGCGTAAGGGCGAGAGCTCGGGGAACTGGCAACACGTCGTCGCGGTGAGCGCCGATTGCGACCGCGATGCGCTCTGCTATTACGTTTTGCCGCAGGGCCCCGCATGCCACACCGGTGCCGCGAGTTGCTTTCACGATCGTCTCCTCGAACCCGACGCTCTCGCCGGGGATCTTCGCCGAGCGATCGAGCACCTGCGTTCGACGATTGCCGCTCGACGCACGAGCGATCCCGACCGGTCGTACGTCGCGCGGCTCTTACGCGACGGCATCGACCGGATCGGCAAGAAGATCGGCGAGGAAGCGACCGAGGTCGTCATCGCCGCAAAGAACCCCGACGATAACGAACTGATTTGGGAGTCGGCGGACCTCCTTTTTCACCTGTTGGTTCTGCTCGAAGCGCGCGGCATCGATCCCGATGCCGTCGGTTCGCACTTGCTGCAACGCGCGAAAACGTGACCCTTCGCGAACTCGCCGGCATTGGGCCGAAGCGGGCGCTCGCATTCGCCGCCCTCGAGATCGAAACGCCGCGCGACCTTCTGGAGCATTTCCCATTTCGCTACGACGATCTTCGTGAAGCGACGCCCGCTACGGCATTAGGCGCGCGAGGCGGCGAAGAGAATGCCGTCGGTACCGTGCTTGCCGTTCGCGAGCGGCGCGCGCGTGCAATTGAGATCGTCGAAGTCGACCTTCGCGACGAGAGCGGCCTCTTTCGTGCGAAATGGCTCGGCCGCAATCGGTACGCGATCGGTCGCTTTAAAGTCGGCATGAGACTCTTCGTGCGCGGCCGGGTCGAACGTTCGCTCGCGGGTCCGGTCATCAGCGTGAGCACCTATCGCATCCTCGAACGCGACGAGCAATACCGCGGCGCGCTCGTACCGATCTATCACGCGACGCGCGATCTCTCCAGTAAAACGATCGCCGCGGCGATCGCGCGCAATTTCCCGCGACTGCTCGAAGAAGCGCCGCCCGACCCGATTCCGCCGGCGATCCTTCAACGCAACGGCTACGAGCCTATCGAGCGCGCATATCGGATGCTGCACGCACCGGAGGCGCCGGAGGATGCGCGGCGCGCGCGCGAGCGGTTCGCCTACGGTGAATTTTTGGTTCATGCCTTCGCCTCGCTCCGGCGGCGAGCGGTGCGATCGCTCGAACGGGGCGCCGAGGCGATGCACGATGCACGGCGCTGCATCGAAGAACTCGAACGCGATCTGCCCTTCCCCCTCACCGGCGCGCAACGGCGCGTCATCGATGAGATCGCGCGCGACCTCGCCGGCGAGGTGCCGATGAATCGATTGGTGCAGGGTGACGTCGGGAGCGGCAAGACGCTCGTCGCCGCAGCCGCAATGCTGATCGCGGCGCGAAATAACGTGCAGTCGGCGTTGATGGCGCCGACCGAACTGCTCGCCCTCCAACACGCGCAAAAATTGGGGCCGCTCCTCCTGCCGTTCGGCATCGCCGTGCAACCGGTTCTCGGCAGCCAGCGCGCCTCCGAGCGCCGCGAAGCATTGCGGCGCCTCGGAAGCGGCGAAGCCACCGTCGCAGTTGGCACGCACGCACTGTTGACGGAGAGCACGGAGTTTTTTCGCCTCGGTCTCGTCGCGATCGACGAGCAACACCGTTTCGGCGTCGAGCAACGCGCACGTTTACGCGCGAAGGGCGGAACGCCGCACACGCTCCATTTAACGGCGACGCCGATCCCGCGGACGCTCTCGCAGACGCTGCTCGCCGGGCTCGATATCTCTTCGATCGACGAATTGCCGCCCGGGCGCACGCCGATCGAGACCTACGTGCTGCGGATGAGTCGACTCGAACGCGCGTATCGCTTCATTCGCGAACGCGTCGAGAGAGATCGCCGCCAGGCCTATATCGTCTGCGCTGCGATCGAGAGCGACGACGACGAAGGAACCGGCCTGATCGGCGCGGTGGAAGAAGCGGAGCGCGTCGCCGCCGGACCGTTCGCAGGGCTGCGCGTGGGATTGCTCCACGGTCGCATGCATGCCGACGCAAAAGATCGGACGATGCGGCAGTTCGCGGCCGGGGAGATCGACGTGTTGGTTGCGACGACGGTGGTGGAGGTCGGTGTGGACGTTCCCAACGCGGTCGTCATGCTGGTGCTCGACGCCCACCGCTACGGCCTCGCGCAGCTTCACCAACTACGAGGACGCGTCGGGCGCGGAGCCGCCTCCTCGTATTGTTTGCTCGTTCATCCCGACGAGACGCCGCAGAGTGCGCGACTCGCGTTTTTACTGGAGAGCTCCGATGGCTTCGCAATCGCCGAACGCGATCTCGAGTTGCGCGGCGGCGGCCAGCTCGGCGGCATCCTGCAATCCGGGCATAGCGGGATGCGCTTCGGCGATCCCATCGCCGATCGGGCGCTCTTCATCGCGGCGGCCGGGGCCGCCCGCGAGATCTTCGAACGGGACCCCGAATTGCGCGATCCCGGAAACGCGGGGCTCCGCGCAGCGCTCGTCGCCGAGCCAAATCTCCGGGATCTGCAACTTTCTTCGTAAGGCCGCAGTAAAGACTACATCGCCCTCTGTTACTGAAGGAGTCCTCCTATCGTGCGATTCACTCGCCCGCTCGTCGCGTTCGCGGCGGCGCTCGCCCTTGGGTTCGCCCTTGTCGGGCAAGCGCGTGCCGATTCGAACGTCACCCGCACTACGCTTTCTAACGGTCTTCAGGTCGTAGTCGTGCGCGATACGCTCGCGCCCGTCGTCACGACGATGATGAATTACAAAGTCGGCTCGAACGAAGAGCCGCTCGACGGTCTCGCGCACGCGACCGAACACATGATGTTCCGCGGCAGCAAGACGATTTCGGCGAATCAGCTCACCGAGATCATCGGCCTCACCGGCGGCGATTTCGACGCTGACACTCAAGCTGAAATGACGCAATATTTCTTTACGGTTCCCTCCCAGTATCTCGACGTGGCGCTTCGCCTCGAAGCCTCCCGCGCGCGCGGCCTGCTCATGGCGCAAAACCAATGGAACCAAGAGCGCGGCGCGATCGAACAAGAGGTCACGCAGGATAACAGCAACGCGATCTCGCGCATGTTGATGAAGATCCAAAAAGCGGTCTACGTGGGGACGCCATACGGAAACAACACGCTGGGAACGATTAAGACGTTCTCGACGCAGATCAACCACAAACAACTCATCGACTTCTATAACACGTGGTATCATCCGAATAACGCCATCTTCGTTATCGTCGGAAACGTCGATCCGCATTCGACGATTGCTATGGTGAAAAAGCTCTTCGGCTCGATCCCCGCGGCCAAATTGCCCGCGCGCCCGAAGGTGGCGCCGCTGCCGATGAAGGCGCAGGTTATCTCCGAGACAAGCGACCAACCCTATACGCTCGTCGCGCAGGCGTTTCGCTTCCCCGGCTACGACAGCAAGGCGTACGCCGCATCGGTGATCGCTTCGGATGTCCTAAACTCTCAGCGTGGAGCGCTCTACGGGCTCACCGCCGACGGAAAGGCGCTCTTTACCGGTTTTCAAAGCGACAATCACCCGAAACTCTCCGGTGGATTTCTCTTCGCCGCGGTGGCGCCGAGCACGAAGCCGCAGACGATCGCCGCCGAAATGAAAGCGGTGATCGAAGGCTATAAAAAGAACGGCGTGCCCGCCGCGTTGGTGCGTGCGGCGATCCGTCGCGAAGTGGCGCAGGCATCGTTCCAATACAACAACATCGCCAATCTCGCGTTCGCATGGTCGACGGCGCTCGCGGTGCAAGGATTGCGCTCGCCCAACCAAATGATCGACGCGTACAAGCACGT
The DNA here is from genome assembly GCA_021786705.1 of bacterium. GTDB lineage: Bacteria > Vulcanimicrobiota > Vulcanimicrobiia > Vulcanimicrobiales > Vulcanimicrobiaceae > JABEUX01. The sequence continues at coordinate 5,454 of JAJYMV010000185.1, forward strand.
CACCACCGCCGAGGTGAATGCCGTCCTCCGTCACTATCTCGTGTACAAAACCTCGATTCTCGCCTACGCCGTTCCCAGCAACTCCGGCAAAATCTCGATGGGCACCGGCGCGCCGGCGAAAGAGAATAATTCGATCCCGCCGACGAAGCACGAAGCGCTCCCGGCATGGGCGAACGATATCCTCGCAAACCTCAAGGTTCCGCCGCAGACGATTCATCCCACGACGTTTACCCTCGCCAACGGCCTGCGCGCGATCGTCGTTCCGAGCAAGCTGAGCAAGACGGTCGTCCTGCGAGGCTCGATCGAAAATACCCCGGTTCTTCAGGAGCCCAAAGGCCAATCCGGGGTCGGCGACGTGCTCGCGACGTTAATGGGATACGGAAGCACCACCTACAATCGTCTCGCCTATCAGGCGCAGCTCGATAAAATCGCGGCGAACGTCAGCGTCGGGACGAACTTCTCGCTCGACGTCCTCTCCGACCACGTCGCGCGCGGCATGCAACTCCTCGCCGACGAAGAATTGCATCCCGCACTTCCCGCGGCGGTCTTTCCGGTGGTCCGCCAGCAAGCGCTCGGAGCGGTGCTCGGATCGGAAAACGCGCCCGACACCCTCGCGCGCGAGCAATTGCAGAAGTTGCTCTATCCGGCGGGGGATCCAACCCAACGCCACGCAACGCCGGCATCGATCAAGGGATTGACGCTCGCCGATCTGCAGAACTACTACCATGCAGCGTATCGGCCCGATCTCACGACGATTGCCATCGTCGGCGATATCACTCCGGAACGCGCGAAGATTCTCCTCGAGCGCTATTTCGGTTCCTGGACGGCTTCCGGCCCGAAACCGCAGACCGATCTTGCCGCTCGGCCGAACAACCCGCCGGCGGCCGCCGTCGTCCCGGCGACCGGGCGCGTGCAGTCCTCGACGACGCTCGCGCAGAGCATGGCTTTCGGCCGTGCGAATCCGGATTACGCCGCGCTACAACTGGCGAATACGGTATTGACCGGCGGGTTCTACAGCTCGATGCTCTATCACGATCTGCGTGAGATCCACGGGTGGGTCTATTACGTCGGATCGCAGTTCAACATCGAGAAGCATCGCTCGGTCTTTACGATTAGCTACGGATCGAATCCGCAGAATATCGTTCCGGCCCAGCAGCAGATTGTCGCCGACATCGAGCAACTTCAAGCGCATCCGCTGGGAGCGCATCGTCTGTTGCGCGCCAAGGCGCTCTTGTTGGGGCTCATCCCGGTGCGGCAGCAATCCTACGGCGGCGTCGCCGATCTTTTGCTCGGCTACGCGCAAGAGGGCTTGCCGCTCGACGAAAACATCCTCGAAGCACGCCAAGAACTGGCAACGACGCCCGCGCAGGTGCAGGCGGCCGTTGCGAAGTGGGTGCGTCCGAAGGACTTCGTCCGCGTCGTCACCGGGCCCGGCCCGCGCTAGGCGCGACCGACGACGATCCGGCCTCTAAGGCCCTCGCACCGCAACGGTGCGGGGGCCTCACCTTTTCGCGTGTGGGTGTTGTGTCAGTCCGAGTAGCGCGCGGCGACCGCCTTGTCAGCCCGAGTAGCGCGCGGCGACCGCCTTGTCAGCCCGAGTAGCCCACGAAGTGGGCGTATCGAGAGCTGCGCTCTGCGCCGCGCCTCCATACGGGCGCCCTACGCGGCTACTCGGCGTGACGGATCCGCGCAGATCTCGGCGTGAGAACCCGCTCGGCTCTGTAGGCGGCGGTCGAGGTGCCCACCTCGGCGCGGCGAACCTGCCTCCCATGGAGCTTCGCTTTGAGGGCGTGGCGTTCGATCTCGACCACACCTTGCTGGTAGATAACCGCCTCGAACGCGTTGCCCTGCTGGATTTAATCGTGCGTATCGATGCCGCGGGCGCGCCCATGCGCATCTCGCTCGACCGAGCGGGCATCGTTGCCGATGACGAGCTCTCGCGATATCGCAACGAGGGCGAAGCGCTCGACACGATGCTCGAGCGCTTCGTGAAGCGCTGCGGCGGGCGCGAGGGGGCCTCCTGGTCGTCCTGGTTCCGGCAACGCTGCCTCGACCTGACCGCGCAGTTCGTGCTGCCGATGCCTGGCGCGCAGCGCAGCCTCACAGCGCTAGAGCGAGCGGGGCTGAAGATCGCCGCGCTCTCGAATGGGCCGAGCCCCCTTCAGGAGCGAAAGGCCGCGCAGATCGGTTTTTTTTATCCCGTTCTCGCCAGCGAGCAGATCGGCGTGCGAAAGCCCGACCCGGCGGCGTTCGAGCGGCTCTCGGAGAGCATGGGTATCGCGCCGAAGCGGCTCGTCTACGTCGGCGACGACCCGCTCCTCGACATCGGCGGTGCGCTTGAGGCCGGGCTCTCCGCGATCTGGTTCGATGGCGGGAGCAAACCCTATCCTGCCGAGATTCCCGCACCAAGCGCGGTCATTCGCTCGCTCGATGAGTTACTTTCGCTCTGTAGCGCGGCGGCAGTATGATAGATCGTCCTGGAATGGAACCGTTCGACGCCCCAATCCGTAAGAGAGCACGATGCCCAAAATAACTGGCGGCGCACTCAATAGCCGCAAACTGAAATCGCCGAAGGGCCCCAACGTCCGCCCAACCCCCGGACGCGTCAAAGAATCGCTCTTCTCGATCCTCGCGCCCCGCATCGCGGGAGCCGCCTTTCTCGATCTTTTCGCGGGTACGGGAGCGATCGGGTTCGAGGCGGCGTCGCGGGGCGCGGAGCGCGTTGTGAGTGTCGAAGGACACCGTGAGACCGCCTTGGCGATCGAGGCGGCCGCGGAGAACTTCGGCCTACGCGAACCCGGGTATGCCGTGCTCGCCGCCCCGGTCGAGCGCGCACTCTATCGCGTCACCGGCCCCTTCGATATCGTGTACATGGACCCGCCCTACGCCGACCCCGTGCCGCTGCAGGCATTCCGCCTGATGGCCGAGCGCGAACTGCTCGCACCTAACGCCGTCGTGATTTACGAACACAGCGCGAAGCGAATTTTGCCGACGATACCGGGGTATCGCGGCGTCAGAGAAGAAGTCTACGGCGATGTCGCTCTCGCGTTTTTTGAACCCGACAACGGCTAGGATCGCCGCCGCGTGACCCGTGCGATCTATCCGGGGTCGTTCGATCCGCCGACGAACGGACATCTCGACGTCATCGAACGCGCATCGCATGCGTTTGCCGAACTCTTGGTCGCCGTTGTCGTCAACCCGCAGAAGCGCCACCCGATGTTCACGCTCGACGAACGCGAACGCATGTTGCGCGAGTCGGTTGCGCACCTCGGCAACGTGCGTGTCTGTCATTTTCGCGGCCTGCTTGCCGATTTCGTGCGTGCCGAGAAGGTCGACGTGATCGTGAAGGGGTTACGCGTCGTTTCGGACTTCGAGAGCGAGATGGCGACCGCGCTGATGAATCGAACGCTCTCCGACGTCGATACGCTCTTTCTCATGTCGGATCAGCGTTTTTCGTTCGTGAGTTCGAGTATCGTCAAGGAAGTGTTTTTTCTCGGCGGGGACGTGAGCGGGTTGGTCCCCGAGCCCGTGCTACGAATGATGTCGACCAAGCGCAGCGAACGTTCGCATCGAAACGGAGGGTAATAATGTCGGTTGAACGCGTTCTCGAGAAACTTCAAGCCTACGTCCACGAAGGGATGTGGCTGCCGGCCGGATATCGCATTCTCTCGGCCGAGCGTATCGACGAATTCGTCGATAAGATTCGCGATTCGCTCCCGAACGAGATCGGCCGCGCGAAGGTGATCGCGCGCGACGGCGATCTTCTGGTGCGTAATGCCCAGGAGCGCGCCGAAGCGCTCCTCGCCGAGGCCTCGGCGAAGCACGAAGAATTACTCGACGAACACGAGATCGTCCGTCGCGCGCGTGCGACCGCCGAGGCGGTGCTTCGCGACGCGCAGGAGCGCGCCAAGAAGGTGCGCGAGGGCGCCGATCACTATGCCGAGCAGATGCTTGCCGAACTCGAAGGGCGCCTCGGCGGAGCGCTCGCTTCGGTGCGCAAAGGGCGCGATGCGCTTGCGGGCCGCGTTCCGCAGCCGACCGCCGCTGCCGCGATAACGAACGATCCGCTCGCCGATGCCGCCGCAAAAAACAAGCGCCTGGCATTCGATGCGCAGGCGCCGGAGGAAGCCGAAGCGGTGGAGGCGCTCTCCTAAACGGGCGGTGCCTGGACGTTCTGCGCGAACGCTTCCAGGCGCGCTCGATCGATCGCTTTGACGCGCCCGCGGTCTAACTCGACCGCGTGCGCGTTTTTCAATCGGAGTAGCGCGCGTGCGGCCATGTCGCGGACGGTGCCGGCGGCTGCGGCGATCTGCGCTTGCGAAAGGTTTTCGACACCCGGTAAGCCGCGCGTCATGCCGACCGAGGTCCGGGCATAGCCGAGCAAAAACTTCGATACGCGCTGTAAGACGTGCGCGAAGGCGAGATCGGCGATCGTGTCGATCGAGCGTCGGCGCGCCTGCGAGGACCCGATAAGAAACCCAAGCGCAAGCTCGGCATCGTTACGGCAGGCGTGAATGACCGCTTCGCTCGGTATCGTGACGATCGTGGCGTCGGTGAGCGCTTCGGCGCGCGTCGTGGCGCCGCCGCCGTCGAAGGTTCCGCTTTCGTTGAGCGTGTCGTGCGTGAGCCGCTCGCCGATGGTATGGGTTTTCCCATCGGGCGAGAGCAGCGTGTAAATAACTTTACCGTTTTTCACGATGCCGAGATACGGCCAGAGTTCGCCCTCGTCGAAGATCGTATCGCCAGATTTAAAAGAGCGCTCGCTCAACTGGCCTGCGAGCTCTTTTATCGTGGAGGCCTTGGCGTCGCTGAATTGCGAGACGTGCTGAAGAAAAACTTCGCCGTCGGCATGCTCGTCGATGCGTTCGAGCCGCAGCGTCCAGCGATTTCCGCCGAGGTTGCGTGCGTCCCATGAAAAACGCCCCGGTCGCAGCTGGGTGAGTTCGTTGCGCAGCGCTCGCGGGTCGCCCTCTTCGCGGATCTCCAAGATATTTCCGAGCTGGAGTTTATCGAAGGCTTCGAGGATCTGGTCGGTCTTCGTCGCCGGTGAAAGCGAGCGTGCATCGAGCGTAAAGGCAGCAGGTCGATTGATCGGCATAACGCGCGCTGATTATGGATAGAGGAGGGATGGGCCTGCCGGAGCGGGGCTTTCCCAGGCAGAAGTGGGGGGTATGAACAGTACCCCATCAGATCAGGACATCGTCATCATTGCCGGCGCCCGCACCCCGTTCGGCAACTTCGGCGGGGCGCTCTCGGCGCTGACCGCAACCGACCTCGGCGTCGCGGCGGCGACCGGCGCGATTCTGCGCAGCGGCGTTCCGGCGGCCTCTATCGACGAGGTGATCTTCGGCAACGTCATCCAGAGCAGCGCCGACGCAATCTACCTCGCGCGCCACATCGGTCTTCGGGCCGGCCTTCCCGTCGCGGCTCCGGCCCTCACGCTCAATCGGCTCTGCGGCTCGGGGCTGCAGGCGATTCTCTCGGGCGCCCAATCGCTCGCCCTCGGGCAGGCGCGGTACGTGCTCGCCGGGGGCGCGGAATCGATGAGCCAGGCACCGCACGTCGTACGCGGCGCTCGCAGCGGCTTCGCGCTCGGGGCGAAGGTTGCGTTCGAGGATTCACTCTGGGAAGCACTGACCGATTCGTATAACGGCATGCCGATGGCGATTACCGCCGAAAATCTCGCCGCGAAGTATTCGGTATCGCGCGAGGAGTGCGATGCATTCGCCCTTGCAAGCCAAGAACGTGCGCTCGAAGCGCAACGGAGTGGGTATTTCGCCGACGAGATCGTTCCCGTCGATGTTCCCGGGCCGAAGGGGACGACCCAACGGATCGATCGTGATGAAGGGCCGCGCGAAGGGCTCTCGATGGAACGGCTCGCGAAGTTGCCGGCGCGATTCCGCAAAGACGGCGTCGTGACGCCGGGGAACGCGAGCGGCATCACCGATGGAGCGGCGGCGGTCGTGTTGACGACCGTGAAACAAGCGCGCGCGGATGGCCTCCGTTGGATCGGACGACTGCTCGGCGGAGCATCGGTCGGCGTCGAACCCGACATCATGGGCATCGGCCCGGCGATGGCGATCCCCGCGGCCTTGCAGCGCGCCGGTATCGCGCGCGATCGGATCGACCTCGTCGAGATCAACGAAGCGTTCGCACCGCAGGTGATCGCTTGCCTTCGCGATCTCGGTGACGACGGGAGCAAGCTTAATCCGCATGGCGGCGCGATCGCGCTCGGGCATCCGCTCGGAGCCTCCGGTACGCGCATCGCCTATACCGCGCTGCACGAACTCCAACGTCGCGGCGGTGGTATCGCGGTGGCGTCGGCGTGTATCGGCGGCGGGCAAGGGATCGCCGCAGTGTTCTCCGCCGAGTAAGATGAACGGCGGGCAAGCGCCCCCGCGACGTCGCGTGCCGTGGGGGCGCATTCTCGACGGCGTGGCGATCGCGCTGATTCTGTTCGCGCTGTGGAGGCTCTTCGTAGCCCCACGATTCCTCAACGCTCCCGGCGCCTATCCGGCACCGCGCGTTGCGTTCGCGCGCCTCGACGGCGGCGCGCCGTTTACCATCGCCTCGGCGCACGGACGGGTGCTCTTTCTCGATTTTTTTGCAACTTGGTGCACGCCGTGTCGGGCGGAGCTTCCCTTCATCCAATCGTGGGAGCGCGCGCACCCGCACGCGTTAGTCGTCCCCGTCGACGTCGGCGAACCGACCGCCGTCGTTCGTCGTTTTGCTCTCGCGCATGCCATGCGGCACGTCGTGCTCGACCCCGATCGGCTCTCTCGCGGCTTTTTTCAGGTTCTGGGATTCCCGACGATCGTGACGATCGACCCGCAGGGGAATATTCGC
>JAJYMV010000185.1:12309-14144 GCA_021786705.1 bacterium
GGGCTCGCAATGAGTAACGCGCTGCAGAGCCTATCGAAAAAGCGGTAGGAGCGTACGCCCCTACCGCTCTTTCAAAGCGAGATCGTTCTAGGGATTGACGATGAAGGTGTCGCTCGAGGGGATGTTCCAGGCGCTATACGCGAGGTAGAACGTACCTTGATTTGCCCAGTCCGGGCCCCACGAGTTTGCCACGATGAAGGCCTGCTTGGTGTCGTCGTAGCCGACGATCGTCATGGCGTGTCCGCCACCGGTCGCCGTTGGGCCGGTCCATATATCATTTGCCGTGAGGTTACTGAACGCGGGATCGACATTGGCTCCCCAGAGCACCGGAACGCCGGCGGCGATCGAGGCTTTGATCTGTGCCGGCCCGTTTGGATCGGTGCGCGGAATATGCGTGAAGTTCGTGATGCGATTGGGTAGCGCGGCGGTAAACGCCGCAGCGGTAGGTTGCGTCAAATAATCGGTTGGATTGAACGGCATATTGACCCACGGCGCATCGCCCCTCGCAATGAGGAGCGTTAGGGCGTCGGCTTCCATACTTCCGGCGTCGCGCCCGCGGTTGATTTGGTTATAGACGAATGCCGGCGACAGGATCTTGGTGTAATCGGGTGCCCCGGCGCCGGTTAAGAAACTCGTGTATCCGAAACGGTTTCCCGAGATCGTCGAGGCGGTCATGTACCCGGTCGCCCAGGCGACGCAGGAGCTTTGGGATCCTTGGTTTCCGCTTGGAGGGCGAACCGAGATAATCGCCGACTGCGGTAGTCGCACGGCGAGCGGGCGCCGCGCCGCGCCGCTAAACGTCGTGCTGCCGTCGCCGAAGGCGGCCGCCATCTCATTCGTCATGCGTTGATCGCCGCCGAGGGCATCGGTCGTCCCATTGACGTTCACCGTGTCGTTGGGAATGTGTTCGACGAGCGTTGCCGTTCCGGTGAGCGATCCGACGCTTCCCGTGAAGGTCGTCGCCCCGTAGCCCGACGATCCGCCGTTATAGGCGAAGGTGAGCCGTTGATTCGCACTCGTAAATTGAATGACCGGGAGCGTTCCCGGGGCGCCGCTCGGAGCGGTGACGAGCACCGGAGTCGAGAGCGGCTGCGAGCCAACGATCCGGTTGCCGTTCGAATCGTAGGCCAGCAGGGTGACCAGCACGGTCTGCGGGGTGCCGATTTTGACGGTCGTCGGCTCGACGGAGAGTTTCACTGACGCAATCGTTCCGCCGAAGCTCAAGCCGACGTTCTGCGCGTGGTAGAGCACGTACTGGCCGATCGTTGCCGTCGAAAGAAGCGTGCTCCCGGCGGTGAGATTGATAACGTAACCGCTCGGCCCGACCGGTGCGTTTGGAACGCTCACGCTGCATCCAGTCGGCGTACAAGGCGCAGTGACCGTTTGCGCGGGCTGGCCAATAATGTTGCCGCTGACGGATACCCCCGTAACGGCTCCGACTCCCGGCGAGGGAATCGTGATGTTGAAGGTAAGCGGTGTCGTGAGACCGCTGATAAACCCAGGGACCGTCGCCGGCGTTGCGACGGCGAGCGGAGCCGAGGGTTGCGACGGAAGAAACGTCGCGTTGGATCCACCGCACGCTGTGAGGAGCAGCGCTCCAAACGCGGCGATCGTGCTCAGTAGAGCGCGCGTAGAAAACATGGGCGCCCCTTCCGTTAGGGAAGGCTCACCCCCTTTTCTCGATCGCCGAACATCTGCTCGAATGTTGCAAGATAGGGGTACCTGCGGTTACCGCCCCGCCCAAGCCGCTTTTCGCTTTTCGAGAAAGGCGCTCGTCCCTTCGCGGAAGTCGTCGGTGTTCACGAGAAGGCCGAACTCCATCGCTTCCACTTCGA
>JAJYMV010000042.1 GCA_021786705.1 bacterium
AGGGCGAACAGCAAGCCCGCCGCAACGAAACCGATTTTTCGGAGTGAACTCATATTCTATCGGCGCTCCTTGACGCTCGGTACCCCTACGCGCCGGTGCGACGATTTGCCTGCCGGCCGCGCGGGCAATGTACGTTAATTATAGTGGCGAACGGTCGGCCAAATCTCACCAAGGGTTCCGCGCGGGCTGCGGCAGAGCCGTATGGGAAGCTCGTCTTCATACGGCATTCCCAAAGGATTGGAGAAGTGCGCGACGGTGCGCTGACGTTTATAAAAGTTCGCGCCGCCCGGGCAGCGGCTTCCGACAGCGATAAGCGTCTCCCCGCTCGCGCCGTGCGTACCCCAGAGCCAGTATTGGTTGTGCCCGGAGAGCACCGGCGGCAATTTCTGCGGCGAATTAAAAAATTCGATTGCCGATGCCTCGCCGTAATTGTCGGCGAAGATCGCCGCACCCGCGCGTTCGCCGGGCGGCAGGGCGGCATAGACCGCCGCAACGGCGGCGGCGAGCCGGGGCCAGCCGTGCATATCGGCAAAATCCTGTCCGAGCCGAGCGATTTTGTGGTTTTCGGAGGCGACCGAGAGGTGAAGCGCATGTCGCAGGAACGCCGTGTATGCGAGGATCTGCGGCGTCGGAAGAATCGGCATCGCCGCCGGTATCAGCCAAGCCGCAAGGAGCGGCGTGAGCGCGACGAGTGCGACGCGCCCCCAGCGAACGGCGAGCGCTCGTGCGACGGCGAGCGCGCCCAAAGCGATGTAGATCGAATACATGTCGGCGGGATAATAATTTTTTCCGTGGAGCACGATCATTTCGGCGAGCATAATGAGGGCGGCGAACCCGAGCCAACGAAGCGACGGTGCGCACAGCGCGGAAACGATACCGACGATCCAGATCCATGCGAGCAACGGATTCGTGAGAAGAAGTTGTTGCACGAGATAGGAAAGCGGTGACAACACGACGTTCTTGCCGCTCGCTCCGGCCTTGAGAACGGAGAGCATCGGTAGACCGTGCGCGATCTGCCATACGATGTTTGGCAGCGCGATCGCTACACCGAGGAGCGCGCCGTACCAAAAATATGGCGTTGCAAAAATGCGCCGCTCTTTGGTGAGCGCCAATCCGATCGCGAGTGCAACGGCAAAAAAGACGACGCTGTATTTCCCTTCGAACGAAACGCCGAGCGTCGCGCCGACCGCAAGCCAGAGTCGCGGTGACGCACCGCCGACGATGCGCAACAAATAGAGCGCGGCGAGCGGCCAGAGCCAGAGACCGACCATATCCGGGCCGACCTGCGTGCCGAAGACCGCGAGCACCGGCGTCAGTGCGACGGCGAGCGCGGCGAAGCTCGCGGCAAAACGGCCGCCGCCGAGATGCGTCACGATCCGCACCACGACGAAAACCGACCCTGCTGCGCAGAGGGCGGCCGTCGCACGTAGCGCCACGAGCGAGATGCCGAAGAGCTGTGAGGCTGCGGCGATCAGCGGAACGAGCGGCGGCTGGTCGACGTATCCCCAACTTGGATGGCGCCCGCAGATGATGAAATAGAGCTCGTCGCGGAAGAACCCGTAGTGCGGATTCGCAAGAAGGTGGAAGACGAACGTGAAGCCTGCGGCAACCCAGGCCCAGCGAAGGCTGCGGTCGTTCATCTTCGCCGCTACCCGCGAGCGCCGGGAGAAGTTTCATTCCTCTCCCGGGCTCGTGCGTGCTAGCGGGGGTCGAAGGCTCCTGTCAGGATCATTTGCTCGGCGAGCAGACGCGCACGACGATACCGGGCGATCTCTTCGCGCGAACTCTGCGGAGGGAGCGCCGCAAGAATGACGTCGAGCTCTTCGTCGAACGCATCGGCGAGCGAGCGCGGCGTATAGGCTCCCGGGAAGCGCAGCCGCTGCGCGATCATCAGTCGGTAAATGCGATCGGTCGCAAGATCTTCCATGTATCCGTCGATCAAGCTCGCACCGCGCCCGTCGAGCACGCCCTTGCGGTAACGAATGACGGTTCGAATCGCGGCGCGCGTTCCTTCGATCGTCGTCGCGCCGACGCCGATCGGTGCGGGGCGAAGATCGGGATGGAGACCGGCGCCCGGGGTCACGAACGAGAGTTGATTCGGCTCGGGGAATTGTGCGACCGCGATCGCGTTCTGGTCGGGATGCCCCGTCCACGCGCCGTCCATACCGCAGCTCGCTTCGTTGCGTTTATCGCGCTCGAGCGCGTCGAGCGCGCGAGCGTTAAGTTCGGCATCTTCGCGGCTGGGATAGAGCGCGGTCATCCCGCCGATTGCGAGAACGCCGCGCCGGTGGCAGATTTGGGGTAAGAGCGTCCGGAGATTTTGGAAGAATGCGACGTCGTGCGGAATCGTATTGCGGTCTGGCAAGAGCCAGTGGGGATCGTTGAGATTGAAGTGGATCAGCGAGGCCATATAATCCCAGCGGCCGAGGTTGAGGCCAAGAATCGAATCGCGCAGATTGTAGAGAAATTCTTCCACTTCGTACGCGAGCGAGTGCGCTTCGACGAGCGCCATGCAGGAAATGGCGTTCCCGGGCCAGCCGCGCGCGCTCGAAACCGCAGCGAAAAGATCGCGCCAGAAGATCGCTTCTTCGGCGGACTCGCTCTTGGGAATGTAGAGCAAGAGCCCGTGCGGGAGCTCGTGCAGCTCGAGCGAGAACGCGAGCAACGCGACGTCGAAGACCGAAGCGCTCGCGAGTTCGTTCTCGACAACACCGGCTTGCGAAAGGTGGAGCGGACGAACGCGGGTCCAAATGACGGCGTCGCGCCGTGCGATGCCGACGCTACCGCCGCGCTTGCGATCGTCGTATGCGAGCGCTCCGCGCAGGGCGGCGACGACGTTGCGGTGCCCGAGCATGAGGTGCTCCCACTCGTTGACCATCGAATCTTCCAGATCGAGCATGATCCCCGGAGCACCGGAGTCGATCATCTTCACGACGAGTTCGGCATCGTCGGCGGGCCCCGTCATTTGGTTGCGCTGATCGCGCACCCATGCGGGCAGATCGATCTTCCAATTCGTCGTCGTCGCCGCCGAAGGCGGCAGATAATCGGGGAGATCGCCCGCATGGGCGCGCGCGAGCCGTTCGGCGCGCGCGCGGACCAAGCGTTGTTGTTCGGGAGTGAAGCGCCGATGGAGCGGAAGAAAGAATTCGGCGAATCCCTCAGCGAGGTCGACCTTCAGGTCGAAGCCCGGTGCTGCGACGTTCACGCGCCGACGGCGATTTGAACGGCGGATTCGTAGAACTGTTCGCTCTCGGTCGATCCGTGAAGCGCGGTTGTCGAGGATTGCCCCTCGCTCACGACCGAGGCGACTTCATCGAAATAGCCGGTTCCGACTTCGCGTTGGTGGCGCGTGGCGGTGTAGCCGAACGCTTCGGCCGCGAACTCCGCTTGCTGGAACTCCGCGTACGCACTCATGCCGCGCTCTTTGAAATCGTGCGCGAGCGTGAAAAAGCTGTGATTGAGCGCGTGGAAGCCGGCGAGCGTGATGAACTGGAACTTATAACCCATGGCGTTGAGGCGATCCCGAAATTCGGAGATCGTCACGTCGTCGAGCTTGCGTTTCCAGTTAAACGACGGCGAGCAATTATAAGCGAGCATCTTGCCGGGGTAGCGCGCGTGAATTGCATCGGCGAATCGCTTCGCTTCCTCGAGATTGGGCTCCGAGGTTTCAACCCAGAGCAAATCTGCGTGCGGCGCGTACGCGAGGCCGCGAGCGATCGAGGCTTCGATGCCGTTGCGAACGCGGAAGAAACCTTCGCTGGTGCGTTCACCGGTGCAGAAGGCCTTGTCGCGGGGATCGATATCGCTGGTGACCATCTGCGCGGCCATCGCGTCGGTGCGTGCGATGACGATCGTCGGCACGCCGAAGACGTCGGCGGCCAATCGCGCCGAGATGAGGTGCCGAACTGCCTGTTGCGTCGGAATCAACACTTTGCCGCCGAGATGGCCGCATTTCTTTTCGCTGCTGAGTTGATCTTCGAAATGGACGCCCGCCGCGCCGGCTTCGATCATCGCTTTCATAAGTTCGAAGACGTTGAGCGCGCCGCCGAAGCCCGCTTCGGCGTCGGCGACGATGGGGAGGTAGGACTCCGGGCCGCCCTTCCCCTCGAGCGATTCGATTTGATCGTACCGCGCGAGCGCGCTGTTCAAGCGCTTCACCAGGGTCGGCACGCTGTTGACCGGGTAGAGGGATTGGTCGGGATAGATCTGCCCGCTGACGTTGGCATCGGCGGCGACCTGCCAGCCGCTGCAGTAGAGCGCCTTGAGCCCGGCCTTCGCGGCTTGGATCGCTTGGCCGCCGGTCATGGTACCGAGCGCAGCGACCGGCTCGGATTCGTGCAGGCTCGCCCAGAGGCGGGAGGCACCGAGACGGGCGAGCGTCTGTTCGACGACGACGCTTCCCTGAAGGCGGACGACATCGTCGGGGCGATAGCGGCGCTCGATCCCCTTCCAACGCGGCGAGGTCGCCCAGTCGGCGGCGATAGCGGCAGCTCTACGATCGATACTCACGGTGTGCTTGGTTCCTCCCTGGCCGGCAAAGTGGATGACTGCAGCCATTCATTTGGATCGATTCATTGGATGGCATCAAATGAATCGATGGATGCATACCAAGGTTATACAAAAGTCGAGACGCTATGTCAACATAGCGCCCCGACTATTTTTCAAGCACCGCTATTCGGCGCTTAGCACTCCGGGAGACGAAGCGAGGGACGTGCGGTGAGATCGGGACGAATCTCGACGTGCGCGGCGAGGCTGCGTTCCATCAGCTCGAGCGCACGGTCGAGTTGGGGGTCGCGATCGTTGCGATAATCCTGCGGTGCGATATCGACGTCGTAATCGGGATCGGTGCCGTAGTTTTCCACCTTCCAACCCACGTCGACGAACCAGAACGAATACTCCGGCTGCGTGGTCACCGTTCCGTCGACGAGATGGTGATAGGGGTTGATACCGATAACGCCGCCCCACGTGCGTTTTCCGACGAGGGGCCCGAGCCCGTAGAGTTTGAACGCGTGGCTGAAAATGTCGCCGTCGGAACCGGCGAATTGATTGGTGATGCCGACGATCGGTCCGCCGACCGATTCGGGCGGATAGGGTTCGACCGGGCCGTAGCGCGAGACGTCGAAGCCGATGCGCTTGCGATTGAGTTTCTCGATTAAGAGCGGCGAGACGTGGCCGCCGCGGTTATAGCGGATATCGACGATGAGGCCGCGCTTGTCGAATTCGCTGAGATAGCCGCGATGAAATTCGGCGAAGCCCCAGGGCCCCATATCCGGAATGTGGAGGTAACCTACTGCGCCGCCGGTTTTCTCAGCGACGTAGCGACGGTTCCGTTCCACCCAGGCGCGATAGCGCAACGACGCCTCGCCGGCGAGCGTCTTCACGACGATCGTGCGTTCGTCGCCGCGTTTATTACCGATGCCGAGCGCGATCTCGTTCCCCGCCGTGTTGACCAACAATCGCTCCGGTGCGATCTCGGCGGAGAGGCGCGTTCCCGCGATCGAGAGCAGGTAATCGCCCTCGCGTACTTCGAGCCCCGGTTCGGCGAGCGGCGAATCGGCTTTGCGATCCCACGAATCGCCGCGATAGATGCGTTCGATGCGATAGGCATTGCGTTCGCCGTCCCAGCGATAATCGGCGCCGAGAAATCCACGCCGATACTGCGGCGGTATCCGCAGATCGCCGCCCATTTCGTAGGCGTGCGAGGTTCCCAATTCGCCGTGCATCTCCCAAATGAGGTCGGAGAGTTCGCCGCGCGTGCGAACGCGAGGCAGCACCGCTTTATAACGATCGTAGACGCGGTCCCAATCGACATCGCTGAGATCGGCGACCCAAAACTGCTCGGTCTGGAGGCGCCACGCTTCGCGATACATCTGCGCCCATTCGTCTTGCGGGAGCACTTCAACGCTCGCGCGATCGCAATCGATAAAACCGCTCTTGCGGCCCGGTTCGGCCGGAGGCTTCCCATCCTCTTCGTCCTCGGGGAGATCGCCGAGCGCGTCGATCGCGCGAAGGCGCGAGCCCGACGTGTAGAGCAGGGTTCGTCCGTCGGGGCCGAGGCGCATTTCGTCGACATCGCGCGCGAGCGTTGCGCAACGTTGCTGTTCGAAATCGTACGAGAGCAGCGTACCGCCGCAATGCTCGTCGTCCTCCCCGCCCTGCGGCGCGATGCCGCGAACGGGATAGCGCGTGAAGAGCGCGCGCCCCTTCACGGCGACGAGATCGCCGTAATTGCCCTCGTCAACCTGAAAGGCCAGCATGCGACCGGTAATGCCCTCGAAATCGATCTCGATATCGGCGTGTTTTTCGTCTTTTTTATCGCGTTCGTCATCGTGATGGTCGTGGTGGTCGCGGTGGAGCGGCTTAGGTTGGGGCACGAACGGCGATGGCACTTCGGTTCGCAGCGTGATGGCAAACGGACGTTCCGCTTGCGGAAATCCGAGATCGAATTGCAGCGCGTCGTAGAGCGGGCGAAAATCGCGCGAGGCGATGCAGTAGAGGTATTTCCCATCGGGATCCCATTGCGGCGAGCGGTCGACGCGCAGCGCGGTCGTCACGTCGTGGATCTTTCCGGATTTCACTTTGACGATGCGTAAAATCGAGGAATTGGAGTTCGGCGACCACGAGTAGGCGATGAAGCGTCCGTCGGGGGAATACGCGATGCCGGAGATCGGGCGCCCGAGGCTGCGGTCGAGCGTACGGATAGTGTTCTCGGCGAGATCGAGGACGCAGAGCTCGTGGCGATGGTTCGAAAATGCGAGCGTCTCGCCGTTGGGCGAGAGTTCGAGTTCGATCGGTCGCCCGATATCGCCGACGGTGAGCAGTTTTGGTTCGCCGTTTTCGCCCGCGTTCCAACGCGCGATCTGTTCGTAGCCTTTGCGATCGGTGACGCCGACGAGATGCTTTCCATCGCGCATCCAACGTATGAGTCGAATGCGCGAGCGGCTTCCCTCGCCATAGCGAACGACGGGCCCTTCGAAGAGCGGCATCGAGAACGCCTGTCCGCGCGCTACGAATGCGACGTGCGTACCGGCGGGGGAACTCTCGTAATCTTCGAGCATCTCCGAGGCGTCGTCGAAACGACGCACGCTCTGCGGAGCCGAGGAGTGCGCCTCAATTTCGATCGTACGCGTCGTGCGTTCGGCGATATCGAAGAGCGCGATGCTACCGCCGACGCCGTACACGATGTGCCGACCGTCGGTGGAAGGAAAGCGCGCGTAATACTCCGAGTCGTTGCTTTCCGCGCGGAGATCGCTGCCGTCAGGCGCGCACGAATAGATCTTTCCGATGCCTTCGTGGTCGGTGAGCACGTAGATGCGTTCGTCGATCCACATCGGCCATACCGGGTTTCCGTCGGGGAGCGGAAGGCGTTCGAAATCGCCGTTCCCGGCGGTATCGATCCAAATCTCGCCCGCGGTGCCGCCGCGGTAGCGCTTCCAACGCGCGGGATCGTCGGCATTGCGACCGAGCACGCTACGGCCGTCGGCAGCGCGCGAGAGCGCGCGCACGTGACCGAGCCCGAGTTCGCGCGGGCTACCTCCCGTAGCGGAGATGGCGAACGCGCGCATTTCGCGTTCGTACCATGCCGACGGATTCGCGGAGAAGAAAATTTCGTTCCCGTCCGGGCTCCAACCCGAGATCGACGCGAGCGTCGCGCCGAGAAAGGTGAGGCGTTTAGGGACGCCTCCCTCGGCCGGCATCACGTAGAGCTCGGGATTCCCATCGTCGTTGGAGATGAAGGCGATCGTGCGAGCGTCGGGCGAGAGGCGCGGAAAGCTCGCCGCTCCGAAACCGGTCGTCAAGCGCCGGGCGGCGCCTCCCGGGAGGTTGACGCTCCACAGGTCGTCCTCACAGACGAAGACGAGAAGATCTCCTGCGATAGTGGGATAGCGATAGTAGCCTTGACTCATAGCCCGAGTCTCTTAGCGATAGCAGTCGTCGGTTCCGCTTGCAACGCGTCGAGAGCGATCGCGGTTGTAGGCGGCTACGAACGTCCGAGAAGAAGCGTTGCGACGCCTCGCGTCGCTCGACTTGGGCGGCAATGCCCAACGGAGGCCGTACCTCGACGGAAACGTCACGCATCTTTCGGCGTACCTTCGTTTCGGTATCCTCTCGCTCGCCGAGGTGCGCGATCGTGCCTGGAGTGCCGACTGCGATATCGCCTCGCGCGAAAAGTTTCTCTTCGGATTGGCGTGGCACGATTATTATCGGCGCGTGCTTGCGTTGCTCGGCGATGCGATTCGCAATGCGATCGAGCCCTCGAAGAGCGGGTGGCCGACCGATGCGTACGAGCGCACGCTCCCCGACGATATCGCCGCCGGGGCGACGGGGCTTGCGTGCATCGATGCATTCGGCGAAGAATTACGCGAGACTGGTTAGCTGCACGATCGCGCACGCCTCTGGTTCGCCGCATATGTCGTTCGTTGGCGAAAAATTGCGTGGGAGAGCGGCGCCGAATTCTTTCTCAAGCATTCAACCGCGCGAATCTCGAGCGGTCATCGGCGGGGCGATGCGCTCGGAGTATGGCGTCGGCGATCTCGTCGGACGCTCCGTTTCGCGCGCGAGGTCGGTGCGGAGGCCGCCGTCGTTACCGAAAGCTCGGATCCCGCGCTTCGGCGCCGCCTCGACGCGCTCGCCGAACGCATGCAGGTGTCGATCGTTCCCGACGATCCCTTCGTGACGCTCGAAGAAGAGGTCGATCTTCGGCGCTTTTCGCGTTATTGGTCGCTCGCGCGACGCTCGTTGAGCACTGCGGCGAGAGCGGCGAATATCGTTCCGCTATTTTCGAACTGAACGAGCGGAGGCACCAGCGTCGGGGTCTCGGTAAAGCGTCGGCGCCCGACGAGCGTGCCGAACGGCAGCATCGGCGGCTGGCGAAACGTCGCGATCGAACGAAAGAGTAACTCGGCATAGAGAGCGTTCGCCCAACCGAAATCGGCGCGCGTGTAGCGCCACCAACCGTTCACGTAAAAACTTTCGTGGATGAGGCCGGCGCTACCGTCGGTCTCCGCGAGTTCGGTGATCGCTTCGGCGACCTCCGGCGACGACGTGGAGGTGAGCGCGCGCGTGATGATAGAGAGCGGCCAGACGTTGTCGTACGGCGTATGCGGGCTTCCGATCCCCGCGGCGTAGAGGCCGGAGAAATAATATGGATTGCTTGGGCTCAACACGAAATTTCGCGTCCGAACGTAGAGGCGATCGGCGGTGCTGCACCAGCCGATGTAGGGCAGCGAGAGTAGGCTCGGGATATTCGCGTCGTCCATGAGTTTCGCATGGCCGAGGCCATCGACTTCGTACGCGTAGATACGTCGGCCGGTGCGCGGATCGTTGACGATGCCGTACCGTTCGATGCCGATAAAGACTCGCTCCGCGAGCGAGAGCGCGCGGTTCGCCAGCGCGCGGTCGTTCCAGCCGCTCCCCGAAAGCGATGCGAGTTCTTCGAGGGCGATCACGGCGAGTGCATTCTGCGGAATGTTGTAGCGGTAGACGACCGGATCGTCGGAAGGGCGAAAGGCGCTCCAGATCATCCCGGCGTTGGGATTGTATTCGGGGTGCGTCCACGTTCTGTACGGGTAGCGATACGAGCTACAGGTCGCGTGCTTGCGTTCGCAAGCGTAGGTGGCGACGATCTTCGCGAACGCGCGGTGCAGCGACGGCGTAAAGATGCTGCGGTCGTGCGTTTCGTTGTAATAGGTCCACGCCAAGAGCACCGGCCAAGCGAGCGAATCGATCTCCCACTTGCGCTCCCAAATATGGAAATCGGCCTGAAAGGCGTTCGCATACGGGTCGGTATCGATATCGAGCGCTTCCCGCGCGATCGCGCCGCGGACGCGCAACGCAACCGGTTGATAATAACGAACGAAGGGAATATAGGGAATCGTCTGTGCCGCCGAATCGCGTAACCACATCGCCGGAATGTCGCCGGTCTGCACGTACGTCGTTCCATCGGGCTGCGGGAAAAAATCGGTCAACAGCGTGTGAAAGAGCGTTCGCGGATCGATCGTTTTTTGTCGGTGCCCGGTGAGCGGAACGATTAATTGCCAGGCCCGAACCGGCCGTGGGGCGAGCCCGAGCGCGAACGCAACGGCGAGCGCCCAGGCGATCGGTTTGCGCGCGCTCACCGGAGCGGATCGCGAATATCGAGCGCGCGCGCGACGATGCTCCGGGCCAACGGCGTGAGATCGACGCGGTCCGCGTTCGTGAGGAGCACGAGGTCGAGATCGTCGCGTCGGAGATGCACGGCGATGCTGGAATACCCCGCGACGTAGCCGCGAACCAGCCAAGCCGAGCGACCGAAAATGTGCGTTGCGAGTAAGCCGTCGCCGTACGCGCTCTCGCCTCCGTCGGGAAGCACGACCGGCGGCAGGGTCGCCGCGAGCCAATCGTGCGAGAGGATCGTGCCGCCGAAAAACGCAGCGTACCAGCGAAGCAGATCGGGAACGTTCGAGGCGAGATCGGCGACGCCGAATCCCAACGTCGGCGATCCTGCGGGGACGTTTCCGCGAGCGTAGGTCGCGAGCGGTTCGAAGGCCGGCCAGGCGACTGCGGTCGCGCGTTCGTGGAGCGGTGCGAGGATGCTTTGTTGGAGGAACTGCTGATATGGCCGGTGCTCGGCCTCCTGAACGGCGAGCGCGAGCGCGAGATAATCGCTGTTCGAATAGGCGGCGCGCGTGCCGGCTGCAAACGGGCGCGGAGCCTTCAACGCCGCAGCGTAGAGAGCGTGCGGAGCGATCGGTTCGCGCCGCTCGGGCGAGAAGCCGGGAAGGTTCGCGTAATCGGCGAGCCCCGCCGCCATCGCCAGCGCCTCTCGGACGTTCGCTTCGGGGTCGCCGGGCAACGGCGTCGAAAACGAGAGCGCTCCCGAGCGGATCGCCAGCAACGTCGCCGCGGCGGTGAACGATTTCGTCAGCGAGCCGATCGGGAAAATCGTCGTCGTTCGGACGCGCGCGCGCTCGCCGGGGCGCAGAACGCCGTAGCCTCGCTCGTAGAGCGGGTGCCCTCCGCGTGCGATGCCGAGTGCAAGCCCCGGGATCGAATGGTCGCGCATCACGTAGGCAACGATGCGGTCGATGCGCGCTTCGCGCACGACGCCGAGCGTCGCCGCAGCTGCGGGCGCCGAGGACGCGCAGAAAAATGCCGCGGCGAGCAGGGCGGCATCGGCAAAGGTGCGGCGTCCGCGCCGCGAAGAGAGTCGCATGGTTCACCGCCGCTTTGCGCTCGTCTTCGCGCTGCTCCTGGTTGGTGTCGCCTCGGGGCCGACGCCGAGCCCGTCGCCGGTGCCGACGCACCCGCCGAGCCTCTTGCGGCGGCTCGAAAATTTTTTCATGCTGCACGGCGTGCATCCGCCCCCGCGGCAACCGGCGGGCAGCCCGCTTCCGAAGAGCTATCCGATTCACGGTTCGATGATCGTGCGTCCCGACGCCGCGGTGCGCGTGAGCTGCGGGCGCGGCTTCGTTGCGTGCTATATCCACATCATCGCGACCGCGCAGAACAACGCGCGCCTCGAAGGGGTGCTTTGGGGCCCGAAGGCGTTGCTCGTTCATTTGCACGTGACCGGATCGCCGCGTTCGCCGCATTTTTGGCTCGGGGTCGATAACCGGTACGCATCGCGCGATCGCGCGCACGCCTATCTTCGCGCGCGGCTCTACCTGCCGATCGCCGCATCGATCGACGCGACCGGCATAAGCGGCGCGTACGAGGTGAGCGGCTTGCGTGGAGCGTGTACGTTCGACGTGGCTGCGATGGATATCGGCGTCGCCGGATGCTCGAAACTCGATGCGATGACCGTCGCGGGAAGCGTGAGCGTGACGTTACTTCCGGGGATCTGGCCCGACGTTCGCGTGCGCACCGAGACCGGTGCCATCGCCCTGACCGTACCCGCGGGCTTTCGGGGGCGAGTGCGCGCGCGCTCGCTGGAGGGGAGCGTTCGCAA
The DNA here is from genome assembly GCA_021786705.1 of bacterium. Taxonomy (GTDB): domain Bacteria; phylum Vulcanimicrobiota; class Vulcanimicrobiia; order Vulcanimicrobiales; family Vulcanimicrobiaceae; genus JABEUX01. The sequence goes on from JAJYMV010000042.1 coordinate 11,930, forward strand.
CCCGCTCGATGCGGGCTTCGACGAGGGCCGCTTGGAGCTGCAATCGCTCTCCGGACGGATCGACGTACGCGCGAACCCCTGAATCGGGCCGCCTACACCGTCATGGCGAGATGGCGGCGAGGAAGTGTGTGATGTCGGCGGTGACCGCGTGCGGCCGATCGTACATCGCAAAATGACGCGAGCGATCGATCGTGTCGATCTTTAGATCGGGAGCGCCGGCGACGAGCGTTTGATAGTACGCACGTTTTTGATCCGGCGTCGTCAAATGAAATTGCCCGTCAATCGCGGCGTCGAATGGCGCGATGAAAAGAATTGGTACGACCGCCTTCGGCAATTGCGGTCGCAGATCGAGCGTCATATCTTCGGCGATCCAGCGCCCCGTTTCCGTCGGATCGCTCGTGCTCGCACGTGCTGCGATAACGCGCGCGTCCGCAGGGGAGGTTACCAGCGCCGGCACTGCCGTCGTGCGCTCGTAGCTCGCAAACTGCGCGGGCGTATCTTTTGCGAGCTGGGCTGCCGTTGCGGCGGCGATCGCTTGGCGCTGTGCCGGCGTCATAAAGTTCAGCCCGGGAAGAATCGGTAGGCCGTCGAGCGAGATGACGCCGCCGAGCCGATGGGGATGCTGCGTCGCGACCATGAAACCCATCGTACCGCCGAGGCTATGTCCGATGACCACCGGCTTAACGATGCGCTCGCGTGCGAGAAGCTTCCAGAAATCGTCGGTCGTCGTTTTGAAGAGCGCTCCCGAGATCGGAGCTTGCCCGTCGAAGCCCGGAAGCGTTAACGCATAGATCGTGTACCGCGCGGAAAAGTGCGCGATCTCTCCGCTCCATTCCCACGGACCGCACGTCAATCCCGGAATAAAAATCAACGTTCTCGTCCCGCTCCCGAACTTTTGTACGTGCAGCGAGCCGACATTGAAAACGGCGGTGGGCGAGGGTGCCGGCGATGGAACCGTCGCGAGCGCGGGAGAGGAAGCGAAGCCGACGAGTGCGAGGGCAATGAAGAGCGACTTCACGGCATCCTTTCGGTCGTAGCGAAGATAGGGATAGATAGTGGAGGCGGTGGGAAAAAGTTTCAGGGCGGAGCGTCCCGCCCGAACCCCTGAAACTTTTATTTGGCCCCCGCGTACAGTAGGCGGAGGTTGAAACATGAACGCTACCGCAACGCCCAGTCACAGCACGCTCTTACGCTCCCTCGCCCTCGCGGCGATGCTCGGCGCCGCCCTCTTCGGCTTCGCTCGCGGATCGGTCGACCGGACGTTGCAGCAGAGCGCCTCGGTCGCAAAAGGTCGGCGCGTCGTCTTCGATTGTTCGAAAGCGCGCGTCTCCTGCGACATCTCCGCAATCGGCTCCGCGACGCAGCAGGTGCAGGTGACGGCGAACGTCTCGGGCCCCGATTCCGCTAACGTCGAGATTTTGCGCGAGCCCGGAAGCGCGCATTTCGTCGTCGAGCTCAAGGATCAGCCGACGGATTCGACCTCGCTCTGGTCGATCGTCAACCGCGTATTCCATCCGTCGACGTGGTATCGACCCAATGCCTACGCATCGGTAGCGCTACGCGTACCTGCCGATAGCGAACTCGTAATCTCCAACACCAACGATCGCATTCACGTGCGCGGCGTTCGCGCGCGCCTCTCGCTCTCCGATGTGAACGGCAGCGTTTGGACGAGCGATAGTGCCGACGTGCATGCCTCCACCGTGAACGGTTCGCTCTATCTCTCGCTCCCCGCCGCGACCCCGGAGGTCGATGCGAGCAGCGTGAACGGCAAAATCGTTCTCATCCTCGCTGGAAACTTTACGGGGCGCGTCTCGGCCTCGACCGTGAACGGGCACGTCAGCAATCCGTTCGGCAACGGGAGCGGCGCCGGGCAGCTGAAACTCTCGACGGTGAACGGGAGCATCACCCTTCAGCGCGGTTAATTCGGTCGGTGCGGCAGGTGCCCGCGAGCGACGGATAGCACCGAAGCCGACGAGATGCTCAGCCTCGAAAACCTTCTTGTTGAATTCGATGCCGGTCGCCCGCGCGGGCTCGCGCGGGCGATCACG
>JAJYMV010000073.1 GCA_021786705.1 bacterium
TCCGTCCCGTTATGATGTCGAAGTTTAATCGCGTTTCGTCGCGTGGCTCCGGCTTCGCAGGTGCGAAGCGGTCAGCAAAAGTCCGCATATACCGCGGACGCTCCGCCCAGCGCTCGCGGGCAAACATCGCGAGGCCATGTCGTAGATCTTCGGAGCCCTCGCCCTCCGCCAGTCGCGCGGCCTTGGCGATGGCCTGCGAAGCGTTCTCCGGGTCGCAAATGGCACGGGCGATCGACGAGGCAATGGCGAGCCGATTGAGCCCTTTCTCCTCGGCGAGTGCGGTCGCCCGATCGATAAGGGCGCATCGATCGTTCTGCGATTCGGAGCGTTCGGCCACGAACAACAGCGAGAAGATCGCATCGATCGGTTCGCTCTTCACCGAGCCGTCGAGATCGATTCCGTAGCTGCCGGCGGCAGCGCGCCAGAGCATCGGCGATCCCCCTTGATAGAGCAGCCTCATGAGGGCCGCGTGGTACGCCGCCTCATCGCCGATATCGCCCTGCAACCAAGCGAGGTAATACGCATGAGCGATCGCCCCTCCCGCTGCATATGGAAGATGTCCGGATCGCGCCGATGCGAGCATATCGTCAAGCAAGAGATCCTCCCCGCCAACCAACGCTCGCCCCTCTTGTGCCCGAAGCACGATCCGTTGCATGTGCGCGAACCATGCCGGTGACTCTCCGAAGAACGCTCTCCCCTTTCGGTACCACGCCAGGGCATCATCGTAACGCTTTTCGTGAACGGCAATAAAGAGTTCGACGTATCGGCGGGCGCCGTCGCCCCATCGATCTTCAGGAATTTCGGCGAGGAGTTCCCTCGATTCTTCGAGTCTTCCCGATTCTGCGAGCAACCCCGCGGTCGCCGCCCGCAAACCGAGGTTCAGACGCGCATCGCTTTCAATGTTTTCCAACGCCGCGAGCCCCTCGGCGGCGAGTTGTTCCGGGGTACAAAACGAACGGCGTGCCGGCAATACGGCGAGCCAAAGCCACGGAAAACTCACGAAATTCGGCGTCGATCCCTCAACGCTTTCAAGGATGAGCCCAGGGTATGCATAATCCGCTAAATCCGGCAGGTGTCGCTCTCCGGCGATCGCTCCCGCTTTGGCAAGTTGGTCGCCGGCAATAAATCCGCGAATCGCGCGCAACTCATCGTGAAGCGAACTCGTCGCCCCAAGTGCACCGTTTGCAATATCGCGCATTTCAGCGGCGTATCGCCGATGAAATAGCCGACGCAAGAGCGGCAAAACCTGCACGCTCCCACGAAGGTCGTCGGCGAGTTGATACTCATGGCACAAGCGCGTGACCATTTCGGACGACTTCCCGTCAAAGTCACCAAAGTCACGAACGGTAAGGTCTCCGAATGTCGCTGCGGCCAAAAGAGCGGAACGCAGATCATCCGGCAGAGGGGCGAGCACCGCGGCCTGGAGCCAATCGAATACCTCGCGCCACATCTCATCACCGAAATCGGCGGGATACGGCGGAGATGCTTCGTTTGCGATTTTTTCGGCGAGAATCTGCATCGGATAGCTCCATCCGTGAGCGAACATGGCGATGCGGAATTGTGTCGACGCATCGAGCCCCGCAAACGCGGGAAAGAGCGGGAAATCTTCAAGATGCACGGCGAGCCGAGAGCGACGGAGGACGCGCACCTCCGTCGGAGCAAAGGCCGCGAAGTCGGCGGGGGAAGCTCGCGAGGTAGTAACGATCAGCGATCCCACCTGAAGGCGCGGAAGAAGTTCGTGAATCACATCGGCGAGTGCCGCACCCATAAGGTGCTCGGCATCCTCCAACACGATCGTCCAGCTTTCGCTCGCTGGTTGCTCGTCGATTCCATCTCGAAGCCGAGCGAAAACTCTTAAGGCACTCTCACCGCGCACGCAGCGAAGGACGAGCGAACGCGAAAACGTCGCTGCGCGTTCACGGGCAAATCGCTTCTTTCCATAGCCTGCGGGCGCTGCCACGACGAGAACTCTCTCTCGATCTTCGCTCCGCAGCTCGCTCGCGGCGGAATTAGGTTTCTGCATCACACCTCCTGCGACGCAAGAATCCCCCCTGTAGAATATATCTCTGTGTCCATACGAAGGTGAGAAGAACCCGAGAAGGCCGGCCTCATTCCCCTTTACATCTGCTTAACAAATTATCGCCTACGACAAAATGCGATGCTCTCATTCATTTTGGGTACGCGAAATATGGCGCGTAAACGTATCCGATATCCATGCACGATAAGGATCGGAGGATAGCAATCATCATGATCCATCAACAGAACGATCCGAACGTGGCCACCGAGATCCCCGGACTGATGTCCCTCGTGGAGGCTCGCAAGCGTCAAATTCCGCTCGTAAAGGCCGATGTTGTGAACCTTGAGCGCGCGATTCTCCGGCACCAAGGGACGCGCGTCCATGCACTCTGCCGTGCGATCGAAGATGAAGGAAAGAGCCTCGGATCTCATGCGTTGGCACCGCTTATCGAGGACATCGAACGATTTTACAATGCCGACGACACGAAGGGCGCTGTCGAGCTCGCTCAGGATATCGAAGATCGTTTGGAACGAGCGATGAGCTCGATCGACCACCATATCGTCCAACTTTCGCGCGCTGCCGCCGCCTATCAACGAACCCAAGATATTACGGGCGTGCCCCCGCATCGGCTTTTTACGACGGATATCCATCGCTTCGTGGAACGCTTTCACGGCGATGTCGATGCCGCCTATGGTTTCGTAAAGGAACGCGCCCTACCCGAATTGCAGCGATTATTCCTCGATCTGCGCTCGGCGATGCGGCGCGGAGCGCGTGGAGAGGTCGCCGAGCACTGCGAGCGCATTCGCGAAATCTCCACAACAATCGGCGCGCGGCGCGTACTCGCCGAGATCAACCTCGTCGAACGCTCCTACGCCCAAGGGCAGATGCAGTACGCCAACGCGTTCTATCGCGATGCGCTTCAGGAACTTCAGGCCGTTAATGGGTGGGTCGTAGATCGCCCGCAGCCGCAAGCAACTCGTCGGGCGTAACGAATTTTTCGCGCGGCTTCGGCGGAAGTGCTCGGGCAATCTCCGCGGCATCGATGCGCTTCCACGCCGCAAAGTCCACCACGCGAACGTTGCGTTCTTGCAGGAGCCGATCGATCGCGCGCGCGCCGGGCTTCTCCCCGACAGGCGGATGCGCGGCGAAATTCTCGGCGATGCGTTTGACCAGCACGCCGGCATCGGTGCGATTGGTTCCGACAACTCCGCGCGGGCCGTGCTTGCACCAACCTGCGGCGTAGACGCCCGGTTCGATCTCCCCTTCCTCGTTGGCGAAGCGGCCGCGCTTTTCGTCGAAGGGAACGCCCGGGAACGGAGCCGTGAGGTATCCGATCGCGGCGATCGCGGTGTCGACGGGGAGTTCGAAGCGTTCGCCGGTGGGTTCGGCGCGTCCGTCGACGACGCGCGTCCGTTCGAGCATCAACCCGGTAACGCGCTCCTCGCCGAGCACAGCAACCGGCGCGGCATTAAACAAAATGTGAATGCGCATCGGTTTCGGATCGCCGACGCGCGCCGCGAACGATCGGAGAATCTCGAGATTCCGCTGGCGCACTTTGATTTCTTTTTCAGGCACCTCCGGACCGACCTCAGCGGGGATGACGGCGGGATCGACGATGATATCGCAGCGCTCCAACTCTCCAAGTTCGGCAAGCTCGATCGGCGTAAAACTCGCCTCGACGGGCCCGCGACGACCGATGAGATAGAGATCGCGCAAGTGGGCGGCACCGATGCATTCCGCCGCGTGCGCACAGATATCGGAGTCGGCGAGTTCGGAGAGCGTTTTTGCGAGGACACGGACCACGTCGAGCGCGACGTTTCCATTGCCGATAACGGCGAGGGCCTTCCCATCGAGCAATGGATCGAGATGTCGGTGTCGCGGATGTCCGTTATACCAACCCACGAATGCGGCCGCACCATAGACGCCGGGAAGCCGTTCGCCCGGAATTCCCAACGGCCGATCGATCTCCGCTCCGACGCTTAATACGACCAGATCGTACGCCGCCTTGAGTTCGTCGTAGCTCAGGTCGCGTCCGATCTCAACGTTTCCGAAAAATCGCGTCCCATTTCTAGAGAGCGTCCGCTCGAACGCTCGCGCGACGGCCTTCGTACTCTGGTGATCGGGAGCGATACCGCCGCGCACGAGCCCGTAGGGCGTCGGTAAACGGTCGAAGACGTCGATCTCGACGTCGGGCCAAAGCCGCGCTAGTGCATCGGCGGTATAGAGCCCCGACGGCCCGCTGCCGACGATGGCGACATGCATGCTCACGGCGGGGCTTTTTCGCCTCTCGCTCGCCCCTCCCTCGTCGGAGATTTTCAGCGCGCTCTCAGAGCCGGAGCGTACGCTCTTGAAGTCGACTCCAAAGGAGGGCACCATGCAAAGAATTCCCATCATCGCCAATATCTACGGCTACGCCGTCTGTTTGATCGCGGTCATCGTCTTTTTCGCCGGCACCGCTGCCTTTATCGGCGGCGCGTTCGGCGCAGTCCATCCGACACCGTTTCACCCGTTTATGACGCGCAATATTCGCATCGAGCGGGGCCCGCTTCCCGGCAACATGATGTGGAGAGGGCATGCCGGCGCAATGCACGCCGGCGCGATACAGCACCCCGGAATGATGCCGCAGGCGGCGATCCCCTCGACCGCTCATCGCGCCTCGATGCTTGCAAACGCGCGTTTTGCAGCTATTCGACGGATGACGATCGCTCTGGCGATGCTCGTCCTTGCGGGTATCCTCTTCGCGCGGCACTGGCGATGGCTCCAGGTGGAATAACTAGGGCATCAATTTCCAGCCCGCGAGCCGCGAACACATAATTGCGAGCACGGGCCCTCAGGGGCCCGCTCGCACGACCCAGGCAGTCGCGAGGAGCGCGCCCTGTGAAAGCGCCTTCCTCACGGTTTCTTTTCGATTTTGCATCAACGGAGGGTCCAGAGCACGAGGGGGAACGGATGCCGAATCACAAGCGAAATCGGTTCGTGGTGCAGATGCATCAGGCATCTCACCTCCATTACGATCTTCGCCTCGAGGTTGACGGCGTCTTGGCCTCGTGGGCGATCCCCAAGGGCCCTTCGCTTGCCGTCGGGAAGCCGCGGCTCGCCGTCCACGTCGATAACCACCCGCTCTCGTATCGCGATTTCGAGGGGATCATTCCAGCCGGTCATTACGGCGCCGGGCGCGTCATCGTATGGGATCGCGGCACCTACCGCGCGACGCCGGGCGACGAACCGAGCAAAGCCATCGCGAAAGGGAAGTTCACGTTCGATCTTCGTGGGGAAAAACTGCACGGTCGTTTTACGCTTCTCAAAATTCACCGGCGCCCGAACGAGAGCGACGAGCCCTGGCTCCTCTTGAAAGACCGAGACGACGCAGCGGACGCACGTTTCGATCCCGCGAACTTTCCCGAATCGGTAAAGACGGGGAGGCGGATCGACGAGCTATGAACGATCCGTTTCCGGTGATTCGTTCGCCGATGTTGGCGACGCTCATCGACGCCCCATTCGACGACGACGATTGGCTCTTCGAAACGAAGTGGGATGGTTTTCGCGCACTCTGCACGATCTCCGCGCGCGGCACCATGGAACTGCGATCCAGAAACGGAAACGACTTGTTGGATAGATTCCCCCGGCTCGACGCTCTGCACGCGTCGTTTCGACGAACATCGTTGTTGCTCGACGGCGAGATCGTGGCGCTCGATCGATATCATCGATCGAATTTTCAACGGCTCCAGGAAGCCGAACGTCGCGATGTTCCACTCTCTTATGCAGTCTTCGATCTCCTCTATGCGCGCGGGCACGACCTGCGAGAACGCCCTTTGCTCGAGCGTAAGGAACGCTTGCGCGAAGTTCTTCGAAGCGGCGGGAGCGCTTTTTATTCCGACTACGTTATCGGGGCGGGACGATCGTTCTTCTCCCGCGCGAAGCGTCGACACCTCGAAGGGATCGTCGGAAAGCGCGTCGCGTCGACCTACCAAGAACGCCGGAGCCGTGACTGGGTAAAGATCAAAGCGAGCTTCGAACAAGAATTTGTCATCGGCGGCTGGAGCGAGCCTGAAGGATCCCGCATTGGCTTTGGATCGTTGCTTCTGGGTGCGTACGACGGCACCGCGCTCCGGTACGTCGGAGAGGTCGGAACCGGGTTCTCTGACGCGCACCTACGCGAGATCCACGCAATGCTCCGCAAACGCGCGCGCGCAACGGCTCCATTCGACGATATGCCTCCGGGAACGAACGGCGTTCATTGGGTCTCCCCGAATGTGGTTGCCGAGGTACGGTTCACCGAGTGGACGCGGGATCGGCGGCTCCGTCACCCCGTCTTTCTCGGCCTTCGCGACGATAAACCCGCGCGCGAGGTAACGTTCGAATTTCCCGTACGGTGGGCGACGTGACGAGGCAATCTCCCATCGATATTCGCGTCGACGATCGCACGCTCGAACTCTCGCATCTTACCAAGCTCTATTTTCCGCGCGATGGAATCACGAAAGGCGCCCTGATCGCCTATTACGATACCGTCGCCGAACATCTCCTCGCACACGGACGGCGTCGCCCACTTACCCTAGAGCGCGCTCCCGACGGCATCGACGGCGAGCGATTTATCGAAAAGCAGATACCCCGCGGCTCCCCGGCATGGGTTCGTCGTATCGCCCTTCCGGCGTTGGGAGGGAGCAAGCGGGTCACCTATCCGCTCTGCGAGAACCGCGCGACGTTGCTCTATCTTGTGAATCTCGGCACCATCGCTTTTCATGGGTGGATCTCGCGTGTCGGTAGCCTCACGCGTCCGGATTTTGCGTTTTTCGATCTCGATCCCGGCGAGCGTTGCTCCATCGCAACGCTCTCGCGGGTCGCCCTCACGCTTCGCAAAGAACTCGAAGACGCAGGGCTCACGGCGCTCGTAAAAACCTCCGGAGCGACCGGGCTGCACGTCCTCGCACCGCTGAAGGGAGCGCGCAGCTACGCCGCGGTAAAATCGCTCACCTTCGATATCGCGCGTTTAGTCGCGGCGGAGCGCCCGAAGGACGTGACCCTCGAACGATCCTTGAGCGAACGCGATCGACGCGCCGTCTATATCGACTATCGGCAAATCGGGCGCGGAAAGACGATCGTCCTTCCGTATTCCGTGCGATTGCGCGACGGCGCGCCGGTATCGACGCCGCTCTATTGGGGCGAGGTCGAAGAGTTTGCCGGAATGCGACTGCGCGGAGAGCCTTCGGCGACGTTCGCCCGTTATAATATCGCCGCAGTTCGTGCGCGGCTTAACCGCCACGGCGACCTCTGGGCAGCCTTCGAACGTAGCGCGCAGGAATTGCCCATTATCAATAGGTAGCCGTACGGCAATGAGTATTCGTTCGTTTCCCCACCGCTTTCTCGCATCGCTCGCAACGCTGATTCTCGCAGCGCTCGTTGGGCACATTACCGACCAAACAACCGGCCAGCCCCTCGCCGGCCTTCGCGTCTCGACGCTCGGCCCGACGCGAACGACCGTGCGTACCAATGCCGACGGGCGCTACGTGCTACGCAATTTGCGCCCCGGTCGTTACACGATCGTCGTCCGAGGAAAAGGCGTACCGACGGTACGCGCAACGATGGCACTGACCGCTCGAACGCAGCGACGCGATTTTGTCGTCTGCAACGTCGCACTCGATTACAGCTGCGCGAATTCGCCGCAGCGACGCTAAGCGCGTTTGCGCTCGCGCGCCGACGCGTTTGCCATCTCCCGCTCGCTTTGCGTCGCACCGCTTCTCGCTAGACGCTCGTCGGGTGCGCCGCAATCGAGCGGGAGCGAACCGTTCGTCGCGGGCGCAGCACCGGTTCGCGTGCCGATCGCACGCCAACTCTCTGGTTTTTAAGAATATTTGGAGCAAGCCGAGAAGAACCAAAGATATTTCGCGCGTGCTACAGGCGCCCACTGCGGCGGCACGAACGAAAGCGTCGATGAACATCCGAATAGCGGCCGTCACGATCCTCCGCATCGCACTCGGGGTGCTCCTGGTCGTCGCCGGGGCCCTGAAAGTCGGACACGCGCTCGATCTTGCGGCGTCGATCGCCTCCTTCCGTCTGCTCCCGCCGGCGGTCGTTGCGCCGCTCGCCATCGCCTTGCCGTTCGTCGAAATCTTCGTTGGCCTCTATCTTGCAATCGGTCTTTTCACGCGTTGGGCCGCAATGCTCGCAGCCTTGCAATTCGCCCTCTACGGCGTCGCGGTTGCGTCGGCGGTGCTGCGCGGCCTCGCACCTAATTGCGGCTGTTTCGGCCCGAACGATCGCGCTACCGCCGATTGGCCGCACGCGGCATTTGATTTTGCGCTCGCACTCTGCGCGACGCTCGTCGCCATCTATGCACCCGGTTCGCTCGCTCTCGATCGGAGGATTTCTACACAATGAATCGTCGCGCGCTTCTCATCTTCAGCATCGTCGCTCTGCTCGTCATCGCCGTCGTGGCGATCGTCGTGGTCAAATTCCAACCGACTCAACAGTTGCAAAATGCATCGACAGCGCCGATCGTCGCACCGGCAAGCGTCGGATCGATCGCCCCGACCTTCTCGACCCCCACGACGCAGGGTGAATTCGATCTCGCGACCGTGAAACGCCCGGTGCTCCTCGAGGTCTTCGCCACGTGGTGCCCGCACTGCCAATATGAGACCGGCGTGCTCGATCGGCTCTACACTCGGTACGGCAAGCAGATTGCATTTATCGCCATACCCGGAAGCACGACGGATATCACCGGCACGGGGCCATCCTCGCAGGAAGACGTCCAGGGCTTTATCGACCGATTCGGGGTGCGATATCCGGTCGCCATGTACGATCCCAATCTCTCCGTCGCGAAAGCATACATTCAGGGCGGATACCCAACGATTGCCATGATCGACCGATCGAAGCACATCGTGTACCTCAAAAGCGGCCAGCGGAACTACGCCTCGCTCGCGGGAGCGGTGAAACACCTGCTCCGATAAGGGCCGAGCGGACAGACCGTGGTGACGCAACTCTGATTAAAAAAGGCTTATCGTTCACCGTTATCGGCACGATGACGTCGCTCGGACAGAGCGGCATGGGGCAAGACCAAGATGACGTGGTGCTCATCCCATACTCTTCGGCGATGGAGCGCCTCACCGGGCTCACCACCGTGAATCTCCTGATGATTTCCGCCGCGACGGCGGCGCAGGTGAATCCCGTCCAGAGCGAGGTCGTTTCGCTCCTCGCGCGCCGTCATCGCATTACGCCGCCCCAACCCTACGATTTCCAGGTTCGCAATCTGCAAGCGTTCGCGCAAGCGGCATCTTCGACGGGAACGGTGATGGAGCTTTTACTCGCGGGCGTCGCCGCCGTTTCGTTACTCGTCGGCGGCATCGGCATCATGAATATCATGATGGTCTCCGTCACCGAACGCACGCGCGAAATTGGATTACGCATGGCGGTCGGCGCTCGCGCACGGAGCATTCTCAACCAGTTTCTCACCGAATCGATCGTCCTTTCGACTATCGGCGGATTGATCGGCGTCGTCGTCGGCGTGCTCGGAACGATCCTCGTCGCCCTGCTCGCAAAGTGGCCAACCCTCATCCCGCCCGGCTGGATCTTTGCCTCCGTCGGTTTTTCAGCGATGGTCGGAATTCTCTTCGGCTATTACCCGGCCCAAAAGGCCGCGCACCTTAGCCCGATCGAGGCGCTCCGCTTCGAATAAACGGCAGCGAGCGAGCTGCCCAAGCTCCCAGAAACGCGCCGACGAGGCCGAAGGCAAATCCCGCGATCACATCTTGCGGATAGTGCAAGCGCGCCAGCACGCGCGCGATGGCGATCGCGAGCGCGACGACGGTCGCCAATAGGGCGAGCGTTCTCGAGCGCGGCCAGAGATAACCGACGGCGAGGCCACACGCGGCGAGATGATCGGAGGGGAATGCATTATCGGCCGCATGTGCGACGAGCGGGTGGAGATGCTCGACGAGAAACGGCCGCCGTTCGTAGAAGAACGCCGCCGCGATTTTGACAATCAGGATCGTCGCCAGCCCTCCAAGCGCACCCTGTGAGATATCGAGACGCCATTTTCCACGCCGAACCGTCACAATCAGGACGAACAGCAACGGGAGCACGATCCCCCACATCGCCGTCGCTACAATGGTTGCTTTCATCGAGCGCCCCATTCGCAGGATCGAGCCCACTCCCTCCGGTGAAGCAAGCGCGCGCTTCTTCCGGCAACGGAAAGGGTGCGCGCGAATGCTGTTCGAAGGTCGACGAGACTTTCGAGCCGCTTGACGCCAGGGGAATCGATGTGAAACTCACGCTCTCCGTACCGAGTGCATTGCTGAGCGCGGCGATCGCCGTTACCGTACCGATCTCGTCGGTCGCGGCAACGGCCGCCGCGCCTCCCAAAGCCGCCGCCGTGCAGAGCGCACGTTTCTATCCAGACTCGATCACCGAGCATACGATCGTGCTCGATGGTAAGCGTATCGCTTATACCGCGCGCGCCGGGACGATCGTGCTTCGCAACAATCGGCACCAACCGACGTTGCGCATGTTTTACGTCGCGTACACGGAGAACGGGGCGAACCCCGAGCGGCGTCCGATCACTTTCCTTTATAACGGCGGGCCGGGTAGCTCGTCGATGTGGCTCCATATGGGTTCTTGGGGACCGGTGCGCGTCGAAGTCGGCAACGGCACCATCACCGGCGGGCCACCCTTTCGCATCGTTTCCAATCGGTATAGCTTACTCGACACCACCGACCTCGTGTTCATCGATATGCCCGACAGCGGTTTCGGGCGAATCGTGGGTGTCGGAAAACCGAAGATGTTCTTCGGTGTCGATAAAGACGTCGCCGCGTTCGGGCAGTTCATCGAGCGCTACGCCAGTACGTTCGGGCGCTGGAATTCGCCGAAGTTTCTCTACGGCGAGTCCTACGGAACGACGCGCTCGGCAGCGCTGGTTCACTACCTCCAACAAAAAGGCGTCGGCATCAACGGCGTCGTGCTGCAATCTTCGATTTTGAATTTCGGGCTCGACGTCACCGGCGCGACCCCGATCGGCGGCAGCGACTGGGCCTACGCGTTCTATTTGCCGACCGAAGCGGCGACGGCGTGGTACCACCACGCGCTCCCCGATCGCCCGGCACATTTGCGCCCGTTCGTCGCCAAAGTGAGCGCCTTTGCCTCCGGCGCCTATCTCGACGCGCTCGCGCGCGGCTCGCGCCTTTCGCGCGCGCGCCGGAACGCGATCGTGAAGGAGCTCCACGCCTATACCGGGCTCTCGGAGCGGTTCATCCGCAACAACAATCTCCGCGTTCCCTACTGGCGATTCGAAAGCCAACTCCTGCGTGATAAAGGGCTCGAAACGGGGCGGCTCGATGGCCGATTCACTACCGATACCACGGACGGAGCCGAGAACCAGCCCCGATGGGATCCGACCGATGCCGCAATCGATTATCCCTACACGACGGCGATCAATCAATATCTCCGGATCGACCTCAAATACAACCCGTCGCTTCAATATCGGACGCAGATCTATAACATCATCGCACGCGACGGTATACCGGGCGGCGGTTGGGATAACACGCATCGCGGGAACCCGACGACCGACGTCACTCCGGATCTTGCGGACGCCATGAGTTACGACCCCCATCTGAAAATCTTCTCGGCGAACGGTTACTACGATTTCGCGACGCCGTTCTTAGAGACGGAATTCGCGCTCGATCACCTTGACGTGCGCCCCTCCTTGCTTCGCAACATCACCTATGGCTTCTATAAATCGGGGCACATGATCTATCTTGCGCCCAAGGCACTCGCTCACTATCATGCCGACCTCGAACGTTGGTATGCCGCAACGCTGGGAGACCGCTCGTGATGGAACACCGTAGGAACCGCAGCCTCCTTTTGCTCCGGAGTGCGACCGCACTCGCCCTCCTTCTCTCCGGTAGCGCGCTCGCTGCCGCTCCCAAGAAAGCCGCCTCGCTGCCGGCGTGGACGCGCGTTCCCGATGCCGTGACCCAGCACAGCATGCTGCTCGACGGTAAGCGACTCGCCTACACCGCCCGAGCGGGAACGATCGTCGTACGCGGCGCCGGGCGAAAACCGTTGGCAACGATGTTTTACACGGCTTATACACGCAACGGCGAAAACCCGAATCGACGAGCGATTACCTTTCTCTATAACGGCGGCCCCGGGAGCTCGACGATCTGGCTACGGATGGGCTCGTGGGGGCCGATACGCGCGGCAATCGCCGCGAATGGAGGAATCACCGCTCCACCGCCCTACCACCTCGTCTCCAACCCCGATACCCTCCTCGATACGACCGATCTGGTTTTCGTCGATATGCCGGCGAGCGGTTACGGCCGCATTTGGCCCGGGGCCGATGCGAAAAAAGTATTCGGATCCGATAACGACGTCAAAATGTTCGCCCAGTTTATCGAGCGTTATCTGACGAAATTCAATCGTTGGAACTCTCCCCGTTTTCTCTATGGCGAGTCCTACGGCACGCCGCGAACCGCGATGCTGGTGAATTACCTGCAGAATCACGCTGTCTCGATCGACGGGGTCGTCCTGCAGTCGTCGATTCTCAATTACAACCTCGCCGCGACCAATATCTACGGCGGCGCCGATACCGACGACTGGCAGTACGTCTTCGATTTTGCAACCGAGGCGGCGACGGCCTGGTACTATCACGCCGTTCCGGGAGCGAACCCCAACCTCAACGCCTACATGCAGCAGGTCAAGCGTTTCGCTATGGGCCCCTATCGCGAGGCGCTGAATCGCGGAGCGAGCCTCGCGCCCGCCGCGTACGCTTCGATGGTGGCCCAGCTCTCGCACTACCTGGCGATACCGGCGTCCTATATCCACCATTCCAACTTACGCATTCCCGCGCAACGCTATATCGCGGAGTTCCGCCGCTCGCAAGGCAAGACCGAAGGCATCTACGACTCACGGTACCAGCTCTACACCCTCGACCGTGCCGAGATGCAGCCCGCCCTCGAAGCGAGTGATGCCTCGATCGATTCCGCATTTTATTCGATGTCGAACGTCTACCTTCGCAACGATTTGCATTACGTCACCCCACTACGCTACCGAATGGGCGCGTATTCCGCCATCGAAAAGAGCGGCCCCTGGAATTTCATGCACGATGGTTGGTTGCCGCTCAACACCGCACCCGACCTCGCGCAAGCCATGACCTATAATCCCCATCTCCGTGTTTTTTCAGCGAACGGGTACTTCGATTCGGTGACTCCGTGGCTTGCGACGGTCTATACGCTCGAGCACCTGCAACTCGCCCCGGCACTCCAATCGCACATCACCTACGGTTTCTATCCATCGGGGCACATGATCTACTTGAACGTTGCGGCATTCGGCGACTTCCACGCGCAACTCGAACGGTGGTATCACCGTATCCTCGCCCGCCGACGCTAGCCGATCGATGGGCGAACCGCTACCGCGCACGCTTTGAATCCAGGCTCCTGGGAGATCGGATCGCGCACGTCGAGCGTTACATCGTTAACCGAACTCCCGGGATACCCCCAGAGCGTGAAGAGCACTCCGGGCGGAACGTCCTCGCTCACCCGCGCGACGAGATCGATCGCACCGCGCCTCGAGAGCACCCGCACCCTCTCTCCATCGCGAACCGAGGCGCGACGAGCATCCTCGGGGTGGATCGAGAGCACGTTGCGCGGAGAGCGCGCGACGAGTTGCGGAATGCGGCGAAACGTATATCCGCTCTGCCAGAGGTCGTTCTCGCGCCCGGTTACCAAGGTGTATGGATATCGCTCGTCGGGCAGTTCGGGCTGGGGCTCGTAGTCGAGCGCCCATATTTGTGCGCGCCCGTCGGGGGTGGAGAATTTGCCGTCGATATAGAGCCGCTCGGTGCCCTCGGATTGCGGGGTCGGCACCGGAATTTGATACCCGGCGGAGCCCGCAGCGCGGAGCCGTTCGTAACTTAATCCGGCAAACGGCGAATCGGTCTT
>JAJYMV010000100.1 GCA_021786705.1 bacterium
TTGCTTCCTTGCGCGTATCCGTCGAGCACGGCATGCCAGCCGTTGTGCGCCCAATCGATCCCGAGCGATCCGCTCTGCTGCGGGATGTTGAGGAACTGTTGGTTCGCAACGAGGCTTCCGCCGGAGGTCGGGTTGCTGACGGTCGCCGGCAGTGGGCCCGGATAGGCGACATTCAAACCGTATCGCGCGACGAGATTGAAGGCGCCAAAACGGTGGTGGAAGCGAATCTCCGCACCTTGATAGATGACGTTTCCCACGTTGATCGGATACGACGTCGGCGGTGGAACGCTCGCCGGACAGCTCGCTCCCAATGGATAGAACACTTCGATGGGATCGCGCAAATTCGTGCGATAGAACGCGACGTCGTACCGGTCGCCGGGTGCGCCGACGTGCGAATAGCCGAGTTCGTACTCGGTCGCATGCTCCGGCCGTTCGGCGGGATTGCCTTGCCCCGTCGCCACGCAGTTCGCATCGACCGGAAGATCGGCGATGGGAAATTGATAGCGTTCGATGAGTAATGGAGCGCGAAATCCGGTACCGAGCGCAGCGCGAATGGCGTCGTGCGGGCCGAGATCGAGGGCGGCGCCGATGCGGCCGTCGAGACTCGAACCGAAGCTCGAATAGTGGGTGAGGAAGATGCCCCCTTGCAGGCGTAGGCGGCGCGTGATGCGATCGCTCTCGCGAAGGAATCCGGAGAGAATCTGTTGTTGCAGGGTGCCGCTGACGCCGGTCGCGCGGAACGATTCACCGCTTGCGGCTCCGCCGACGGCGAAATCGCTCGCTCCACGGGGAAGCTCCCAACTCACCGTCAGCGTCGAGCGGCGGTCGTAATGCGTGAGATCGTAGGGGGAGATCCCGCCGCCGCGAAGCGCGAGATCGTTGTCGGAGGCGCTCGCATCGGCGAGCAACGATCCGGCCCCAAGAGGCGAGCGCGCGCGGAGATCGTACGCGCGAATGTTTTGGGCGACCGCAGAGGCTCCCGGACCGATAAAATCGGCTCCCGGTCCCTGGAGGTTCGCGACGGCGGGCGATGCATCGGCCGCGCTCATATCGCGCGTGTCGCCCATCGTGAAGAGTCGAAACGCGAGGTCGCTCGCGCTGTTGATGGAGTATCGAAGGTTGACGAGCGCGGAGCGCTCGAGAATATTCGAGCCGATCCGTGCGGCGCTCGGGCCGATGCACGGGTGTGGCAGCGCGGCATCGTACCCCCCCGTGCAGAGCGTGACGTTCTGATTCGCGATGCCGATCTCGCTTTGGTCGTCGAACGCGGCCGCGTAGCCGAGCTTTCCGTGCGTTCCCGTCGTGTTGTACCAGCCTTCGTTGCGGCCGAAGGAGCCCGTCGAGAGCGAGAAGGCGCTATGCGTTGCCAGCGTCGGATGGAGTGAGATGAGATTCACCGCGCCGCCGATGGTGTTGCTCCCCTCGCGGTTAAAAGGCCCGAGCCCTTCGCTGATTTCCACATTCGAAAAGGCGGCGATGGGAAAGCGAGAGAGATCGAGATCGCCGGTGTTGCCGTCGTTGAGCAGTTGGCCGTCGAGCATGACGAGTGTCTCGGAGGGATCGGGTCCGCGGAGCGCTACGGTCGCATAGGCGGTCGACGAGCCGCCGTTCGGGCGTGCGATCGTAATCGAGGGGATGCTTTGGAGCGCGTCGATGACGTGCGATTCGCCGGCGCGCTCCATCTCGCCGCGCGAGATGGAATAATGCGGCGTCGCGGTGCGCACCGGTTGCTCCGCCCCATCGACCCGTACCGTGGCGATGACGTGAAGCTGTGCTGTATCGAGCGGCTGCAGTGCGACCTCGATACGCTCGTTCTTCGCCACCGGTAGCGGGCCGACACGCGTGCTCGCATACCCGGCGTGCGCGAACGCGAGAACGTAACGCGCCTCCGGAACGCGCACGCGTGCATTGCCGGAGAGATCGGAGGTTGCGGCGATGCGCGCTCGCGTCGCCGCATCGGTCAGGACGATCCGCGTATCGGCGAGCGGGAGCCCCGACGCCGCGCGGACGTGAATCGAGATGAGGCAGCAGAGGAGAGCGTGCAGCGGCACCGCAGGCGTCATCGTGCGCTAGAGATTGACGAGCGGCCGGAAGCGCACGCGTTTCGGCCGGGCCGCGTCTTCGCCGAGGCGACGAATTTTATCGGTTTCGTATTCGTGGTAGTTCCCGGTGAAGAACGCGACCGTACTCTCGCCTTCAAAGGCGAGGATGTGCGTGGCGATGCGGTCGAGGAACCATCGGTCGTGACTCACGACGAGCGCGGTGCCGCCGTATTCCAAGAGCGCCTCTTCGAGCGCCCGTAAGGTCTCGACGTCGAGATCGTTCGAGGGTTCGTCAAGCAGCAAGACGTTCGCGCCGGAGAGCAGGGCTTTCGCCAGATGCAATCGGCCGCGCTCGCCGCCGGAGAGCACGCCGACGTTCTTCTGTTGGTCGCCGCCCTTGAAGTTGAAGCGTCCCAAATACGCCCGCACGTGCATCTCGAACCGTCCGACGTTGAGAATATCGGCACCGCCGCCGATCGCTTCGAAGACCGTCGCATCGTTGGGCAGCGAGGCGCGCGACTGATCGACGACGGCGAGTTTCACGCTCTCGCCGATATCGACCATGCCGCGGTCGGGCTTCTCGGCGCCGGCGATGATGCGAAAGAGCGTCGATTTACCCGCGCCGTTGGCGCCGATAATGCCGACGATCGCTCCCGCCGGAATCGATGCGTTGAGTCCTTCGAAGAGCACGCGATCGTCGTAGCTTTTCGCGAGATCGAGAAGATCGATAACTTTCGTTCCTAGTCGGTCGCCGGGCGGGATGAAGATCTCTTGCGTCTCGTTGCGCTTTTGATATTCATAGCTCGCGAGCTCTTCATAGCGAACGAGTCGGCTCTTGCCTTTCGACTGACGGCCCTTGCGAGCGGTCCGGGCCCATTCGAGTTCGTGGGCGAGTGCGCGGCGGCGCGCGCTCTCTTGCGCCTCTTCGGCGGCGAGACGCTGTTCTTTCTGCTCGAGCCAGGAGCTGTAATTTCCCTTCCACGGTATGCCGCGTCCCCGGTCGAGTTCGAGAATCCATTCTGCGGCATTGTCGAGGAAGTAGCGATCGTGCGTGATCGCAACGACCGTGCCGGGAAAGCGTTGAAGAAAACCTTCGAGCCATTCTACGCTCTCGGCGTCGAGATGGTTCGTCGGTTCGTCGAGCAACAGCATGTCGGGGCGCGAGAGCAAGAGGCGGCAGAGGGCGACGCGACGCTTTTCTCCGCCCGAGAGCGTCCCGACGATCGTCTCCCACGGCGGAAGGCGCAGCGCGTCGGCGGCTATCTCTAATTGTGCATCGCTGTCGTCGCCCGCGGCGGCGATAATTGCTTCGAGCTCGGATTGCTCGCGCGCGAGTCGATCGAAATCGGCATCGGGATCGCCGTATGCGGCGTAGACCGCATCGAGCCGACGGCGAGCATCCATCACCTCGCCCATGCCTTCTTCGACGCAGGCGCGCACGCTGAGCGTCGCGTCGAGTTTCGGCTCCTGTTCCAGATAACCGATGCGAAGATTCGGTGCGGGCTCGGCACTGCCGTCGAACTCGGAATCGACGCCGGCCATGATGCGCAGCAACGTGGACTTTCCCGAGCCGTTCAGGCCGAGAATGCCGATCTTCGCACCCGGGAAGAAACTCAACGAGATATCGTCGAGAATGCGTCGCTTGGGCGGCACGGTCTTTCCCAAGCGGTACATGCTAAAAACGTATTGACTCACGGAACACCGGAGGTTCGCGTGCGGGCGAGGATTTTACTCTCGTGCTCGCGCAGGAGTCGGGATGCACGCGAGAATCGAGCCGTACGGCGAGGAGGCGCTGCTGCTGGAGCTCGAGGAGGGTTCCGCGGTCGAGCGGCAGGCACGTCTCGAGGCCCTCGCGTCTTCGATGCGCGAGGAACCCGAGGTGCGCGAGGCGGTGGTCGGGCTCGGAAACCTGAGCCTCCTGCTCCAGCGCGGAAGCCGCGGGCGAATCGCCGAGCGCTTGCTCGCACGGCTCGATGAGGGGCGGGCCGAGCCGGTTGCCGGAAGAACGCATGAGATTCCGGTGCGCTACGACGGAGAGGATCTCGCGGAGCTCGCCGAGCTGCACGCGCTCTCGGTCGAGGAGGCGATCTCCCTTCACCTCGCGCCGCTCTATAGCGTCGCGTTTCTCGGTTTTTCACCGGGCTTCGCGTATTTGCTCGGTCTCGATGCGCGGCTGGCAACGCCGAGGCTCGAGCGCCCGCGCGCGCTCGTTCCGGCGGGCTCGGTCGCGATCTGCGACGGATTTACGGCGGTCTATCCCGTCGCTTCGCCCGGAGGGTGGAACCTACTCGGGCGGACGAGCAGCACGCTCTTCGATCCGGAGCGTCGCACGCCGGCGCTGCTGGCTGCCGGCGATCGGGTGCGTTTCGTGCGCGTACGATGAGCGAAGAACTCCTCATCGAGCGTGCCGGCGTGCAGAGCCTCGTGGTTGGCGCTCCGCGATTCGGGCATCGTCACGAAGCGGTCGCATGGTGCGGCGCCTTCGACGGGCGTGCCTACGACGATGCGAATGCGATGCTTGGGAACGACGCTGACGCGGCAGCGATCGAGATCGCCTATGGAAATGCCGCCGTAGGTTTCACGAGCGCGCGAACCTTCGCGCTCGCCGGGGCCGACGCCGACGCGCGGCTCGACGGCGAACCCGTTTTGCCGTACCGTGCGATCGCCGCGCGGAGCGGATCGTGCCTGCGTTTCGGTTCGCCGCGCACGGGTGCGCGAACGATCCTCGCCATCGCCGGGGGCATCGCCGTTCCCGCGATACTCGGATCGCGTAGCACCGATCTCCGTTCGCGTTTCGGAGGTTTTCACGGACGTGCGCTCCGAGATGGCGACCGGCTCGCGCTCGATTCCGTCGTTGCGCTTCGGCCGCTCGCGCGCGAACGTATCGAGAGCGACGCACGGATGCGCGTCGTTCGCGAGCGGATCCATCTTCGTGACGCCGTCGCGTTCTCGCAGCTCACTTCGCGCCGATGGAAGGCGAGCCCGCAGAGCGATCGGATGGGCATTCGTTGCGATGGCGAGCCGATCGTCGGCGAGCGCCCGGCAATCGCAACGCTCGCGGTTTTTCCCGGCGCGATACAGCTACCGCCGAACGGCCTTCCGATCGTGCTCGGCGTCGATGCGCAGACGACCGGCGGATATCCGGTGATCGCCTCGGTCGTCGCCGAGGATCTCTGGAAGCTCGGACAGGTTCGACTCGGCGAAGAGATAACGTTCGTCCCCGTGCGCTCGATCGATCTGAACGCCGATCTTGGTGAAGGCTGCGCCGACGATGCGGCGTTGCTGGAGATCGTGACCTCGGCGAATATTGCGTGCGGCGGGCACGCGGGCGACGAACGCTCGATGCGCGAGACGATTCGTGCCGCGCACCGGAACGGCGTTGCAATCGGGGCGCACCCATCGTATCCCGACCGCGAAGGATTCGGACGACGAGCGATGGATCTCGACGGCGATCCACTCGTCGCGCTCGTGACCGAGCAGCTCTCCGCACTCGCGCGCATCGCGCGCGAAGAGAGCGCACAACTCACGCACGTCAAACCGCACGGCGCGCTCTACAATCGGAGCGCTGCAGATGAGGCTACCGCCGAGTCCGTCGCGCGAGCGGTCGCCGAGTTCGACCGAAATCTCGCGCTCGTCGGACTCGCGGGTTCGTTCTCGACGGCGATGGCGCGACGATACGGCTTGCGGAGCATCGACGAACTTTTTGCCGACCGTCGTTACGGCGAGGACGGTTTTTTGATTCCGCGCGGTGAGCCGGGAGCTTCGATCGAGAGCGTGGAGGAGGCCGCCGATCAGGCGCTCGCCCTCGCTCGTTCCGGACGCGGCGAAAGCATCTGTGTGCACGGCGACGGCGCGCAGGCGCTCGCGTTCGCGCGGGCGATCCGCGCGCGATTGCTTGGAGCGGGATTCATTCTGCGCAGCGCCGCAACGCTCGATCCATGACTCACGCCGCCGACGCTCTCTACTACCGTGCGTGCAACCTCTGCGAGGCGATCTGCGGATTGCAGATCCGCGTGGAAGATGGGCGCGTCGTCGATTTACGCGGCGATCCGGAGGACCCGCTTTCGCGCGGCGCGATGTGCCCGAAGGGCAGCGCACTGATCGATCTTCAGGACGATCCCGACCGATTGAAGAGTGCGATGCGTCGCGTCGGTTCGCATTGGGAGGCGATTCCCTGGGAGGAAGCCTTCGATATCGCCGCCGAGCGGCTCGGCGCGATTGCCGAGGCGTTCGGCCCCGACACCATTGCGAGTTACCAAGGAAATCCGAGCGTGCATAACAGCGGGACGCTGCTCGGTGCAGGAGGCTTTCTCCGCGCTCTCCGCGTGCGAAATCGCTTTAGCGCGACGAGCGTCGACCAATTGCCGCATCACGTCATGGCAGCGGCGCTCTTCGGTCACCCGATGTTGCTTCCGATTCCCGATATCGACCGCACGATGCTCTTTCTCGCCTTCGGTGCGAATCCGCTCGCATCGCAGGGCAGCATTATAACCGCTCCCGGAATGCGAGAACGTTTACGCTCGTTGCGCGCGCGCGGCGGACGTTTCGTGCTCTTCGATCCGCGGCGTACCGAGAGTGCGGAGGTCGCCGACGAAGGGTACCGCATCCGTCCCGGGAGCGACGCGCTCGTCATGCTGGCGATGCTGCACGTCATCTTCGCTCGCGGGCTCGCGAGCGGCGCGCGCCTCGGCGCGCTGCTCGATGGTCTCGAGCGCGTGCGCGCGGCCGTCGCGGCGTATCCGCCCCAACGCATCGCCGATCGCGCTGGAATCGATGCCGGTGATATCGAGCGCTTGGCAATCGCGTTCGCGACGACGAAGCCCGCAGTCGCGTACGGGCGGATGGGAGCGAGCACGCAAGAATTCGGCGGCCTCTGCCAATGGTTGCTCGCGGTGCTCAATATCGTCACCGGCAATCTCGACGAAATCGGCGGAGCGATGTTCCCGCTTCCCGCGTTCGACCTCTTGCTCGGCGCGAAGCGCGGGGTGGATTTCTCGCCGCAGCGTCGCACGCGGGTGCGTGGGTTGCCCGAGTTTAACGGCGAGTTTCCCGTCGCCGCACTCGCCGAGGAGATCGCGGCGCCGGGTGAAGGGCAAATTCGGGCGCTGGTGACGATTGCGGGGAATCCCGTGCTTTCGACGCCAAACGGCGCCGCGCTCGACCGGGCACTCGAGGGTTTGGATTTTCTGCTCGCGATCGATCCCTATATCAACGAAACGACGCGGCATGCCGATATCGTGCTGCCGCCCGCAATCGGCCTAGAGACCGAGCACTACGATGCGATCTTTCACCATTTTGCGGTGCGCAACACCGCACGTTGGAACGACCCCGTCTTTCCCATCGACGCCGAGCAACGCTTCGATTGGCAGATCTTCGAGGAACTCTCTCGCCGCCTCGGCGCGGCGCCGTCCGCCTCGCCGCGCGAACGAATCGAGCGAGCGCTCGGGGCGGGACCCTGGAAAACCTCGATCGACGCGTTGCGCGAGTCTCCGCACGGCCGCGATTTTGGTGCGTTGACGCCGTCGTTTCCGCAGCGCTTGCTCACCGCCGACGGGCGCATCGATATCGCGCCGTCGGCGATGCTCGCCGACCTCGCTCGGCTCGAATCGGCGATCGCCGCACCGATTCCCGACCTCGTGCTGATCGGTCGGCGCGAGCTCCGCAATAATAACTCGTGGATGCACAACGCGCCGCGCTTAATGCGCGGTCCCGAGCGGTGCACGCTCCTTCTGAATCCGCGCGACGCCGAACGCTTCGGCATCGCGGACGGCGCTGCCGTGGAGGTGCGCAGCGCGGTGGGAAGGATCGAAAGCGTCGCCCGTATAGACGACGCGATGATGCCCGGCGTCGCCAGTCTCCCGCACGGCTTCGGACATCACCGCACGGGGGTTCGTCTTCGCGTTGCGAGCGCTCACCCCGGGGCGAGCATCAACGACCTCACCGATCCCTCGCGTCTCGACGCTCTCACCGGAAACGCCGCACTCAACGGGACGCCGATCGAGGTGCGCGCGCTCGAAGTTCGTTGAGCAGGTTCCCCCACGCCCGTCGTTCGCGCGCGGGGCGGACGAGCGGGGCGAGCCGCGCGATGGAGGCGCGCAACGTGCGGCGGAAGCGGCGATCCTCGATAAATCGCTGCAGCAGCCGCCGCAACGAGGCGGTCGATCCGACATCGTAATATCCGGGATAGTTCGCGCCGAGAAGGCCGATATTTCCGTCGATCCGCGAAGCGAGCACCGGGACGCGCAGCGCGATCGCCTCGCCGAGGACGTTCGCGCCGCCCTCCATACGCGAGGAGAGGACGAGCGCGTCGCTTCGGGCGAGACACCTCAGTGCGGCGCGCGCGCCGATCTCTCCGCGATAGCGAAAGCGCGGATTGCGCGCGGCTTCGGCGGTCGTGCTGTTTCGATACGCCGAATCGATGATGCCGCCGGCGAGCGTGACGCGTACCGGAAGATGGCGCGGCAGCGCGCGCGCGGCAAAGGCGGCGCGGAGTGGATCTTTTTCATTGCGCAGGTGGCCGAGCACCGCAATTTCACAGCGGCCCTTCATTACTCGCTCGTGCAGAAGGTCGGCGGGGAGCGCGACCGATTGAATGATGGAGCGCGCTTTGTTTCGCAGCGCCGGCGCGAGCCGTTCCAGCGCGAGCGGTTGTAATGCAACGATCGCGTCGGCAGCTTCGAGCGCTCGTGTCGCGATGCGGCTGCGCGGGAGATCGCGATAGATATCGGTCCCCGTGAGCACGACGACGAGCCGCCCGTCGTGCGAGTTTCGGCGAAAGCGAAGCGCTGCGGCGGCGCTCTTCTTGGCGTGCAAGGCGACGACGATGTCGGCCTCTATCGTCGGTGCGTCGGCGGCGAGAATGCGGACGCGATAGCCTAATGCGCGGAAGAGCCGAGCGTATCGGCGCGCCGTCACGGCATTCCCGGCGCGCGAGGTTCCTCGCGCCGGGGAGAGAATGGCGATTCGGGTGCCGCGAATTCGTGCCGACGAACTCATCGATGCCCGCGAACGCACCTTGGCGCTCGTCGCCGATTTGCGCGATGAGGAGTTGCTGGTTCCCTTGCTTCCCACCATTAACCCGTTGTTGTGGGAGCTCGGTCACGTTGCCTTCTTCGCCGAGCATTGGACGCTGCGCACGATGCTGGGGCGCGCGTCGCTCCTCCCGGGGAGCGATCGGCTCTACGATTCGGCGAAGATCGCGCACGATACGCGGTGGGAGTTGCCGCTCCCCTCGCGCGCGGAGACGCTCGCGTATCTCGATCGGCAACTCGAGGCAACCCTCGACGCACCCTACGTTGACGAACGGAGCGCGTACTTCCAAGCGCTCGTGCTCTTCCACGAAGATATGCACGGCGAAGCGACGGTTTACACGCGTCAGACGCTCGCATACGCAGCACCGCAGCTCTCCACGCTTGCACCGCCGTCGATCGGCGTCGAGATCGAGGGCGATGCCTCGATTCCGGCAGGGCGTTATCGCATCGGCGCGCGCCGCGATGACGGATTCGTTTTCGATAACGAAAAGTGGGAACACGAGGTCGATCTCGAGGGCTTTCGCATCGCGCGCCGCTGCGTGACCTGCGCCGAATTCCGCACCTTTGTAGAAGACGGCGGCTACCGCCGCGAGTCGCTTTGGAGCGAGGACGGGTGGCGTTGGCGCGTCGAGGCGCGAGCCGAACATCCATCGCTCTGGCATCGCACGAAGGAGGGCTGGGAGCGGCGACATTTCCACGGCCGCATTCCGCTCCGGGACCGCGACCCCGTCGTTCACGTCAATGCCTACGAAGCCGAAGCATTCGCGCGCTGGGCCGGGCGCCGCTTGCCGAGCGAAGCAGAATGGGAGGTTGCCGCGGCCGGGCCGGGGCGGCGTCGCTACCCGTGGGGCGAGAGCCCGGCGAATCCCGATCGAGGGAATCTCGACGGCTGGTACGGTGACGTCGTGAGCGTCGACGCGTTTGCCGACGCCGCGTCGCCATGGGGCTGCGTGCAGATGATCGGCAACGTCTGGGAGTGGACCGCTTCGCCGTTTCTTCCCTATCCCGGCTTTGCCGCCGACCCCTACGCCGAATATTCGCAACCCTGGTTCGGCGTTCAGCGTTCTCTGCGAGGAGGGGCGTGGAGCACGCGGGCGCGGATGCTCTCCACGCGCTGGCGGAACTTTTATCTTCCGCATCGGCGGGATATTATTACCGGATTCCGTACCTGCGCGCGATAACGCGATCGCGCTCGTCAGTAATTCATCGGTAGGAGGAAAGGGAACCTATGTCAGTATCGGCACCGGCGGCGAACCGTCCCAATACGCGCGCGTGGATTCTCGGCACGTTGTTTTTCGTGGCGATGGCGATCGTCGGGCTCTATATCGTCAAGTGGTCGCCCTACTGGGGGAAGGCACATCTTGCGGCGGCGACTCATTCGATCGGTTCGTCGATCGTGAGCGGTGCGAGCGCGACTCCTCCGGCGGCGGGTTGGTCCGCGGCGAGGGAGTACGCATTCGCCTACTTTAACGCCGTATGGACGGCCGTCGTTCTCGCACTCTTGCTCGGTGCGACGATTCAGGTTTTCGTTCCACGCAAATGGTTGCTCGAACTCGTCGGCGCGGCGAACGCACGCTCCGCAGCGATCGCCGGTGCGATCTCGCTCGCCGGGATGATGTGCACCTGTTGCACCGCACCGATCGTCGTTGGTATGCGCAAGCAACGAACGAGCATGGAGGGCGCGCTCGCGTTTTTTCTCGGTAATCCGTTGCTCAATCCGGCGGTCCTGATATTTATGGGCTTCGTGCTCGGGTGGCAGTTCGCTGCGATTCGCCTGGCCTCGGCGGTCCTCTTGATCGCGGTGGTCGTCGCCGCCGCGCACCGCCTCGGAGCCTCGCTCCCGAGCAGCGAGGTCGACGCGCCGAGTTTCGAACTCGCGCCGATCGAACGCCCCGACGCGAATTTGCGTACGCTCTCGGTCGCCTGGCTGAAGGAGATGTGGAACGAGATCGTCGCGATTCTTCCCGGGTATATCGCGATAGTCTTTCTCCTCGGCGCGGCACGCGCGTTTCTCTTTCCGCCGGGGCTGACGCTCCATACCGAGGGCATCCTTCCCACCTCCCTCGTCGCGCTGTTCGGAACGTTTTTCGTCGTCCCGACTGCGGGCGAAGTGCCGATCGTGCAGACCTTGCTCGCGCACGGAATGAGCGTCGGTGCCGCAATCGCGCTGATCATTACGCTTCCGGCGATCAGCCTTCCGTCGCTCTACATCGTCCGCAAGGTTTTCCCACCGAAGGTGCTTGCGGCGACCTTCGGTATTATTTTCGTCGGGGGTGTGGCGATCGGAAGTATCGCCTCGCTCTTCATCCGTTAGAAGAGCGTGCGACGGTGACGAAGACGGATATTGCGCGGCTGACGCATATGTCGAGTTGCGCCGGTTGAGCGTCGAAACTCGACGCACGTGCGCTCGCGCAGGTTCTGCGCGCCCTACCTCCGATTCTCGATCCGAAGGTGCTCGTCGGTACGGCGAGCGCCGACGATGCCGGCGTCTATATGCTCGACGACGAGCGCGCCATCGTATCGACGCTCGACTTTTTCACGCCGATCGTCGACGATCCGTACGATTTCGGTCGCATCGCAGCGGCGAATGCGCTCTCGGATATCTATGCCATGGGAGCGACCCCGCTCTTCGCGCTGGCGATTGCGGCATTCCCCGAAGATATGGAGCCGGAGATCGTCGGCGCCATCTTACGCGGCGGCGTCGATAGCGCTGCTGCTGCAGGGATCGCCGTAATCGGCGGCCACACCATCAAAGACGACGAGCCGAAATATGGGCTCGCGGTGACTGGAATCGTGCATCCGCAAAAAATCGTGCGGAATAATTCCGGGCGTGTCGGCGACGCGCTGGTGTTAACCAAGGCGATCGGAACGGGAATTCTCACCACAGCGCGGCGCTCCGACGCGATTGGCCCGGAGGCGCTCGCTCCCGCGGTGGCTTCGATGGCGACGCTCAATCGTGCGGCCGCCGAATGCGCGTTGCGCTTCGATCTCTCAGCCATGACCGACGTCACCGGATTCGGCCTGCTCGGGCACCTTCACGAAATGCTTGGCGGCGGACTCGGCGCGCGAATCGACGCGCACGCCGTTCCGGTGCTGCCCGGAGCGCTCGATCTCGCGCGAGAGAATATCGTGCCCGGTGGGACGCGAACGAATCTCGATGCCGCGATCGACGATGGTGCGCGGTTTAGCGATAGCGTTCCGAGAGCGTTGCAATTAGTACTCGCCGACGCGCAAACGTCGGGTGGCTTATTGATCGCCGTCGCCGAGCGCGACGCCGACGCCCTGTTGGCTGCGTTGCGCGACGCGAACGTGGCAGCGGCGGCGCGTATCGGCTCGCTCGTTGCGGGAGCGGGCATCGACATCGGGTGATGCCCGAGCGGCTTTAACGAAACGTGAAGCCGAAACCCAGATAATGCGGCTTGCTCCCGGCGCTGGCATTGAACGCGGTGCCGAGTTCGAATGAGAAAATCAAGCGCGGATTCACGACACGTTGGATGCCGATGGTTCCGGTGGTCTGCTCGCTGCCGCCGAATGCGGCGACCGACTGCATCGCAAGTTCGGCGGTAATTCCGTAGCGCGCATTCAGATCGTGGCTGATGGAGAACGCGGCGGTCGGCGTGACGACGTGGGCCAAGCCGTTGTTGCTCTGCGTGTACGAATAACTCCCAAGCGAGGCGCCGAGCAACCACGAACGCTTC
Source organism: bacterium (assembly GCA_021786705.1). Lineage (GTDB taxonomy): Bacteria > Vulcanimicrobiota > Vulcanimicrobiia > Vulcanimicrobiales > Vulcanimicrobiaceae > JABEUX01. Next base: position 12,772 of record JAJYMV010000100.1, read on the forward strand.
GGCGACCAATTGGCATAGAGGTTATAGAGCGAATCGGGAACGATCGCGGTATTCGCTAATGCCGAGAGCGGCGGATGCTCTTCGCCGGAGAGCGAGAAATAGGCGCCGTGGAATTCCCCGAGCCCAACTTTCGCCCCGACGCCCGCGCCCGTCATGAAATAGACGCCGGTTCCGCGGTCGCCGGACTTCGCGATCTCCGAGGGGTAATCGACGAAGGCTTCGATACGGGGAGCGAGACCATAGCGAATGCGCGCTTCAGGAAACGCTGCTAGAGCGGTCCCTCCAAGGCGCGACGCGTTCTGGTAATAGGTGGTTTCGAGGATGAAGCGATGCAGGGTAGCGATGCAGGCATTCACTTTTCCGTGCGTGCGGCTCGCAACGGCGCGGAGCGTTCGGCCCGCACAGGCCGTCGTGGGATGATTACTTGTCGCGGCGTCGGCGTGCCGGGTAGGCGCGGCCACGAACGCGAGCAAGAGCGTGATGGAAACAACGAAGCGACGCATCGCCATGAATGACCTCTCAAGTGCGGGGAAACTCGCGCAGTATAGCATGCTTGGGGCTGCACGACTAGGTCATTCGGCCGGGGTTGTAGGAGCAAAGCAGAGATGTCCGGTCCTTAGCAAAGCAGAGATGTCCGGTCGATGGCCAAGGGCGCTCCTCTATGGAGTCTACTTTGACCACTCAGGAAATCACCCGTGTCCAGACCC
>JAJYMV010000018.1 GCA_021786705.1 bacterium
TTGGTGAGATTTGGCCGACCGTTCGCCACTATAATTAACGTACATCGCCCGCGCGGCCGGCAGGCAAATCGTCGCACCGGCGCGTAGGGGTACCGAGCGTCAAGGAGCGCCGATAGAATATGAGTTCACTCCGAAAAATCGGTTTCGTTGCGGCGGGCTTGCTGTTCGCCCTCTCCGCATGCTCGAAGAGCACGAATAGTTCTTCATCCACTGCAAGCAGCGCGCCGCAAAGCTCGGCCGCAGCCTCTCCCGCCGGCAGCCCGATGGCGGCGACGAGCGCGGCACCCGCGGCAGCCAATGCCGCCGGGGCCTCGGTCTATAACACCAATTGCGCGAGCTGCCACCAGGCGACCGGAGTAGGTGTCGCCGGAGCGTTCCCGCCGCTCGCGGGCAATCCCACCGTAACGGGCCCTAAAGCGAAGGTCATTCACATCGTCAAATACGGCCTTCAGGGCGCGATCGTGGTGAAGGGAAAGAGCTACAATGGCACGATGCCGCCGTGGGGAACCACGCTTTCGAATGCGGATATCGCCGCGGTCATTTCGTACGTTCGTTCGTCGTGGGGCAACGCGGCGAGCCCGGTTACGGTTGCCGATGTGAAAGCGGTCGCCAAGTAAGATCTACTGCGCGGTGCAGGTGTCACCGCCGTGCGGCACGAGCGTGCCGCGGTCGAACGATGCGAAGGTGCGTTGAACGTGCCTCGCATCGCTGCGTTTCCAGGTAATGCGGCCCGATAACGGCGCGCTTCCACGGGGCGCGGCGTAGGGATAGAACGGGCCGCTCCAGGTCCAGGTACCGTCGCTCGCGCGCGTGCCGTGCATATTCGCATAGCTGCCGCCGCCGTGAAAATCGCGATAGACCCAGATCCCTCGGGACGGAATATAGCCGACGAAAGCACTCCCGCTGGGGAGGCCATTGGGGCGAATCCCCCAATCCACGCGGACCCAGCGGCTCCCGGGGACGCGCCCGATCCGCCAGAGCGAGGGCGTCTCGCCCTTCGCGCTGCAGCGCCACGATCCGGCGAAATCGGTGAGGAAGGCATTCGAGGATTTTGCCGGGGCGGCGACCGCCGCCACCAGCGCGAGCGATGCAAGCATGCACCGGCCCTTCGCCCCGCGATGGGGAGCTCCTAGTAGCCGAACGAACGCGCGATGCCGACGAACGGAATTACGAACGCGTTACGGTCGGCGAGCTCGTGATACGGGAAATACATCGAGAGGTTGATATATCGCAGACCGTAGGTGAGCGAATACCGCTTGTTGCTCACCCGATTTTCAATCGATGCATCGACCTGCGATCCGGCCTCGGGCGTCGCACGGATAATTCCTTCGTCGCCGTCGGCGTCGTTCGACGGTTCGTACTCGACGAGACTCGCCGAAAGGTGTGGGTTCACGGCGAGATCGGCGTTCCAGCGCGAGTGCGCGGTCGCGTAAAATTCACGGCGGATTTCAAAACGAGCGCCGACGACGCGCGAGGCCTCGGCATACGGCTCTCCGAACGGAATATTTTGATCGTAGGTCGAGGCTTGATTGTATATCGTCTCACCGATACCGAGCGACGTCGTCGAATTGAGGCGATAGCGAACGATAGCGTTGAGATAGGATAGGCGAACGCTCGTTGGGCCCGGATTAAATCCGAAGGTCGCGTCGATCGGTCTCGCCCCGAGCGAGCTCGTTCCTTCGGCCGAAAGCGCCCAGCGTTTTTCCGAGGTCGTTATTTCGAGCATGGGAACCGGCTGCCCGGCGACCGTCGACGTGCTGCCGGTTTCGGTATGAAGCCCGTTGACCAAGAGCGCGCGCACTTCGACGCGCGTCGTCGCCGCGCGTGCGGGTGCCGCGAACGCGGATACGGATACAAAGAAAAACAGCGCGCTGCATCGGAGAAGCGTTTTCACGGGAGGCGACCTTTCGTAGAAGAGCGGTAGTCCGGGCGCTGTTGTACGCCGCCTTACCCGTTCCTCTTGGAGCCCGCGGCTCGCGCGCGGAAGCAATCGACGCTATGATCGTCGACGACCCCGACCGCTTGAAGATACGAATACACGATCGTCGGGCCGACGAAGCGGAAGCCCCGCGCGCGCAGTTCCTTGCTGATACGCTCGGCGAGCTCGGTACTTGCCGGGAGCTTTTCCCCGCGCTCGCGCCGGGTCACCACGGGGGAGCCGCCGACGAAGCCCCAGAGCCACCGCGCGAAGCTGCCGTGCTCGCGCGCGAGATCGAGGAACAAGCGCGCATTCCCAACGCTCGACGCGATTTTCAAACGGTTGCGCACCAATCCGGCATCCTCCATCATCGCGTCGATCTGCCGCGCGCCGAAGCGCGCGACGACCGCGGGATCGAAGTACTTGTATCGCCGTCGATAGCAGGCGCGTTTCCGCAAAATCGTCTCCCAACTTAAGCCCGCCTGCGCGCCCTCCAACACCAACATCTCAAAGAGATGGCGGTCGTCGTGCGACGGGGCTCCCCACTCATCGTCGTGATAGGGAACCGAAAGGGCGCTCGTCGCCCAAGCGCACCGAACGATCGTTTCGCTCACGGCGCCGCACCACCGAGATACTCGTCGAAGATCGAGAGCAGCGCGGGGTAACTTTGCTCGATGCGCGCGCGCGGAGAATCGGGATCGAAGGGATCGTGATTGAGCGGATCGGTGACCAACTCTTCGTAGCTCGCGTCGGCACCGCGTTCGCGCCATCGCTCGACGAGCCGCTGCGTCGCAAGATTATTGACCGCCGGGTCGCGAGCGACGGCGACCGCGCGAATTTTTCCGGCGAGCGGTGCGGAACGTCGCGCCGCGCGAAGCGTAGCGTCGGCGATGCGCATGACCGCGGCGACCGCGCGCGTCGGAAAGCGTGGATACGCCGCAGCGGGGCGGAAACGTTCGCGTAATTCGGGATCCCACCAGATATGAACGTTCGGAATGATGCGCGCGCCGAGCATGATCGCTCGGCTCACCGGGCGCGAAAAACGCAGAACGGCGAAGCCCGGACAGACCGGGACGGCGAGCGCGATGCCGGAACGAAACTGCGCGCCGTAGGCGGCGAGCGTACCGCCCGTGGAATGCCCCATAACGGCCGTTCGCTCTCCCAGCAACCCCGCGACCTCGAGTGCCGCATCGAGCGTCGCAACGAGTTCCACGCTTCGCAAACGCGCGAGCTTCTTGGTGAGCCGGTCGCTCTCGCCGTGGTGCGGCAAACGCACGGCGATCACGTTCGCTCCCCGCGCGTACAGCGCCGGACCGAACGCGGCAAACTGCGCCGGGTTATTCGTCAATCCATGAAAGAGCACGACGCAGAGCGGGCGCCGTTCGCCGTGCAACCACGCGTGGGTGCGAGCGACCGGCAAAATTTTGGGGCCGTCGAGCGCTTGCAATCGCGCGAGCGCGACGAGCCCCTCCTGAAAAAAATCGTTCATCGATCGGCGACGATTTTCAGCAACTGCGGGAAGACGCGATCGGCGACCTCGGGATGCCGCTCCGGCTCGACGATATCGTGAGAGATTGGAAGCCCGCGCAAGCGTTCGTTGCGAACTCCGCTCGCACCCGAAGCGCTCCACGCCGAGAGCAAACGCCGAATCGCACGATTGTTCACCGCCGCTTCGCGGTCGTTGGTCACCGCAACGATATCCTGCGTCCGCGGCGGCGATTCGCGCGCGTCGGCGAGCAATGCACTCGCCAGTCCGTACGCGCGCGCGACGGCATGCGTGCTGTAACGCGGATATCCGTGCGCGGGCATCTGTCGCTCGCGCGAGATCGGATCCCACCAAGCAAATGCGTTCGGCAGTCGCAGCATCGCGCGCGTCAGTAGCGGCGCGATGCGATTGGGCAACCATGCAAAACCGAGAAATGGTGCTATCGCCGCCGCGCGTTCGAGCTCTTCATCGTGCGCGAGCCGGAGCGCGAGCGTCCCGCCGAGCGAGAATCCTGCGACGGTTACGAGCGGAGCGAGCTCGCGCGCCGCGCGCAATGCGAGCGTCGTTCGTTCTTGCAACTCGGCGGCATCGAGCTCGGCGAGCGCGCTCGTGAGCCGATCGCTGCGGCCGTGGCGGGGCAGGCGCGGTACGACGACCGCAAAACCGCGTTCGGCGAGGCCCCGAGCGAAGCGTTCCATCTGTCCGGGGCTTGCGGTAAGGCCGTGGAGGAGCAGCGCCGCGCGCCCGTTCGGCCGTTCCGGGAGCAGAAAAAAGCTCCGAGAACGTTCGCCGATCGACGGACCATCGAGCTGCAGTAAATGTCGCAGTGTCGGGGCCGCTGCGAGGGCACGCTCTCGGGCGGTGGGGGCAGAGGTCGAGGAGGGCGGCACAGCGAGCATCCTTAACTCCTAGGAGCAAGTGTTCCTCGAATGCCGGATGGAAAACGCGCCCCGGCATTCCCGCATATCGCGGTAAACACACGTGGCGTTGAAGAGTTCGAGGGTATGAAAGCGAGCGACCGAAGTTCCCGGAGCCTCATCGATGCCGAAGAGCATTTTGGGGCCCATAATTACCATCCGCTCGATCTGGTCGTCGAAGAAGCCGGCGGCTGCTGGTTGACCGATGTCGAAGGAAAGCGCTATCTCGATTGCATCAGCGCCTATTCCGCGGTCAACCAAGGGCACTGCCATCCGCGCATCGTCGCAGCGCTCGTCGAGCAAGCGGGACGCGTCACACTCACCTCGCGCGCCATGCGCAACGACCGGTTACCCGTTTTCCTCGAGCGTTTGACCCAACTCTGTGGTTTCGAAATGGCGTTGCCGATGAACACCGGCGTCGAAGCGGTAGAGACCGCGATAAAACTCGCGCGACGCTGGGGATATGACGTCAAAGGCATCCCGCCCGACCGCGCCGAGATTATCGTGTTCACCAACAATTTCCACGGACGCACGACGACGGTGATCAGTGCGTCGAGCGAACCGGCGTACCGCCGTTCGTTCGGTCCCTACACGCCGGGATTCGTGCTCGTTCCCTACGGCGATGCCGATGCACTCGAGCGCTCGATCGGCCCAAATACCTGCGCGATGCTCATCGAGCCCATCCAGGGCGAAGGCGGAGTGATCGTTCCGCCCGAGGGATATCTCAAGCGCGCGTGGGCGATCTGTAAAGAGCACGACGTGCTCTTCCTCGGCGACGAAATTCAAACGGGCTTCGGACGCACTGGGGCGATCATGGCGCTCGATCACGAGGGCATCAAACCCGACATTCTCATCGTCGGGAAAGCGCTCGGCGGCGGGCTCTATCCGGTCTCGGCGATTCTCGCCGACCGCGCGTTGATGTCGCTCTTCCAACCCGGCGACCACGGCAGCACATTCGGCGGCAACCCACTGGGGAGCGCCGTAGCGCTCGCCGCGATGGACGTGATCGTGGAGGAACGATTGCCCGAACGTGCGCGCTATGCCGGAGCGAAATTTATGCAGGGGCTGCGCGCGCTGAAATCTTCATCGATTCGCGACGTTCGCGGGCGCGGGTTGCTCATCGGCGTCGAATTCGACCGGCCGGCGCGACCGCTTGCGTACGCGTTGCTCGAGCGCGGCATCGCCGCAAAGGATACCCACGAACGCGTCTTGCGCATCGCACCGCCGTTGGTGATCACCGATGCGGAGATCTCGCTCTTTCTCGATCGCCTGGAGGACGCGCTCGCCGCGTTCGACGCCGCGACGTGACCGATCGGCGCGCGGAGTTCCGCTGGGAGGTTCCGCAGCAGTTTTCCTTTGCGCGAGACGTCGTCGACGAACTCGCGCGCCGGGATCGTCGCGCGCTGGTTTTTATCGACAACGACCGCAGCCGACGCACCTTTTCATTTAGCGAAATCTCGCTCGCCTCGCAGCGCTACGCGCGCGCGTTCGCTGATGCCGGCCTGGGGCGCGGCGATCGCGTGCTCGTCGCGCTACCCAAGCGCCCGACATGGATCTTTACCATGCTCGCCCTCGATCGTATCGGCGCGGTGGCGATTCCGTGCGCGGAACAATTACGCGCCAAAGACCTCCTCTATCGCGCCAATCATGCGAGCGTACGAGCGATCGTCGCCTGCGCGAGCAACCAAAGCGAGGTCGACGAGATTCGTGCCGACGCGGGTACCTGCGAACGCTACTATCTCAGCGAAGCAGAGGGCGAGGGTTGGGAGCGCCTCGATGCGCTCGCGGATCGGGCGGAGCCGTTCGCCGGAATCGAAGCACGCAGCGACGAGTGGAGTTACATCATCTATACCAGCGGCACGACGAAGGATCCCAAAGGCGTCGTCCACGACCGCGCGTATAGTTTTGCCAAACGCATGCAGGCCCGCTACTGGCTCGATTGCACGCCCGACGATTTAGTCTGGAGCACTGCGGCGACGGGCTGGGCGAAATCCCTTTGGAACGTCTTGCTCGGGCCGTGGTCCTGCGGTAGCGCGATCGTCATGCACGACGGCGGATTCGATCCCGCCGAGCGGCTCGACCTCATCCGCGATCTCGGCGTTACCGTGCTCTGCCAAGCGCCGACGGAGTATCGCCTCGAGGCAAAACGCGACGATCTCGGATCGCGCTGGAAAATGCCGCACTTACGTCATTGCGTCAGCGCGGGCGAACCGCTGAACCCCGAGGTGATCGAACGCTGGAACGACGCGTTCGGACTCACGATTTTCGATGGTTACGGGCAGACCGAAAACTCCTTGCTCGTCGCGAACCTTCCCGGTGACGAAGTGCGTATCGGCGCGATGGGGCGCCCCACGCCAGGACACGACGTTGCGGTCGTCGACGAAGACGGGCGTCCGTGCGCGACCGACATCGTCGGCGATATCGGGTTGCGAGGAGAACCGCCGACGCTCTTCAAGGGCTACCTTCACGACGAAGAGCAGACGGCGGCGACCCGTCGCGGTGAATGGTATCTCACCGGCGACCGCGCTCGCATCGATGCCGACGGATATTTTTGGTTCGTCGGGCGCGCCGACGACGTCATCTCCTCGGGAGCCTATCGCATCGGTCCCTTCGAAGTGGAGAGCGCGCTCCTCGAACACCCCGCCGTAGCGGAATCGGCGGTCGTCGGAAGCCCCGATGCGGACCGCGGCAACATCGTGAAGGCGTTCGTGGTGTTGCGCCCCGGATATACCGCGGGCGACGCGCTCGTCGCGGAGTTACAGGAGCATTGCAAGCGGGTCACCGCTCCCTACAAATATCCGCGGGAAATTGAATTCGTCGCCGACCTGCCGAAAACGCGCTCCGGGAAGATTCGCCGCGTAGAATTACGCGAGCGCGAACTCGACCGCAAAGGGCGCAGCGCCGCGAGCGGCCGGGTCTAGGCCCAGCTTTACTCTTTCGGCAGCCGTGCCGATTTCGGGCGCCGTTGCAAGACGACGATCGCCACCACGAACAGCACGCAGACGAGCGAGAGCACCAACAGATCGACGCTGCTCTTCGAAATCCACGTCAGTCCTTTGGGCGCGGCGGGATGGATCTCTTGAATGGTGATGACCAACACGCGGCGGACCGTTGCGATGATCGCGATCAGCAAAAATGGAATCGCCGATAGGCCCCGCCCGCGTATCGAAATGACTACCGTATAGGTGATCTCGGAGATCATCAAGATGAGGAGAATGAAATCGATGAAGTGCGCGGTGGTCGCAATGAGCGAATCACCGGCGACGGTAAAGAGCGAGATCGCCTCGCGAACGCCGTGAATGGCCAACGCGACGGCGGCGACGAACAGGAGCAACCCGACGAACGCGAACATGATCCGTTCGCCCAGGGCGAGCAATGCGGCAAAGCGATCGAAGGTGCCGACGTGTCCGCCGTGTTCGAGGACTTCGCGTTCTTCGGGTTGCTGTTCCATCGTTACACCCCTACTTCGTGTAGGGTTTAACGACCTGCGAGAGGCGATCCGGCACGCCCTTTATGCGCACCAAATGCGGATAGCGAAGGCCGCCCGTGTAGTGAATTTGGACCGAACGATACACGTCGCTATGTTCGACGAGAAGGTCGATCGGCGCTTTGCTCTTCGCTGCCTCGGCGATCGCCTGCGCGAGCCCCGCGGAGGAATAGCCTCGCCCGTCGACGGCGACGATGGTGGTATTGATTCCCAGCGACGCAACCGCCGCCGGCGAGCCGAAGCGCACGTCTCCGATACGCCCGTGATCGACCGCTAGTCCGACCGAGTACCAAAAGTTGTTTTTCGGCACCCAGATGGTTGGTTTCGCGGTATAGACGAGCTTCCAGCCGTCGGGAGTAAACCCGTTCGCCGGATGCGGAGCGATGTCGTCGATCCATTTATGGAAGAACGCCGTCCAGTCGTACGGGAGCACCTTATCGAGCCCGGCGATGATGTCTTTCCGCGTGTACGTAACGACGATCGGCCCGGTAGTCTTTCCGCCGAAGAACTCGCGCGCGAAGGTATCGAGCGATTTCTTATCGTGCGTTTTTGCGCGGATAATACTATCGGCACGGAGCCACATGAGCGCGCCTTCGGCGTAAAAATCGACGCTGCGACGCTGTGCGTTATAGCCGTACGGCGCGGCATAGAGAAAGGGCGCGGAGGTAGCGGTATCGCCAGAGGTTCTCCACAAGCGCCCGGGCTCGTTATCGTAGTACGCGTACATCGCCGCAACCTGATTGGGCCACTGTTTTGCCGGGCGAATGCCGTCGCGGAACGACATGACGTCGCCGTAGTATTGGGTCATGCCCTCGTAGACCCACAACAGCGAGTCGTTATACGGGATCTGCAGGTTATCGGGATAGAGCCCTGCAGGCATGCGGTACTTGCCGTCCCACGAGTGGTTAAATTCGTGCGAGAGCAGATCGCCGCCACGCACGAAATTCTTGTGATCGAGAAAATAGGACCCGGTTTCGCCGTCGTCGCTCGACTCGTGATGCTCGATCCCTTCGCCGGGCATCTGGTCGGAGAGCGTTAACAAAAAGTTATAATTGCGCCAGTGGCGGGCACCGTACATCGCCATCATCTCGCGAACGAGCTTGGCGTAATGCGGTTCGCCGATTTTCGCGGAATTCGCTTCGTGTTGCGTATCGGCAAAGACGTTGAGATAGGCGCTCGCCGTTCCCTGGTGCCAAATACGCTTCCGATAGACGTGCGTTCCCGCGTCGAGCGGCGAATCGATAAGGTGCTCGAGCGAAACCTCGTCGAACGTCACGGTGTTGCCCGAGCGTTGCGCGCCGGTCAGCGCCGTGGCGAATTTCCACGCCGGCCCGGGAAGCACGATCGACGGCTTGAAAAACGTATCTTGAATCGTTCCGGTCGACGGGTAGAGCAAATTCTGGTTCCACGTCGTTACGAAAAGATTGTGCGTCGCCAAGCGCGAGGATGAGTAATGGCCGAACGTCGCGCCGAGATAGGTGAAGCGCACGTCGACGGAATCGGCGCCCGTCGGCACGTTGAATTTGAATGCGAACATATCGAGCGGGTCGCGGCGCCACGCGATGCGTTTTCCGTCGGCAGTAATAACCAACGAGGCGACGTTCGCGATCGGGCCGACCGGCTGATGTTCGCCGGGAATCCATTTGGGATAATAGAGCGTCATCGGCCCCGGGGCCGCGGGAATAATTTCGTGGGTGAACACGATGTTCTGCGTCGGCGCTTGCCGCGCATCGAGTTGGAGCTGAATCGGTTGCGTTGCAGCCGATGAGGATGCGACGACAAACGAACACAGCAACACGGAGAGGCCGAGGCCTCGAATCAGAAAAGTGCGCATTCGGACGCGGTACGCGCTCGGCAGGCGGCTCCCTGCTAGGAGCCTGTAGGAGTATCGGCCACGCGTTCAACCATGGGCCTACGGGTGCGGCCATTGTGGCCGATTTTGTCGTTGCTCGTCGCTAAAATGACGCTGTTATTCCGCGCTCCTCGCTCCTCGAACTCGGCCAAAATGGCTCGCATTGAACGCATGGCCGATACTCCTACAGGCTCCTAGAGGCTCGCGCGAAGAACGAAGTGGTATGGAAACTCCGGCGCATCGATCGATTCGACGCGCGTGAATCCGCGCGATTGCAAGCGTGCGATCGCTTCGTCGCGCGTGTGCGCGTGCTCGCGCGGCGGGCCGACCGGGCGCTCGACGCCACTCTCCCAATCGATGACGAGCATCCATCCCGCCGGAGAGAGTGCGGCACGCACGGGATTGAGATCGAGATCGCTCATTTCATGCAGCACGTTCAGCAACAAAATGCGGTCGGCAGGCGGGCCGGCCGGCGTGTCGCCGGTGACGACGTTGTCGTATTTCCCTTCGAGGCAACGCTCGGCGATGATTCTCACGAACCCCGGCTGGGTATCGACGGCGACCACGAAGGCATCGGGGTGCGCCTTCGCGATGGCAAAGGTGTAGCGGCCGGTTCCGGCGCCGAGATCGATAACGCGCCCTTCCTTGGGCACATCGAGCCGCGAAACGATCGCCGCGGCAGGCATATACGCCTCCCGAGCCGGATCGTCGAGCCGCGCAGCGCGCTCGGGGGAGAAGAGTTCGGGCTGCCGGGCTCCGGTACGATCTTGAATCTCGCTCATCGCCCCCGGATTCGGCGCAAGAGGCGTCCGCTCCGTTTGCGACCCGGCGCAAGCATCGGCGCTCGCACCGCCGGGAGCACCCGCCGAGCTCGGCTTAGATCCCGGTAACCGAAAATATCGCGATCGCCCCTGGCCCGACGTTGACCGCGACCGATGGCCCGACTTCGTGGACGATGAAGGTTTTCGGAGGCAATGCGAGCTTCTCGTGTAGCGCCTTCGCCATCTCATCGGCGAGTGCGGGGGCGTGGGTATGACCGATGGCAAAACGGGTCGCCGTTACATCGGTCACGTGCCGCGTGGCGATGTCGATAATGAGTTCTTTCGCCTTATCGAAGGTCCGCGTCTGTCCGGCGGTCTCGACGACGCCGTCGCGCACTTGAAGGATGGGGTTCACTTTGAGCACCGTTCCCAGCGCGACGATCGCCTTATTGAGCCGCCCGCTCCGCCCGAGAAATTCCAGCGTCGGCATGATCTGATAGCCGTTCTGCGTGCTCTTTCCGCGTTCGAGCGCGGCGACGATATCCTTTGCGCTCGCCCCTTTTTTCGCCATCTCGCCAGCCACGTATGCGAGCAGCAGCAACCCGCCCGAGAGCGTCCCGCTATCGATGACGTGCACCTTTCCGGCGAAGCGCGATGCCGCCGCCAAGGCGTTCTCGTAGGTCTTCGAAAGCTTGCTCGAAACGATCGGAACGACGCACTCATCGCCCCTGTCGACGTGCTTGGAGAAAATTGCGGTGAAACCCGCAGCGTCGAGCGGTTCGCTGCTCGGCAGGTCCTTCGCCGCAGCCATACGTGCGTAGAAGCTCGCGCGCGTGATATCGATGCCGTCGCGGAGGCGCTCGCCGTCGATATGAATCCAGAGCGGCGCCACCTCGACGCCGAACTCCTTGGCCTGCTCGGCCGATATATCGGCTGCGCTGTCGGTAATAATTGCTGTAGCCATAGATGGCGCTCCTCACGCCGCGCCCGCTCGTTTCGCTCGTTCGCCTCGCCACTCTTGCCGCCGGATGGAAGGCGGTGGGTGCCTGGCTTGACGAGGGCATCGCGCCAGGGTATAGTTAACCGTATGGTTAACTATTATTCGCGACTTGATGGAGCCTTCTCGGCACTCGCCGACCCGACGCGCCGAGCGATCGTCGAACGCTTAGCGCGTGGCGGACGAACCGTGGGCGAGATCGCCGCCGACTTTTCAATCTCGGCCCCGGCGATATCGAAGCATCTTCGCGTACTGGAATCCTCAGGGCTCATTCAACGCCGAGTCGAGGGGCGCACGCATCACTGTACGCTCGATCCTCGTGCACTCGATGATGCAGCGGCATGGATCGAATCGCAGCGACGCTTTTGGAATGCAGCCTTCGATCGTCTTGACGCGCTATTATCGCAACCCCCATCACCACAAAAACCAAAGCGAAAGGCCAAACGCAAATGAACGAGCGCACGACAACCGCACCGGTTACGCTGACCATGCGACGTATTTTTCGCGCATCACGCACGCGCGTCTTCGACGCATGGATCGACGCAGATCTCTTGCGGCGATGGCTGGCACCGGGTGCAATGAGCGTCGCCCAGGCGGCTGCCGACCCCCGAGTCGGGGGAAAATATCAAATCACCATGCTCGATACCGACGGCGAACGCGTCGTCGTCGGCGGCACCTACCGGGAAATCGATCGCCCTTCTCGATTATCGATGACGTGGGAGTGGGTGAGCGACGAACCCCAAAGGCATAACGAAACGCTCGTAACCATTGAGTTTATCGAGCGAGGCGATGAAACCGAGATGTTGCTCACGCACACGCGTTTCGCCGACACCACGATGCGCGACCGCCACGAACACGGCTGGACGGGCTGCTTTGTCAAGCTCGTTGCATTGCTTGAAAGCGAGGAAACGACAGCATGAACGACGCTGTTACAATTTCCGGAATCGACCTCACCGGATATATGGTGAAAGATGCAAAACGCGCGATCTCTTTCTATCGCGATGTCCTCGGCCTCGAGCCGATTCTCGTTTACCCCGACGATCGAGGCGCCGAATACGAACTCCCCGATGGAACGATTTTCGGCCTTTTTGGGGGAGGGGGAAACGTGATGCCCTTTCAACCCGGAAACGGCATTCTCTTTGCGGTCGACGACCTCAACGCGTCCATCGAACGCGTCGAGGCGCGCGGGATAACGATCCTCATGAGGAACGAAACCTCAAATTGTTTCCTTGCGATGTTCCTTGACAGCGAGGGCAACAGCATCTTCTTGCATCAGCGAAAACGTCGGTAAGGAAAAACGAATCTACGGTTCCCGAAATCGCCCTCTCACACCGAGGAAGCCTTCCGGCAATCGGCGTACGCTATGCTCCCCACCATGGATGCAGAGCCGAGCCCTCGCGAGATCATGACCGCCGTCCTCGACCTCCACGGGGCGGTCGTCGTCGGCTTCGCCATGGTCGAGACCCGACTCGGGCGCGTCGAACTCCGGCTCGACCGCGTCGAGGCCCGGCTCGATGGCGTCGAGGCCCGACTCGACCGCGTCGAGGCCCGGCTCGATGGCGTCGAGGCCCGGCTGACCTCGATCTCCGGCGAAGTCGCCGGGCTGCAGCGCTGGCGCATCGGTGTCGATAGCCGCCTCGAGCGCCTCGAGCGAGCCTACCTCAGCTAAGCACGCGGCTCCCCAGAGGGGAGATCTTTGCTTTGCTAAGGACCGGACATCTCTGCTTTGCTCCTACACAGAGCTATCCTCGCGCTGTAAGCGCA
>JAJYMV010000125.1 GCA_021786705.1 bacterium
CGTCGTCTTCACGTCTCACCCCGTCGTCTTCACGTCTCACCCCGTCGTCTTCACGTCTCACCCCGTCGTCTTCACGTCTCACCCCGTCGTCTTCACGTCTCACCCCGTCGTCTTCACGTCTCACCCGTCCCTATCTCATCTCTCCGTCCCCCAAGCACGCGAAAAAGCGATTCCGGAGCTGAATTCGTCGAGATCGAGGCGCCGAAGCGCGACGCGTACGTGAGGTACGCGAGCGCTTCGGCAACGATGATATCGGCGGATTCAGCCCGGAATCAAGAGTGGGAGCGGGTGCGGGAGGCCCAGTACTCCACCCCCGCACGGGCGACAAAATTGGTCACGAAGATCGCGATCATCAGGAGAAAGGCCGCCGCGTACGCGAGTTGGTGCGATTCCTTAAACGGCTCGTTGATGAACGTCCAGACCACGTAGGTGAGGTAGCCCACCGGAGAATGCGTGGGCGCGAGCGTCGGCATATAGTTCGACCAACCCGCGGTGTAGATGAGCGGTGCGGTCTCGCCGACGGCGATGCCGACGCCGATGAGAAGCCCCGTCAGCGTTCCCGGCAGCGCCCACGGAAAGGCGACGCGGACGAACGTGGTTAAAGGGCGAGCCCCTAAAGCGACCGAGGCTTCGACGAGATCGCGTGGTACCGCCGAAAACGCTAGGTCCGCCGCTCGATAGACGTAGGGCAGCATAATAATCGCCAGTGCGAGCGAACCAGCGACGAGCGAGAATCCCCAGCCCGCAGTCTCCACGAGTGCGACGTAGAGAAAATATCCGACGACGATCGAAGGGACGCCGAAGAGCACGTCGATCGAGAGGCGCACCACGATGCGCAAGCGATCCGGCGCGAATTGCGTCACCCAGACCGCCGCGCCGATGCCGACCGGAACGACCAGAACGATCGCCAGCGTCACGAGCAAGAGCGTGCCGACGATCGCGTTTGCAAGCCCGCCTGCGATCCCTTGGGTGACCGTAAAGAAAATCTCCGGGCGAATCGCCGCGACACCGCGTACGAACACGAACCCGAAGAGCGAGAGCAGCACGAGTAATGCACCGACCAACGAGGAGATGCAGAGCACCCACCAGAGGCGGGAGATCGCGACGTTGCGCGTTACGCGGGAGACCATCAGTGCGACCGATCCTGGCCGCGAATCGCGACCCGCGCGACGGTGTTGACCGTCAAGGAGATGACGAAGAGCACGAGGGCGAGTTCGGCCAACGACCGCTGTGCTACGCCGCTGGCATCGCTGACCGCCGATTCCAACTGCGAGACGACGACCGCGGCGATGGTGTTGATCGGCGAAAAGATATTATGCGGAAGAATGTTGATAGCGTTTCCGGCGACCATCAACACGGCCATCGTCTCGCCGAGCGCCCGCCCGAAAGCAACGAGAATCGCGCCGACGATGCCGGTACGAACGCTCGGTAATACCGCGTGCGTCACGGCTTGCCACGACGTACTTCCCAATGCCATGCTCGCTTCGAAGATGCTCTTGGGTTGCGCCAGCAACACGTCGCGTACGGTCGCCACCATAATCGGCATCACCATGATCGCTAAAACGATCGCGGCGGCGAAGAGTCCGTTTCCGCTTCCGGCGTCGCCGCCGAGGAAAGGAATAAACCCAAGGTGATGGGTAACGAACGGTGCGACGCGATTCCCCACCCACGGCACTAAGACGATCGTGCCCCAGAGGCCATAGACGACCGAGGGAATACCGGCCATCAATTCGATCAACGCATTTACGGGAAGCCGCAATCGCTCCGGCAGCCGATAGACGATCGTCAATGCAACGCCCAGCGCGAGCGGAACGGCGAAAACCATCGCCAGCAGTGCCGAGAGCAGCGTGCCGACCAAAAAGACCAAGCCGCCGAATTCAGCACCCGGCTCCGCCGCAACGCCGTTATGCACCGAGCTGCCGGTACCGTACTGGTTGCCGATATTCCAGGTTATGTCGTTGAGGATGCTCAGCCCGTTATAGCGGATCGCCGGCCAGGTGTACCAGAGCAAAAACACCAGCATCAGCACGACTAAGAGCAGACAAATGCCTGCCGCAACGGACGTGAGAACGCCGGCCAGCATTCCGCTGACCGGCGATTGCGAGAAAGGAACCGCGACGCGATGCGCGCGGCTCCTTCCGACGGTTGGCGTCAGGCTTGCCAACTTAGTGAATCTGCGCGACCTGCTCGCGGCTCAGCTTCGCAATCGAAGCCGGCAGCGGGAGGAAGTGCACGGCGTTGAGGAAGTGCATCTCTTGGCCGCCGTTATGGTCGAGCACCCACGAGAGGAACTTCACCAGCGCTTCGCGCGTCTCCGCATTTTTCTGGTGCGGGTTCACGATCGCATATTCGTAGTTGATGATCGGGTAGGAGTTCGCTCCCGGAGCGAAGACCAGCGAGATGCGCTCGTCGCGCGGGGTCTTCGGATACATCGCAGCCGCCGCCGAACCGATCGTCGACGCCGTCGGGGCGACGAAACGCCCGGCGCGGTTCTTAAGCAGTGCGTAGCCGAGACCGGCCTTGTTCGTTTCGTTGATGAAGCTGACGCCGATGTAGGCGATCGAGTACGGCGTCGCTTTACAGGCCTGAACCATTCCCGGGTTGCCGTTCGCGCCGACCGCGGTCGAGACCGAGGGCCAGCTGATCGACGTTCCGTAGCCGGGGCCGTGGCTCCACATCGGCGTGGTGAACGACAGGTACTGCGAGAAAATGAAGGTGTCGCCCGAGCCGTCGGTGCGGTGGATGGGAATGATCGTCCGGTGCGGCAGGCGACCGGCGTAGGGGCGATTGAGCGCCTTGATCTGCGGATCGTTCCAATACTTGATTCGGCCCATGTAGATGCCGGCGAGAACGGGGCCCGAGAGGTGCAAATGCACGTTGTTCAGGCCGGGGATATTGTAATTGATCTGCTGGGCGCTAATCGCAAGCGGAATGTTGAGCATACGATGTCCGCGCATTTGCGGATCGCCCATATAGGCATCCGACGCGCCGATCTGAGCGACGCCGGCGATCGCCTGCGAAATGCCCGTGCCGCTGCCCGTGCTCTGCGTGGTAATTTGAACGGTGTGATTCTTCGCCTGATAGGAGGCGACCCAAAGATTCATCAGCGGATAGAGCAGCGACGATCCGGTCTCGAGGATCGGAGTCGCGGCCCGCGCCGCAGCGAGCGAACCGAGTGCGAACACGGCTGCAAGTGCGACGGCGGTGAACTTACGCATGTAATTCCCTTCATGTACGATGACAAGTGCGATACGACGCTCGGGCCCGTCTCCGCGTGCCCTCACCGAGAGCATACGACGCGCTGGTAAACACCGGCTTATGGAAGCCTTAAGAGTCATTAAGGCGGCGGAGCAAGGCCCGCCCCCCCATCGGCGCCGAACCCGCAGGGATGCCCGATAACGACCAGGCGCAAGAGGCGGCCCTCGCCGCGCTCCGCCATACGGCCGCGCACGTTCTCGCGTACGCGGTGCAAGATTGCTTCCCCGACGCCAAGCCGACCATCGGCCCGGCGATCGAGAACGGCTTCTATTATGATTTCGACCGCGCGACGCCGTTTACGCCGGAGGATATCGAGCGGCTCGAGGCGCGGATGCGCGAGATCGTCGCCGCGAACTACCCAATGACGGGGGAGCGCGTCACGCGCGAGCAAGCGATCGACCGGTTTAAAAATAACCCGTATAAAGTCGAACTCGCAAAGGGCATCCCCGAAGGCGAGCCGGTCACGCTCTATACCATCGGCGAGTTTACCGATCTCTGCCGCGGCGGCCACGCCGAGCGGACCGGCGAACTCCGCGCCCTCAAACTCACCTCGGTCGCCGGCGCATACTGGCGCGGCGACGAGAAGAACGCGATGTTGCAGCGGATCTACGGCACTGCCTGGCCGACGAAGGAGCAACTCGACGCCTATCTCGCGCAGATTGAGGAAGCGCAGAAACGCGACCATCGCAAGCTCGGGGTCGAGCTCGATCTCTTCTCGATCGAGGAAGACGCCGGTGGCGGCCTCATTTTTTGGCATCCAAAGGGCGCCACGGTGCGCGGAATTGTCGAGCAGTTTATTCGCGACGGCCTGCGCGAGCGCGGCTATCAACCCGTCGTCACTCCGCACGTCATGAGCGAGCGTCTCTATGCGATCTCGGGACACCTCGACAATTACTCCCAGAACATGTTCGGAGCGCTCGAGGTGGAGGAGCAACGTTTTCGGCTGAAACCGATGAACTGCCCCGGGCACATCCTCATCTATCGCGATAAACCGCGCTCCTACCGCGAGTTGCCGATTCGCTACTCCGAATTCGGTACGGTCTACCGCTACGAACGGAGCGGCGTGCTCCACGGCCTTACCCGCGTGCGCGGTTTCACGCAGGACGACGCGCATCTCTTCTGCATGCCCGAGCAACTGCAGGCGGAGTTCGAACAGACGCTCGACGAGGCGCTTCGCCTGATGGATGCCTTCGGGTTCATCGATTTTCAATACGTCCTTTCACGGCGCGAAGCGAAAGATCGCGTCGAAACCGACGAGATCGCCGAGAACGCAATTCGCGCGGCCCTCGCCGGCAAGGGCGTCGCATTCGAAATCGACGACGGCGGAGGTGCGTTTTACGGGCCGAAACTCGACATCAACGTGCGCGACGCGATCGGGCGCAAATGGCAGCTCGGCACCGTGCAGGTCGATTTCGTGTTGCCGCAACGCTTCGATTTGAAATACCGCGGAAGCGACGGAGACGATCACGTTCCCGTGATGATCCATCGCGCGCTCGCCGGCTCCATGGAACGCTTCTTCGGCTTGCTCATCGAACATTACGGCGGCGCTTTCCCAACCTGGCTCGCTCCGATTCAGGCCGTCGTCGCGCCGATCTCCGAACATCAGCTCGACTACGCGCGCGCCGTCGCCCGTTCGTTGCACGACCAAGGCTTCCGAGCGCAAGTCGATGAGAGCAACGAAAAAATCGGTTATAAAATCCGCCATTGGAGGACGCAACGCGTGCCGTACATTCTGGTCGTCGGGAAACAAGAGTTCGCCGACGGCACCGTCAACGTGAACCAACGCGGTGTCGAGGAGAAGCGCACGGTAACGTTGCACGCCTTCGCCGACGAATTGCGCGCCGAGATCGAGGCGCGCCGCCGATGAACCGGAGACCGCTCGCGGCGTTCGCCGCTCTCGCTTTCACGCTCGCGCTCGGCGCCTGCTCGGGGAACTTCGCAAGCGGCGGCACCGCCGCTCCGAACGGCTTCACGCCGCCCGGAGGGATTGGAGCGAGCCCCGCCGTCAACCCGGCCGCATCGCCGGGTAAAACCGCACCGCGGCCGACGCCTCCCCCGGGCGACACGGTGACCTATCCGATCTCGCAGGCGCCCTCGGGGCTGCCCTGCCCGGCGAGCAAGGGGTTTACCTGCGAGATCGCCTTCAATCTGCCGCTCCCATCGCCGAGCCCGAGCGCATCGCCCTCGCCCGGCGCATCATCGAAGGCGGCGACGCCGAGCCCGAGCCCGAGCCCGAGCCCGAGCCCGACGCCGACCGCGACACCGACGCCGAGCGCTACGCCCTCATCGGGCGCATCGAGGGCTCCAAGCCCCTCGCCGAGCGCCGAGCCGACGGGAGCGCAGATCCACATCGAGGCACTCACCAACGATGCCCCGCCGATGGTGAAACCCGATACCAAGAGTGCCGGCACCGTCGTCCTCGTCGCGCTTCGCTTAACCACAAGCGCCGATACCACGATCTTCGGAGGAGCGCGCGTCGAGTACACGCTTCCGAAGGCGCAGATCGCCGGTCGTGGATTCGCCGTTCAACTCTTTCAAGAAGTTCACCAGAAAAAGAAATCCGTCGACACGTTTATCGGCACCTACGATCGCTCGACGCTGAAGAAAAATGAACTTACCTTCTCCTTCGTCACACCGAAGTTGCTGGTGAAAAAAGGCGAAACGTGGCTGCTCGTCCTCTACGGCGACGAGCGTCCCACAAAAACGTCGCCGAGCGCGAGCCCGAGCGCGAGCCCGGATTCAAACACTGGCGCGAGCCCGGCGGCATCGGCCTCGCCGTAAAACGACGTGGGTACGCTCGCGGCGCTTCGTTCGCTCGATAGACGCGCGAAAACAAGTTTTATCGCCGCTTTTTTAGGTTGGACGCTCGACGCCTTCGACTTTTTCATCGTCACTTTCGTCGTCACCAAGATCGCCTCAGATTTTCACCGCTCGATCCCCGAGATCGTCCTCGCGATTACCCTCACGCTCGCCGCACGCCCGTTCGGTGCGATACTTTTCGGTGCGCTCGGCGACACATTCGGGCGCCGCGTGCCGTTGATGATCGATATCGCGCTCTTTTCGCTGCTCGAATTCGCCACTGCATTTTCGCCGAATTATACGGTTTTTCTCATCCTGCGAGTGCTCTTCGGCGTCGCCATGGGCGGCGAATGGGGGCTCGGCGCGGCATTGGCGATGGAGAGCCTCCCCACGAAGACCCGCGGCATTCTCAGCGGCCTCCTCCAAGAAGGCTACATGGTCGGCTATTTGCTCGCTGCGGTCGCAAACTTCGTCGTCTTTACCTGGACGCCGTGGGGCTGGCGCGCGCTATTTATCATCGGCGTGCTCCCCGCAATATTGCTCTTCTTCATCCGCCGTCACGTCGAGGAATCGCCGACGTGGGCCGCCACCAGCAAACACTCCGATATCGCCAACCGGCGCGGAATCGCAACCGTTCGATCTCTTCCGCTCATGCTCTACGCCGTGCTCTTTATGACGGCATTCAATTTTATGTCGCACGGGACGCAGGATCTCTACGCAACCTTTCTCCAGAAGCAACATGGTTTCTCACCGAGCGTCGTCTCGTTCTTAGCGATCGTGGCCGCGATCGGTGCAATTCTCGGCGGCATCGCTTTCGGCGCGCTCTCGCAGCGCGTCGGGCGCCGTGTCGGCATCATCATTGCGGCGTTGCTGGGCGTAGCGGCGATCCCACTCTGGGCGTTCGCCGGCGGTATCCCCGCTCTCGCCGCCGGTGCCTTTGCGATGCAATTTGCGGTGCAGGGGGCATGGGGAATCGTACCGGCGCATCTCAATGAGATATCGCCGCCGCTGCTACGCGGCTACTTCCCGGGGACCGTCTACCAACTCGGCAACCTGCTCTCCGCGGGTGCGGCGCAGATCGAGGCAACGATCGCCGCAACCTCCTTTGCCTTACCGGGCGGGGGTGCCGACTACGCGCGCGCGCTTGCGGCGATCGCCATCGTCGTTCTCGCTGCGGTCGTCGTGTTGGCGGCGATCGGTTTCGCCGTCACTCCCGAACGTCGCGACGAGGCGCTCGAGTAAGGCGACTAGCGCGGGTCGGCGAACGCTACGATTTCGTGCGCTTCGCGATGGCTCGTCCAGAATCGCGAACCGTCGAAGGCGAGCGAGCGGGCGTGAAACGGAACGACGGCGAGATCGCGGACGCGCGGGAGGGTGCCGCGAGCGTCGACCTCGGTGATGAAATACTCCGGCTTCGTTTCGTCTTCCACCGTCAATAAATAGATCGTGCCGTCGAGGATCGTCTGTCCGCAAATCTGTCGCGGCGCGGTGATACTGCGCACGATATTCCCGTGCGCGTCGAGTTCGAGGACGCGGCTATTATAAAATTGCGAGAGAAAGAGCATCTCGCCGTCATACCCTAACTGCGAACCCGTAAATTCCGGACACGCAATTTTTTCATTTTCTTTGAATCCGTGCCCCGGAATAAAACGACAGATGTAGCGATCGTCGTTCTCGCCGAAACCACAGACGACGCGCATCTCGCCGCCGACGACGGTCATCCCCCACGGCATGCCGGGAGCCTGCATCTCTTCGTGGACGGTCCAGTGCAGTGGATCGATCGCATAGAGTCGCCCCGTCTCGACGGAGCCCATCCAGAGCGAGGTGCCGTCGAACGCGAGCGCCTGCGGGCGCGGCGCGGGCGATGGAAGCCGGCGCAATTCCTCAATCGTGTTCATAACTCCCTACTTCGCAGCGAGAGCGCCCATCCCCGCAGCAATCGCGCGTATCGCCTCGAGAAGACGATCGATCTCTTCGGACGTGATGATTAAGGGTGGTGCGATGCGCAACGTATTTCCACCGACGAGCCCAAGTAAGACCCCTCGATCGCGCGCCGCGCCGAGGATCTCGGCGGCACGATAGGGTTCGCGCACCGGCAGACCCAGGAGGAGTCCGCGCCCGCGCGGCGCGTCAAAATATGACGGGAAGCTCAGCGCCAGCTCGCTCAGTCGCTCGAACGCGTAGCGACCGACCGCGCGTACGTGCGTATCGAGATCGAGGGCGTCGCGAATCCGCAGATGCGCGAGTGCCGCCGCGGCGCTGACCGGCGATCCGCCGAAGGTCGATCCGTGATCGCCGGGCTGCAGCGCCTCGGCATACGCCGCATCGACGAGCATCGCACCGATCGGCAGGCCGTTCCCGAGCGCTTTTGCCATGGTAACCACGTCGGGGCGTACTCCGACACTTTCGAACGCGAACAGATCCCCCAGGCGCCCCATGCCGCACTGCACTTCATCGAAGATCAGCAGCGCGCCGCGCTCGCTGCAGAGCCGCCGGAGTTCGTTGAGAAAATCGGTACGCGCCGGGTGAACCCCGCTCTCGCCCTGAACGGGTTCGACGATGCACGCAGCGGTCCGTTCGTCGATCGCGGCGTCGATTGCGCCGACATCGTTGAACGGCGCCCATGCGAAGCCGCCGGGCAGCGGTTCGAAACCGACTTTATACTCGGGATTCGCGGTGGCGGCAAGCGCTCCGAGCGTGCGGCCGTGAAAGCCGCCGGTAAAGGCGAGAATCGTCGTGCGTTCGCGCTCGCCCCGCCGATATGCCGCTTTGCGCGCGAGTTTAATCGCGGCCTCATTCGCCTCGGTTCCGGAGTTACAGAAAAACGCGCGGGCGAATCCCGAACGCTCGGTCAGCTCTGCGGCGAGCTCGCCCGAGGGTTCGTGATAATAGAGGTTACTCGCATGTACCAACCGCCGCGCTTGCCGCGCGACGGCCTCCGCGATCCCCGGATGCGCGTGACCGAGCGCGCAGACCGCAATACCGGCGATCGCATCGAGATAGCGGCGACCGTTCTCGTCGATCAGCTCGCAGCCCTCGCCGGCGACGAAGCGCACCGGCGCGCGTGAATAGTTTTCGAGCAGCGTCGAGTCGTTCACGTCCGATAACTCGCGTTAATACGCACGTAGTCGCGCGAGAGATCGCAGCCCCAGGCCGTCGCCGTCGCCTCGCCGAGCCCGAGATCGAGCGTCACCACGATCTCGCGCTCTTCGAGTTCCCGATGCGCCTCCGCCTCGGTGAGTGCTTCGATGCCGTCGCGCTCCACCCAGCAACGACCGTTCAGGGTGAGCGACCATCGGTGCGGATCGAACCCGGCACGCGCGGCCCCCGCCGCAGCGACGATCCGTCCCCAATTCGGGTCCTCTCCATAGAGCGCGGTCTTCACTAAATTCGAATTGACGACCGCTCGCGCGAGCGCGCGTGCCTGCGCGGTCTCGCGCGCCCCGACGACGCGAATCTCCATGCGCTTCGTCGCCCCCTCGCCGTCGTCGACCATCGCCAACGCAAGATCGAGCGCAACCTTTCCGAGAACGTGGTCGAAGATCGGCGGCGGCGGTTGCGTTCCCTGCGGCGCGCAGAGGTAGACCGCATCGTTGGTCGACATATCGCCGTCGACCGAGATCATATTGAAGGTTCCATCAACCGCGGCGGCAAGCGAACGCTGCAGTGCATCTTGCGCGACCGGAAAATCCGTAGCGAGAAACGCCAACATCGTCGCCATGTTTGGAGCGATCATTCCCGAGCCCTTAGCGATGCCGCCGATCGTATACCGCTTCGCTTCGTGATAGAACGCATACGCCGAGAGCTTCGGCACGCGATCGGTCGTCATAATCGCTTCGGCGGCATCGTGGGCGGCCTTCAGCCCTTCGTCGAGTTGATCGACGCAGCGTTCCAGACCGCGTTGAACGCGATCGAGCGGTAACGGCACGCCGATGACCCCAGTCGAGGCGACGATCACCTGTTGCGGTGCAACGTCGAGCAACGCCGCGGCTTGCGCGGCGCTCGCGCGCGCGTCGCGCTCGCCGCGCTCCCCGGTGCAGGCGTTGGCACAGCCTGAATTGCAGACGATCGCGCGCACGCCACGCCCCGATGCGAGGTGCTCGTTACTAACGGTAATCGGCGCCGCCTTGACGTCGTTGGTCGTCACCACTGCGGCGCAGGCTTGCTCGCGCTCGAAGACGATCAACGCGAGGTCGCGTTTGCGCCGTTTGATGCCGGCGTGGACGCCGCTGACGCGGACGCCGGGGACGCTTCCGATTCCTCCGCGCAGCGCGACGACGCGCTCTTGAAGGTCAGGCGGCGACGGTGCGAGCATGAAAGCCCTCCTCTTGGGGAAATCCAAGCATGATATTGATGTTTTGCAGCGCCTGTCCGGCCGCGCCCTTACCGAGATTATCGATCGCGCAGATCGCGCGAATCGTCGAACCGCAGATGTCGACCGCAATCTCGGCCTCGTTGGTGCCGACGACCGCGGCGACGCTCGGCGCCCTCCCGCTCGCCAACACCCGCACGAACGGCGATGAACGATAGGCCTCGTGCATCGCCGATACGATCGCCGGTGCATCGGGGGCGCGATCGAGGACGAGGTAAATATTCGCGAGCATCCCCCGCGAGAGCGGAACGACGTGCGGAGTGAACGTCAGCGGACTCGTGCAGCCACGCACCGCCAGCGATCGTTCGATCTCGGATTGGTGGCGATGCCCAGAGAGGCCGTAGGCACGAATCTCACCATCGACTTCGGCAAACATCGATCCGAGCGCGGGCGTTCGCCCCGCTCCGGTAATGCCGCTCTTGGCGTCGATCACGATCGCCGTCGGCGTAACGATTTCGATCAGCGGCAGAAGCGCGAGCAGCGATGCCGTCGGATAGCACCCCGGGTTGGCGACCAACGCGGCTGCAGCGATTGCTTCACGATTCCACTCCGCGAGCCCGTACGCCGCACGGTCGTCGAAACGAAAATCCGCCGAGAGATCGACGACGCGTGCGCCCCATTGCAAAAAGTGCTCGACCGCCGCACCTCCCTCTCCGTGCGCGCCCGCGGTGAGAACGATATCGCTGGGTGCGAGATGCGACGCGATACTCCCGCTCTCGGAAAAGCGAAGTTCGCTGCGGCGAAATGGCGCAAAGCTCTCGCCGAGCAACGTTCCCGCATGGCTCTTACTTTCGAGAATGCCGATCTCCAGGCGCGGGTGCGCGGCGATCCATTCGATCGCTTGCGCGGCGGCGTATCCCGCCGCTCCCCATACGTGGACGCGCGTCATGGGAGCGCCTCGCATTCCGAGAGCTCGCGTTCGAGCGCATCGAGCGCCCGCGCGACGGCGGGCGGCGACGTGGAGCCTTCCGTCGCTTTGGCGAGGACGCTCGCGCGTGCGTCGAGCGGGGCGTCGAGGGTTGTCGCACCGAGGTGCGCCGCGAGCGCATGAAGATCGCTCGCGTCGAATGCCCTCCCCTGCTCCTCGGCCGCCACGACCCGCTCTCCGACGAAGCGATGCGCTCGCCGCGCGTCGACGCCCCCGCGAACGAGTGCGTCGGCAAGATCGGTCGCGAGCGTGTATCCGGCGGTAGCGTGCCGTTCCATGTTTTCGACGTCGAATGCAATATCCGCTAACGCTCGCTCGAAGGCGGAAAGAAGCGAATCGGCGCGCTCGATCGCCGCGATCGCACTCTGTTTGCATTCTTGGAGATCGCGATGATACGAGAGCGGAATCGCCGCGCTCGCGGCCCACGCCGCGCGTGCGTCGGCGAGCGCGCGTTGCGTCCCCGCGCGCACGAGTTCGAAGATATCGGGATTGCGTTTCTGCGGCATCAAACTCGACCCGCTCGCCGATGCATCGCCGATGCGAACGTATCCGACGAGCGGCGAAGCCCACGCAACGATCTCCGCAGAGATCCGCGCGGCGGGAACGCAACACGTCGCCCACGCATCCGCGCACGCAAACAACGCGTCGCGCGTGCCGACGGCATCGAGTGCGTTGCGCGACGGGCGCGCGAACCCGAGGTATCGTGCCGCCGCAACGCGATCGAGCGGCAGGCAACTCCCGGCGAGCGCCGCCGACCCTAAGGGCATCACGTCCATCGCTTCACGGGCGAGCGCCGCAAAACGCCGCGCACTGCGAAGGAACGGTTCGGCAGCGCCCTGCAGCCAAAACGCGAGCAGCACCGGCTGCGCGGGTTGGCCGTGCGTCGTACCCGCGAGAACGCTCCCCTGCCCGAGTGCGCTGCGAGCGCGTCCCGCAAGCGCGCGCGCAATCGACGCCGCACGCGCGGCGCCCATCCGCGCGCGCTCCGCGGCATAGAGCGCGAGCGTGGTGGCGACTTGATCGTTCCGGCTGCGCCCCGCATGGAGCCAGCCCCCCGCATCATCGTCGATCTCGCGCACGCGCGCGTCGATCGCGCCGTGTATGTCCTCGAACGCTCCAGTGCTCGCAAAGGCGCGAAATGAGCCGTCCTCGATCTCCGCCGCGACGCGATCGAGCGCCGAGACGAGCGCTTCGTAGGTCGCTGCGGCGATCGTCCCGCCGCCGAACAACGCACGCACGTGCGCCTGCGAGCTTCGCACGTCGAAGCGCGCGAGCAACAGATCTTCTCCAAGCGACGACCCGAATGCAAGCAACGCCGGGTCCGGCGCGCTCTGAAAGCGGCCGCCCCACTGCAACGAATGCGCGCTCACGCCGCGCCGACCGCAGCAACCTGCGCCAAACGATCGAGCGGTAACCCCGCGAGGTGGATGAAGCCGTCGGCGGCATGATGGTCGAAACGATCGCCGGCGCCGTAGGTCGCCAAGCCTTCGTCGTAGAGCGCGAACGGCGAACGAACGCCGACCACCGTTGCGGTGCCCTTCAGAAGGCGCACGCGTACGTCGCCGGAGAGCCGCGCGCTCGAAACGTTGTTAAACGCATCGAAGGCGGCACGCAGCGGCGAATGCCAGAGTCCGTCGTAGACGAGTTCGGCATATTTACGATCCACGCCGGCTTTAAAGCGAAGTTCATCGCGCGTGAGAACGAGGCGCTCGAGCGCTTCCCGCGCGGCGAGCAAAATCGTCGCCGCGGGCGCTTCATAGAGTTCGCGCGATTTCAGGCCGATCACGCGATCCTCGA
>JAJYMV010000161.1 GCA_021786705.1 bacterium
TGCTTCTCGATTTCTTTAATGTGCGCCCGTGCGACCTGCGTGGTCGTAATCTCGTCGGCGCCGATCGCTCGCCCTAAACTGACGTAGAGACGGGGCTGCCCGTTATAGTGCGAGATCGAGCGCATCTCGATGTGCCCGTCGTCGACCGTGGCGACGTCGCCGACGCGAAGATTGCGATTGCCGACGCCGGGAACGACGAGGGGGATATCCGCGATATCGCTCGCACTTTCGATGCCCGAGCGAATCGAGACGGTCGCCTCGCGCGTCGGCTGCTCCAATAGCCCGCCGGGAAGATTCGCGTTATTGCCCGCTACCGCGGTGAAGACGTCTCCGAGCGTCGCGCCGATCCCGTCGAGCGCGGCGGGATTCGGACGAACGTTGAACTGCCGCGTCGCGAGGCCGTAGACGTCGACGGTCTGGACGTTGGGAATCTCCTGCAGCATCGGCTCGATTTGATTCGTCGTAAGATCGGCGAGTTGCATCGGCGAGAGCGTCGACGAACTCAGCGCGAGATCGAGCAACGGTTGCGAAGCACCGTTCCTTTGCACCGACGGCGGGTCCATATCCGCGGGCATGTAAACGCGCGCGGTGTCAACGCGCCGCTGCACGTCGATGGCGGCGATGTCGAGGTTGGTGCCGAGTTTGAAACGAACGAGAACGACCGCGCTCCCTTCCTGGGTGGTCGCGGTAACCTGATCCATGTTCTGCGTTCCGACGAGTTGGTCTTCGATGGGCTTGACGACCAACTTCTCCATCGTCTGCGGCGAAGCGCCCGGATAACCTGCGGCGACGATAACGAGCGGATAATCGGTCCCTGGTGGGTTAGCGCTACGGCCGATCTGAAAAAATGCCAAGACTCCGGCGATAGCGAGCGCCACGAAGATCGCTGCGGTGACCATCGGCCGGGATATTGCAAAACGGGTCAACCACATACGCTTTTACTCCTTCGCTCGCCGGGGCGCCGAAGCGCCTCCCAGCATACTACGCCCGAATCGCCCCGCGAGTTTCAGGGCTGAGGAAGCGCCGGCCCCACGCCCGAGAGAAGCGCGCGGCGTTCGACCAACGCTTTGCGCAGCACTTCGAGATCGGCCGCAAATGCATCGAGCGCGCCGTCGAGATCGGCAGATTCAACCGTCAGCGTATCTGCGCGTTCGTAGAGCGAGGTCGCGGCGGTCGCCAGCCCGACATCGAATGCGAAGAGTCGATGCAGGGTCGGCAGTTCGTCGCGAACGCGCGACCAAATGGGGTCGGCGCCCGGCACCTCGAGGGTGAGGATCTCCGAGCAGGCAGCGTCGAGCCGCGAGGTCAGGTCGTGAAGCGCCTTCGCCCGCCGTAATGCTTCGGCGGGCGGGAAGGGCTGCTCGCGCGTGGCAGCCGGAAGAAAGCGATCTCGGTATCGCACTTCGAGGCTGCGAACGCGCGCGGCGGCATCGGCAAGCAAATTCGAGACGCGCTCGCGCACGAGGAGATCGTTCGCTCGCGCTTGGTTGCGCGCATCGTAGAAATTAAAACCAAAACCGCTTAACGCAACCTGCAGGAGCGCGACCGTCGGATCGTGCGAGGGCTGCGAGGGATCGAGCAGCGCTCGCACGACGTCCTCCGACGGTATTGCCGGATTCATTTTCCGGTCGCCGTTCCGGTATCGGCGTTGCCGATGGGAAGCACCGGCGTCGCTCCGATAGAGAACGGCTGCCCGATTGCCATGTTCGGCGCGCTCGATACGCCGCGTTCGGCCATAAGGATCGCCGCGTAATACCGCACCGCCTCCATTTCGGAGAGCCCGAAGGCTTTCAGCGAGATCAACGCGCGCATCCGTTCGTCGTTCGGACGCACGAGCACCTTGACGGTGTCGAGCGCGATGCCGTAACCGTCGAGAAACTCACTGAGGTGCGTACGCACGAGATCGGTAAGGTCGTGAATCTTCTCGTTTACTTTCTCAAGCGGCGTCACCTGAATAAGTTGGTTGATCGCCTGTTCGACCACAGGGCCTGCATAATCGTTGATCTGATCGGTGAGCAACGCGTGGCCGCGATACGGCATGTGTTGAACCAGTTTGAGCGCGCCGTCTTTGGTGGGAACGTGAATGTAGTAATCGACATCGTAGCTCATCTCCGCCATCTCCGCGGAAAGTGCGATTCCCGACGACCGCACGACGAGTTTTGCGCGGTTGATATAGATCGCTTCGTATTGCCACGGGCTCTGGCCGCCGAAAAATCCTTGAACGAAGGAGCCCACGAGCGGTTTGTCGCCGGTCGTGATCGGATACTGACCGGTTTCGTAGACGTTGAGAATGGCACCGCGCGATTTCAACACGCAAAAGTGATTGCTTTCGACGGTGAGCAACGAACCGCTCACGATGCTCGATGACGGGTAATGATAGATGAGGACCTCGGGGCCCATCACCTCCTGCCCGTTGTTATCGAGAGTAGAGATAACGCTCATAATTGGCATTCGATCTATTGTCCTTTATCGGCGAGTGGTGGCAATGGTGCGAGGACCTCGCGTGCGCATAACGCGCCGCGCGGAGGAAGTGGTGCGAGGGGAACGTCGGCTCCCCGCGACGGGGAGTGTGGGTAGCGGCGAAGCGGTCGCTCTCGCGTGGGCGAGGGCGCGGCGAGGGGTGCTGCCGGTACGGCTGGTGCGTCCTCGGGGTTCTCCTGCGATGCCTCAGCCGACGGAGCACATGCGGGCGCAGAGAAGCGTCCCCGCCGCCCTCGGCTGCTGCATCGCGTGCCGTACGAACCGCGACGACGCTTCATAGCCACGACCAACAACCACAACAATGCGATGCCGACGAGCGTGTCAAGATGCCCCACGATGCGCTTCTACCGCGAATCCAGCGCTTTGTTACGCTTCCGCGAGGTCGAGGAGGTGAAGAAAGGAGCCGAAGACGTTCCCATCGCGCATCCCGATCCGAAGCGAGGCTCGCCCTTCCTCGCGCGCTTCGAAGAGCGCCGACTCCTCGGGCTCGCTCGTCACGCTCGCAAAATGGAATTCGTGTCCGCGAAGCGGCTCGTCGGCGCGTGCGAACGGCGTGTCGGCGAGCGGGCGCACCTCGCGATACCCGAGGTGCATGCGTGGCCGTGCGAACGAGGATTGGAGCGGCAGGAAGCCCAGCATCGCATGCTCGCGTGCATCGCGATCGGCGAGCGATTCTCCGAGCACCATATACCCGCCGCACTCGCCGTAGATCGCAGCTCCGCGTTCGCGCGCCGCAACCATACTCGCGCGAAAATTCGTCGCAGCGGCGAGCCTCGCTGCGTGCAGCTCGGGGTAGCCGCCGGGAAGATAGACGGCGTCGGCATCTCCCTCCGGCCCCTCGTCGGCGAGCGGCGAAAAAAATGAGAGCCGCGCTCCCGCACGCTGCCACCCCTCGGTAATATGCGCGTACGAAAATGCAAAGGCGAGATCGTCGGCGATCGCGATATGCGAGCCGAGAGGTGCGAGCGCGCTCGGATTCGGAGCCGGAAGGTCGGGGAGCGGTGTAGCGAGCGCGAGCAGGGCATCGAGATCGAGCTGCGCCTCGCAAGCGGCGGCCGCCGCCTCCAAGAACGCCTCGAGCTCGCGGTGCTCGCGCGCCTGGACCAACCCGAGGTGGCGCTCCGGAAGGGCGAGGCCGCGCTCCTGGGAGAGCGAACCGAGGCTGCGCAGCCCGATTGCGTCGAGAGCGGGCACGATTGCAGCGGCGTGCCCCGGCGAGCCGACCCGGTTGAGGACCGCTCCCAGGACCCGCAGGTTCGGGCGGTACCGGGCGAGCCCGAATGCGACTGCGGCCGCCGTGCTCGCCTGGGCGGAGACGTCGAGCACGAGAAGGATCGGAAGATCGAGCAATTCGGCGAGCTGAGCGCTCGAGCCCGAGCCGTCGCGCGCTCCGTCGAAGAGCCCCATCACGCCTTCGATGAGGACGATATCGCTCTCCGCGGCGACGGTGGCGAGCTCGGCGCGCAGCGTCCGCTCGCGCATGCCCCAGAGATCGAGCGTCGCCGAACGGCGTCCGGCGGCGACGTGGTGAAAAGCCGGGTCGATAAAATCCGGCCCGATCTTCGCCGCCCCGACGCGCAGCCCGCGGTTGCGAAAGGCACGCAAAAGGCCCAGCGTTACCGTGGTTTTTCCGCAGCCCGAGGCAGCGGCGGATATCAGCAATGCGCGGCAGGTCATCGGCGGGAGCTTTAGCGCGGCGAGCGAGCCGGCACCTCTCGACGCACGAAAACGCTCCCCGAAGAGAACGGCGGCGGACCTTAGGCCTGGTCGCGCTCCTCGGGCCCGTGCGGAGTTGCGAGCGCGGCGCTCCCCGACAAGACCGGCGCGACCGGATTTCGAGGAACGGGAGCTCCGCTCAACCCATCCTCCTCGCCATCATCGGTTACCCGCGGTGGACGGGCCGGGCCCACGCCGAGCCGCCTCCAGAGCCTCTGGAAGAAGGCTTCAAAATCGTGCTTGCGCATACCCGCAGTATACGCGAAGGACGCGCGTTCCACGCACGACCGCAAAACAAAAGAGGCCTCCGCGGCCTCATGGGGTTGGTGCGCAAGACTGGACTCGAACCAGCACGAGATTGCTCCCGCTAGCCCCTCAAGCTAGTGCGTCTACCAATTCCGCCACTTGCGCACGAGGGCTACGCGACTATACGGCCTAGTGCATACCCGGGTCAAGGGCATCGCGCAGGCCGTCGCCGATAAAATTGATCGAAAGCACCGTCAGCAGGATGCCGATGCCGGGAAAGACCGCCGCCCACCAGGCGTTCTCGACGTTCACCTGGGCACCGGTGAGCATGTTGCCCCACGAGGCGGTCGGGGGCTGGATCCCCATTCCAAGAAACGAGAGCGTCGATTCGAGCACGATGACGTTGGCGACGTCGAGCGTCGCCTGAACGATGATCGGTGCGACGGCGTTGGGAAGCAGGTGCCGGAAGATGATCCGCAGGTCCCCATTGCCGACCGCGCGCGCCGCCTCGGTAAATTCGCGATTGCGCAAGCTCAAGAACGAGGCGCGCACCAAACGAGCGGGATTCGGCCACGAGAGCACGCCGATCACCAAGACAATGACCCCGAAACTCAAGCTCGCTCGGCTCGAGCTCGCTACGACGATCGCGGTGAGCACTAGCAGCAACGGCAGAATCGGTATCGAGAGAAAGACGTCGGTGACGCGCATGATGAAGTAATCGATCCAGCCACCGTAATAGCCGGAGATCGCGCCGACGATCGAGCCGATGACGATCTCGATAATCACCGCAAAGAGCCCGACCTGCAGCGAGGCGCGCGCGCCGAAGAGCAAGCGCGAGAGTTCGTCGCGTCCGACTTCGTCGGTCCCGAGCGGGTGGCCGCCGCAGGTCGCCGCATTTTCGAAGCACGGCGGCAACGGCGTTCCTTGCCAGTGGACGTTATCGATGTGGTTGGGCGGAAAGGGCGCGAGTGCAGGCGCGAAGACCGCCGCGAGCACGATGCATGCGAGAACGACAAGCCCCGCCATCGCCAACCGATGGCGTCGGAAGCGCTTCCAGAGCGTGACCTTGGTGAAGGCGACGTCCTCGTCGTACGAAAACGGCGCTACTTCGGGGATGGATTGACCGATCGACATACTGCGTCCTCGTCCTAATCGAACTTCACGCGAGGATCGAGCCACGCGTACGTTACGTCGGCGATGAGATTAAAAAACACGACCAAGATCGCGGTGAGGTTCAGATATCCCATGAGCAGGGGAATATCGGATTGCTGCAACGCGTTGATAAAGAGACGCCCCATTCCCGGCCAGGCGAAGATCGTCTCGGTCACGATCGCCCCGCCGATAAGGCTCGGCATCGAGAGCGCGATCACCGTGACGACCGGAATCAACGCGTTTTTCAGGCCGTGCCGGAGGAGGATCGTTCTGAACGGCAAGCCCTTCGCCGCCGCCGTGCGCATGTAATCGGTTTTCATAACCTCGAGCATCGAGGAGCGCATGAATCGGCTAAAGAGCGCGAGCTGTAGTAAGGAAAGCACGAACGCCGGCATGATGAGGTGATCGATGCGATCCCCGAGGTTAAAGCCTCCACCGCTACTCATGCCCGCCGACGGCAATTGAATCTCGTAGCCGAACGGCAACGGAATTCCGTGCACGGCGAAAAGCAGCTGCATCATCAATGCGAACCAGAAGACCGGCATCGATTGCCCGAAAAACGCAAGCGTGGTGATGATATAGTCGGCTGTCGAATAGGGACGGACCGCGGAAAAGATTCCCAGCGAAATTCCGGCGGTGACCGCAATGAGGAGCGAGGCGCCCATCAATTCCAGCGTTGCGGGCAAGCGCTGGAGGATCGCCGTCGATACGGCTTCGGCGTTGCTGGTGGAATAACCGAGATCGCCGTGCAACGTGCGATTTAGCCAAAAATAGTACTGAACCCAGATCGGCTTATCGAGACCGAAATTATGCCGGAGCCGGGCGATATCCGCCGCGGTAATGTGCGGATTCGTGAGATAAGGAGTCAACGGCCCGGCCGGCGAGCTCTTCATCGCAATGAGGAAGAGGACCACCGAAATGAGCAGTAGGAGCGGAATCGCTTGCAGCGTTCGCCGCACGATATAGGTCAGCAAAGCCCGCCCTGATTAGGAGACGACGCGCCCGATGCCTGCACCGGTGAGGGGCGGCAGTGAAAGAATCTCGCGGGCCTGCTCCGGAGTCGCAACCGGGCGACCCGCCTCGTTCGCGATGCGGACGATACGCGCAACGAGCTCGCCGTTGGTTGCCAGGCGCCCCTTGCTGTAATAAATATTGTCCTCCAGGCCGACCCGAACGTGTCCACCCATCGCGATCGCCGCCATCGCCAGCGGTAATTGGTGGCGCCCGATTCCTGCGACCGACCAGGTGCACCCTTCGGGAAGATCGCGCAGGAGATCGCAGAGATTTTCGACGCTCGCCTCGAGCGCGCCGGGGACTCCGAGCACGAAATCGACATGCTGCGGCAGCGTCAGCACGCCCTCGGCGGCGAGGCGACGCGCGTTGGCGAGATGTCCCTTGTCGAAAATTTCGAGTTCGGGTTTCACGCCGAACTCCTTCATCGCACCGGCGATCGTGCGCATGATCGGAAAACTATTTTCGAAGATATCGTCCCCAAAGTTCACGCTTCCACAGGTGAGCGTCGCCATCTCGGGGCGGAGCTGGAGCACCGCGGCGCGCTCCTGCGGCGTCATGCCGATCGCACCGCCGGTCGAAAATTGCACGATGAGATCGCTCTTCGCGCGAATCGCCTCGTAGGCGGCACGGAAGCGTGCGACGTCGTGCGTGTTGCTCCCGTCGTCGTTGCGACAGTGGACGTGAACGAGCGAGGCACCGGCTTCGGCGACCTCGGCGGCGACCTCCCCCAACTGCGTCGGCGTCACCGCGAGGTGCGGCGTCTGCT
Organism: bacterium; assembly: GCA_021786705.1. Classification (GTDB taxonomy): domain Bacteria; phylum Vulcanimicrobiota; class Vulcanimicrobiia; order Vulcanimicrobiales; family Vulcanimicrobiaceae; genus JABEUX01. The sequence goes on from JAJYMV010000161.1 coordinate 7,376, forward strand.
CGGGCGAGAGCTCGGCACCTACGGGAGCGCACGTAATAATGAGTGGCTGCATAGCGCTCGCTTTCGACGCGCGGCGCCCGCGCTACTCCGCGATGGTTTTGACGATCGCGCGCGCCCGGGCAACGATCTCGTCATCGACCCCCAGCAAACTCGCGAGCGCGAGTGCGTCGGAGCTCTCGCGACGATCCTCCGAGATCTCTTCGATGCGATAGTCCATACAATCGGCGAGCACCGCAAGCGTACGCTCGATATCGCCGCCGGCCGTACGAGCGGGAATACCGCGCAGCCCGCGCACCGCAAAGTGCCGCGCTTCGGCGGCGGCGGCAACGCCGGCGAGGTGGGTCGCGGCGATCGCCTCGGCGCCGCGCGCGCGCGCCGTGTGCAGCGCCGCCACGAGAATAGCAAAGCTCTCGCGCGGGGTGGTCGTACGCGCAAACTCATCGACGAGCAGGAGCGCGCGCGGCGAGAGTGCGGCAAATGCATCGCGCAGCCGCACCGCTTCACCGGCAAACGAGGAGAGCAATCCGCCGCGCCGCTCCTCCTCGGGGCCGATGCCGAGCCAGCGTATCATCGGCGGCAGGGCGAGCCGCGCGCGCTGCGCGGGAACCGGTAGGCCCATCGAAGCGCAGAGCGCGATAAAACCAACGGTGCGCAACGCCACCGATTTGCCGCCCATATTCGGTCCGGTCACGATCGCCGCCCCGCTCCACGACATGCTCGAGGGCACGAACGTTCCGCCGCCACTCTCCAATCGCTCCTGCAGCGGCAACCAGCGCCCTTCGACGATATCGATCCCGCCCTCGCCCGAAATCTCCGCGGGGCGACAAGCAAACCGTCGCGTCCAGAGCGCCGCAGCGAGCACCGCGTCGAACTCCCCGAGCCGCCCCATCGTACGCTCCAGCCCCTCGGTCGATGCAACCACGCGTTTTGCAAGCGACGCGCGAAGCCGCTCTTCGGCGAGTGCGACGCCGCGCGCCGCCTCTTCGCGTCGTTCCAGTAGCGCCCGCGTCTCCTCATCGAGATCGATCTCGCAGAGCAGGTAGGTCGGAGCCTCGCGCACGACGCGTATGCCCGGGGGCAACGGCGCAACGAAGCTCTCACGCATCACGATAAACTCTTCATCGAACCGCGCGCCTCGCCCGAGCGCTTCGGCAACGGTGCGTTCGAGGCGTCCGCGAGCGCTCTCGAAACGCGCGCGAGCCTCTTCGAAGCGTTCGCGTTCGGCGCGCAGATCGGCGTCGAAAGCATCGTCAAGGTAGAAAGCATGGCTTCCCACGCGCCCGCGTTCGAGGAGCGCCCGCACGCGTTCGATCTCCTCTCCCGCGCAGTCCGGAAGATCCTCGCAATCGGCGCGCATCCGCTGCAGTTCGATCGCGGCATCGGCGAAGCGAAGAAGCGCGAGCGCCTGAGCGTCATCGAGTGCGTCGCCGACGATCAGCCGAGCGAGCGCCGGCGCGATATCGGGCATGCGCCCGAGCGTCGCGCGGAGCGCTTCCATCTCCGCAAGATCGAAGCGATCGGCGATCCGTGCGATACGCTGCGCTTGGGCGGTTGCGGCTCCTTCCTCGCCTTCGATAAAGCGCCGCCGAACGATCGCGTCGCGCGCGCCATAGGGGCTACTCGGAGCGAGCGCCGCGGCGAGCCAGTCGTCACCGATCGCCAAAGCAGTCGTGCGGTCGAGGAACTCCAGCTCGATCATGCCGCACTCGCTGCGAAAATATCGAAGGTCGGCAATTCCGCCGCCGCGCGAACGGCCCGCAAGAGCGCCTTCGGTTCCACCGAACCCGCGCGTCCCACGGAATTCACCGTGACGGCGACCGGGCGAAGCGGGCGTTCGACCCGTATCTGTAAGCGTTCGAGTGCGCCGAGCAACGCGCGACCGCGCAGCGTTACGCGCGTCGCATCGCGAACGACGATCGCGCGGCGCTCGCCCCCGGCGATAAAATCCGCGGCTTGCGTCGGCGTTAGTGCGCCCTCGACGCGCACGGCTTCAAGCGCTGCGTCGTAGCGCGGCAGCGATAGCAGTGCGACGAGCGCACGCGCCTCGGCAGCGATTGCCTCGATACTCGTCGAGGCGGCGGCTCCGCAACTCACGATCACCGCATCTTCTTCGCGCAACGCCGCGACCCGGTCGATCGCCCCATCGATGGCGACGAAATCGGCCCCGTACGCGAACAGTTTTTCGACGCCGTCACGCAGACCCGAGGCGGTCGGCGCACCGACGAGTTCGATCTCACTCTCGCTTCGCACGCGTACGATGGCGATCGGCCCGCTCGCGCTTCGAACGTCGGTGCTCTCGCACCATTCGAGCGCCGGCGAGCGCGGAAGCGCACCCTGCGCGCCTGCCACGAGCGTGCCCACCGCTAGCCGTAAGCGTGGTTTCGCGAGCGCGTCGACAAAATCGTTCGCTTCGCCGTCGCGACCGATCGAGGTAACGCCGACCCGCAATCCCCGCGCGAGCGCGGCGCGATAGATCGCCCGCATCACGACGGTCTTGCCGACATTTTTCCCGGTGCCGACGACGGCGACGCTGCGCGCGCCGATCGCCATCGCACGATCGAGCAGCAGATCGGAAACCTCCATGCGCGAGGCTTTCGCTACGCTATTCCGAGCGCCTGGAGCAGCGCAAAACCAACGCCGGCGATCACCAACGCCACCCCCGCGAACAGCTCCGCCGATTCTTCGACGCGTTGCCCTAAGAGACGCCCGAAGGTTATACCGAGCGTCGTGGAGAGCACCGAGACGACGCCGATCGTTGCGAGCGTCACGACGATGGGGACGCCGATATAGTGGATCGAAAAACCGACGCCGAGCGAATCGACGCTCACCGAGAGCGCCGCGAGCAACAGCCCCCAGCCACGCGAGAGATCGAGTGGCGGCCGTTTGCTTTCGCGCACCGCCTCCACGATCATCGCGATTCCGAGGAAGATGAGCACCGCGAACCCGAGATAGCCGGCGTGCAGGCCGAGCGCTCGACCGGCGAGTCGCCCGAGCCCGAGCCCAAGCAGCGTCATTCCCATCTCCGCCGCCGCGAAGCTCGCACCGATGCGAACGCGCGCGGAGAAATCGATCCCACGAAGCCCGACGCCGATCGACACTGCAAAGACATCGAGCGCGAGCGCGAGCGCTACGAAGAGGACCTTTAGAAGTGCCAAAGCGATAGGGGCTTCCTACCGCGCTGCCGGATTGCCCGAACCGCCGAAACTGGGACGCGAGATCGCAAGCAATTGATTGACCGCAGCGCGCAATTGCGAGATCGTAAACGGCTTGTTGAGAAAGAGATTCGCGCCCGCATTTTTCGCGCGGCCGTCCATCGCATAATTGGTATGGCCGCTGATCATCAGGATCGGCACGCCGCGCGTTCGTTCGTTCGAGCGAAGGCGCTCGATCAAATCTAATCCCGAGATCCCCGGCAACATGAAGTCGCAAATGATAATATCGAACGGATCCTCGCGACCGATCGCGACGAGCGCGCTCTCCGCGTCGTTACACACGATCATCTGGAACGGGCCTTTGCGCAGGACGGTATCGACCAGCGTGCAGATCGCGGGGTCGTCGTCGGCGATCAGGACTCGCCAATTGCGCTGCGGCATATCCTCAGACATTAGCACTCCCGGGCAAGCCCGGCCTCGCCAAATCGGTCAACAGTGCGTAAAATTTCGGCACGACGAAGTGGGAGTTTCTAGCAGCGCTCCGCCTCGCCTGCGTCGAAGAGGGGCGCATGGCAGTGATCGACCGGCTTTTTGCGCCGGATTCCGTATTTCAGAAGAAGTTTTTCTTCCTCGCAAAGCGCTTCGTTGCCGGAGAGACGATCGGGACCGCCCTCGAGGCGGTCGCCCGGCTCAACGCCGAGGGCATGACCGCCACGCTGGATTTCCTCGGGGAGGACGTCCTCGATCCCGCCGCAGCGACCGCGACCCGCGATGCGTATCTGGCGATGCTCGATGCGATCGGCACCTCGGGGCTCCGAACGAACGTCTCGGTCAAACTGACCGCGATGGGGTTACTCATCGGAGAAGATTTCGCGCTGGAAAACCTCTCGATGGTCCTCCGCCGAGCCTCCGTGAACCCCGACCCCTTCGTCCGCGTCGACATGGAAGGGAGCGCGCTAACCGACGCCACCCTGCGCGTCGTCGATCGCGCTTTTGCCGAACACGGGAACGTCGGACCGGTGCTGCAAGCCTATCTCAAACGCACCCCGGCCGATATCGCCCACGCGATCGAACGCCGCCAGCGCGTTCGCATCTGCAAAGGTGCGTACAACGAGCCCGAGACGATCGCGATTAAAGCGATGCCCGAAATTCGTTCGCAATTCCTCACCCTGGCAAAGCGCTTGCTGCTCGAGGGAAATTATCCCGCACTCGCGACGCACGACCTCGGCATCGTTGCAGAGCTCGAGCGTTTTATCGCCGAGCGCAGTATTCCGCCGGATCGCTACGAGTTTCAGATGCTCTTCGGATGTCGCCCCGGTTTACAGCGCGAGCTCGTCGCGCGCGGCCACCGCGTTCGCGTCTACGTGCCGTTCGGCACGCATTGGGCGGGATATTTTTTCCGTCGGGTTATGGAACGGCGCGAGAACGCGATCTTCGCGCTCTCCTCGATGTTTAGCAAATAACGCCGGTGCGCGCCGTTCTCACGCGGGTGACGCGAGCGAACGTTCGCGTCGATGGCGAGATCGTCGGTGCGATCGAGAGGGGGCTATTGGTTCTCCTCGGAGTCGCCCGCGACGACGACGAACTCGATGCCCGCGTCATTACCGAGAAGATCCTCGGATTGCGGATTTGGAACGATCTCGATGGGAAAATGAATCGCGATATCCGCGACGTCGGGGGTTCCGTGCTGCTCGTCTCGCAGTTTACGCTGCTCGGGGATGCGCGCAGCGGCCGGCGCCCGTCCTTCGTGGCAGCGGCTCCGGGAGAGCAGGCACGCACGCTCTACGAGCGCGTCGGCAGCGAACTCGAACGCGCGAATCTACGCGTGGCCTACGGGCGCTTCGGCGCATCGATGGCCGTAGAATCGGTGAACGAGGGGCCGGTGACGATCCTTCTCGATTCAAAGCGCCTCTTTTAAGGCGAGGGGCGCTAGCGCACCGACGCCGCGCGAATCACCACGTCGGGGATTCGATCGATCCGGATGACGCGGTCCTTCTCGGTGAGATGCGCGAGAACCGCAGATCCGGCGATGACTTTTCCGAAGACGGTAAAGTCGCGATCGAGATGATACTGTGGCGAGAGCGTGATGTAATACTCCGTCGAAGCGGAATCGCGCGCCGGTTTGCCCTTGGGATAATCGAGGCCCATCGAAAGAATATCGCTATTTTGAAGCATCGGGTTCTCCTCCGCGCCAATCGTGTAACCGAGCCCGGGAGCGTTCGCCGACGGGTCGCCGGTCTGCACGACGAAATCGGGAACGATGCGAAACCACGGCTGATGGTCGTAATATCCGCGCGCCGCGACGTTGAGAAAATTTTCAACGGTTAACGGTGCCCATTCGGGAAAAAGTTCGAGATAGATGTTCCCCTGCGTCGTAACGATGCGCACGCGCGGATGCGCTCCAGGAGCGGGACCGACCATCTCCGCGGCGGTCGTCGGATCGAGCGAGAGCGCGGGCGGGAGCGCCGACGGACTGGGAGCGGCGGGTTTTGCGGGCTGCGCGGGGCGCGGCAGCGCCGGAAGCAGATCGAGTGGGCTCCGACGGATCGGCGGCAGGTGGAGCCAGGCCGGAATCCGTTTCCAGTGTTGCGTCGCGGGAAGCCCCT
>JAJYMV010000002.1 GCA_021786705.1 bacterium
GCTCGACCATCGCCAAGTGCTCGCCTGCTTCGGATCCGTCGATCATCCTTTTCTCCTCAGGTTAGATTAGTTTGTTTTTTAAACTAGTTTACTTATACCGAAGCCCCCCGTTCCCGTCAACCCCCCCCCGGGGGAGTCGTTGACAGGGCTCACCGGTTCCGGTAAAGTCCCATAGTTATGTACGCAGTTATCGAGAGCGGCGGTAAGCAGTACCGCGTCGCTGAAGGCGATATTATTCGCACGGATCTCATCGAAACCGAAGTAGGTGCGGATGTCACCTTCGATCGTGTCGTGCTCGCCGGTTCCGGCGCCGACGTGAAGATCGGCACCCCGGTGCTCAGCGGTGCGAGCGTCGTCGGCACGGTGCTTCGCCAGGCGAAAGACAAGAAGATTCTCGTCTTCCGCTACAAACCGAAGAAGCGCGTCCGTAAGCTGATCGGCCACCGCCAGCGCTTCGCCGAGGTAAAGATCACCAAGATCAACCTCGCGTAGGAGCGGCGTGCTCCGCGTTACGTTTTACGAGGACAGCCGGCACCGGCTGTCCTCGTTCGTTGCCGAAGGACATACCGAGCTCGCCGAGCACGGCGAGGATATCGTCTGCGCGGCGATCTCGGCGATTCTCCAGGCGGCCCGGCTCGGGCTCGAGCAGCACGCCGCGGCGAAGCTCGCAGTTCGGCAGCAGAGCGGGGATATGGACCTCACCATCGCCCCCGAGGAGCGCGAACGGGAGGACGTACGGGCGATTCTGAGCACCGCGCTGCTCGCCTGCACCGCGATCGCCGGGCAGTATCCCGATGCCGTCACCGTGCGCCGCGAAACTGAATCGCCCATCGGGCAGTAGTGAAGCGATGTCCGTTAGAAAGGGTACCTCATGACCGATTCATTGCATCAACACCCCGATACTCCATCGAACCACCCCGACGATAACGAGCTCGGGAAGGCGCTGCTCGTCGGCGTGCTCGGCGGGGTGCTCTCAGCAGTCGGTTACGTGATCTACCGCCGCCTGCCCGACGAGCAGCGCGACCGCCTGCACGACCAGGTGCGCACCGTCGTCAGCGCGCGCATCAACGATCTCCGTCAGAACTTTAATCTTTAGGCGCCGCGGGCTCTTCGTGCGGTAGCGCCGCCGGGGCCGGGTTCGGCGGTGCGGGCGGAGCCTGCTCCTGCGCGGTATCGGCAGCCCGCTCCATCTCCGCGACGAAATTCGCCGAAGCATTTTGGAGATCGCGCGTCACCTTCCCGAATTGACGCATCATGCCGGGAAGTTTATCGGGGCCGAAGAGCAGGAGGGCCAGCACGCTGATGACCGCGATATCAGGTACGGAAAACATCTCCCGGGGATGATTCGGCAGGCCTCCTCCCACGACCCGTGCAAGCAAGCGACTCCAATACCGTGAAAATTATTTACACGCGCGGAAACCGCGAGGAGACGCTCGCTTCGCTGGGCACCTTACGCAAGGTTCTCAACCGCTTCGTGCGCCGCCGCGTGTTCTACGAGATCAGCAGCCGGAGCCGGCGCGAGCACGAATTTTTCTCCGCCAAGGACAGCTTTACGGTCGGAGCGATCGAAGTGAGCAACCGCGAACACTTGCAGATCCTCATCTTCGACGCGCGCAAACACGAACGATCGATCGAGATCATCAATCCGCAGGCAATGCGCATATACGACGAAGCGCCCGATCGTAATTTCGCGGTCTCGTTCGTCTGCGAAAACGGGGATTTCGAGACCCGCGTCTATCTGCGCGAAGAGGGTGCCGACGAGACGCTTCCCCCCGAGGGCGAAGGGCTCGAACGCATCTCGTTGCCGCAGTTATTCGATTACATTCGCGATATCACGACGGTGGAAAGAACTACAACTTAAAGAGCGCGTCGGTCACTTTCCCGGGCTCGACGCGCAATTGCGCGAGCACGCCCGGCGAGCGTACCGCCTCGGCGGCGAACCCGATCCCGATATGCTGCGGCATCAAGCGCCCGTCGGCACGACGCGCACCTTCGGTGAAAATCGCGAACGCTTCGTGGCTGAGCCAGATGCGTTCGTCGCCGTTTCCGCAGGTGAAGGCCAGCGTATCGTACCGTTGCATCGGGGGCGGCTCGCCGCGGCTGCTCGCGGGCTCGGCGACCGGGTCGGCGACCCCGCGCGGATCTTCGAGCGCATCCTCCCGCTTGGTCGCCCGCATGCCCTCGCCGAACGACGTTTGATTCGCTTCGACGGCGGCGGCAATCGCGCGCGCGCGCTCGGCTTTCCGCACCTGGAAGAGCCCGTCGAGCTTCGCACGATCGATCACGTCGGCGAGCGCGGCACCGACCACCGGATCGTCCATCAGCGCGAGCAACAGAGCGTAGGAACTCACGAATCGCTCGCCCATCCGCTTCGCATGAGCGGCGGCAGCACGCATGAGCGTGAAGAGCTCGTCGGAGATTGGAAGTTGGTCCTGCACTTCGGGCATACGCGGCGCACTTTGCGCGTAAATGCCGCCGCACCTCTCGTGCCGAAAGAGACGAGGTGCTCGCCATCGACGTCATTACGCTCTTTCCCGAGGTCTTCGCGCCCTACGTCGGGCTCTCTATTATCGGCCGCGCGGTCGAGGCGGGGCTCGTCGAGATTCGCTATCACCACCTGCTCGACGCCCTCGAGGGACGCGAACGCGCCGACGACGCCCCCTTCGGCGGAGGTGCCGGAATGGTGATGCGGCTCGCCCCCATCGCTCGCTCGCTCGATGCGATCCTCGCCGACGCCCAGGAGAGCGCCGAAGAGCGTCTGCTGCTCCTTCCCTCGCCGAGTGGCTCCCGCTTCACTCAGAGCACCGCCAGGCGCTTTGTGGGCTATCGCCGGCTCGTCTTCATCTGCGGGCATTACGAGGGCGTCGACGAACGCCTCGGCGCCCTCTATCCCCTCGAGGAGTTCTCGCTCGGCGACTTCGTGCTCACCGGCGGCGAGCTGCCGGCGCTCGCCGCGATCGACGCGACCGTTCGCCTCGTCGAGGGAGCGCTGCGGGAGGAATCTCGCGAGCAAGAATCCTTCTCGGAGGATCTGCTCGACTATCCCAGCTACACGCGCCCCGCCCGCTTCCGCGGGGTCGACGTCCCCGAGGTCCTGCTCTCAGGGGATCACGCCCGGATCGCCGAGTGGCGGCGCGAGGAATCCCGCCGTCGCACCCGAGAGCGCCGTCCGGAGTTGCAGGGGGAGTGAGCCCGTGATATAGTCCGGGGGTTGTCTCGGCGCACGAGTGCGCCGCTCTATTGTTACGGACAGGATGCCATGAACGTCATCGATACCCTCGAACGCGAACAGCTCAAACCGACGGTCCCCGACATGCGCTCGGGCGACACGGTAAAGGTTTTCTCCAAGGTCGTTGAAGGCGGCAAGGAGCGCACGCAGATGTTTGAAGGCGTCGTCACCGCTCGGAAGAGCGGCGGCCTCGGCGAATGCATCGTCGTTCGCCGCGTCGCCCACGGCGTCGGCGTCGAAAAGACGTTCTTGCTGCACAGCCCGCGCGTCGAGAAAATCGAGATTAGCAAGCGCGGCATCGTCCGCCGCAGCCGTCTCTACTATCTCAGCGATCTCGTCGGCAAAGCCGCGCGCATCAAAGAAAGAAAGACCGCTCGATAGGGCCGCGACGCTGCTTGCGTTTTTTGCCCTCATAGCGTTGCTCGTCGCCGTCCTATTGCGAGCGTTGCCGTTTCGGCAACGCTCGCTTCGTATGTGCGGCGAGATCGCGCTCGTCGCGGGTTTGCTCGCGCTGTTCCTGACGCCGTTCACGATCCGCATCTTCGTGGTTCCGTCGATATCGATGAAGCCCACGTTGCGTGTCGGCGACGTGATCCTGGTCGATCGGTTGCCGACGCTACTCGGCCTCGCGCCTCCCAACGGCAGCATCGTCGTCTTTCGCCCGCCGAGCAAGGTTGCGAAAACCGATTTCGTCAAGCGAGTCGTCGCTCGCTCCGGCGATACGTTCTCGCTCGTCGACGGAATCACCGAACGAAACGGACGCGCGATTCCCGAGCCCTATCTCGCCAATCCACCGGCGTACGACCTCACGATCTCGGGCTTTGCCCTCCTGCTCGACGGCGAGCCCTTGGCAGGGAACGTGGCGAGCATTCCCCCTCGTTCGCAGTGGGCGAGCGAGGACCGCGTGCCGAATGGGTACGCGCTCGTCCTCGGCGACAATCGAAATTACTCCGACGATTCGCACCTTTGGGGCTTTCTAAAGCTCCGCGGGCACGTCGTCGGGCAAGCCATGGCCGTCGTGTGGCCGCTATCGCACATCGCACTCTTCAGCCTCGAATGAAAGACGCATGATCACTCCGCAGTTAATCGTTATCGCCGTCCTGGTCCTCATCGTCGTGCGCGTAATTTTTTCGCTTCGCCCCGTCATTGCGGGAACGAGCGGGAGGAGCCGCACGATCGCGCGCGAGTATCTCGACGTCTTTATTTTCGCCGGCGCGGCCGCATGGTTCGTCACCTCGTTCATCGGTCGCACCTATTATATTCCGTCGGGTTCGATGCTGCCGACGCTGCAGATCGGCGATCTTCTCGTCGTCGATAAATTTGAGTATCGCTTTCATCCTCCGCACGATGGCGACATTGCGGTCTTTCCGCCTCCGTTACCGAGCCCCGACGATTTCATTAAGCGCGTGATCGGCAGCCCGGGCGACACGATCGAAATTAAGGGCGGCACCGTTTTTCGTAACGGCGTCGCGCTCAAGGAGCCGTACATCGCGCAGCCTCCCGATTATTCGTTGCAAATTCGTAACTACGATATCTACGTCAACGACGGCTTCGGCTGGCAAGCGCTCGACCCGGCACAAGCAAATATTCCGCCGCGCAAAGACTGGCTCGCGCCCAACCGCATTCCGCCGCACTGCTACCTCATGCTCGGGGATAACCGCAACGATTCCGAGGACTCGCACATCTGGGGCTTCGCCCAGGATAGCGGTCGCTTTTATAGCGGCCCGCGGGCCGGGAAGCCGGCCTCCTTCACCGGGCGCGCCGTCCTGATCTTCTGGCCATTCTCGCAGGCAAGAATTCTCCCGGGGTAAAAGTCTCTTATCCCGTGTGGGAACGCGTGGGCCGAGCGGCGATCTTTCTCGGCGAGTCGATCGTTCTACTCGCCATCGTTCTCGCGACGATCTTCGTTCGTATTCCCCAGGTCGACGGCGCCTCGATGGCCCCGACGATTCCAAGCGGCGCGATCGTCGTTACCGAGAGCCTTAGCCAAGATTTTACCCCTCCGCAGCGCGGCGAAATCGTTGCCTTTTCGCTCGATCTCTCGCGCCGCGAAACCTACATCAAGCGCGTGATCGCGCTCCCCGGCGACCGTATCGGCATTGACAACGGCGTCGTTTTCGTGAACGGTGTTCGCATACATGAGCCCTACGTCCATTTCCACGACACTCGCTCCATGCCGACGCTCGTCGTCCCGCCCGGCAAGCTCTTCGTGCTTGGCGACGACCGGCCGCATAGCGAGGATTCGCGCTTCTTCGGCCCGGTCGCGGAGTCGCGCGTGATCGGCCGCGCCTGGTGGATTCTCTGGCCTTTCGCCCGCTTCGGGCCGCTATGAGCGATCCGCTCGACCGCGTCGTTCAATGGTATCCGGGGCACATGGTCAAGGCCATGCGCGGAATCGGCGAGCGGCTCGCGCTCGTCGATCTCGCTATCGAGGTCGTCGACGCTCGCGTCGCCTTCAGCGGAGCGAACCCCGATCTCGCGCGCATCCTCGCGGGGAAACCGCGCATGGTGCTGCTCTCGCGCGCCGATCTCGCGAATCCGGCGATCACGCAAGAATGGCTCGAGCGCTATCGCGAGCGAGGGCTGCGCGCTCTCGCGTTTAACGCCGGGAGCCGCCGCGATTGCACCTTCGTCCGCGACGAGATCGTCCGCTTCGCTGAAAGCGTTCGCGGCACGACGCGCGCGACGATCGTTGGTATTCCGAACTCGGGGAAATCCACCGCGCTCAACGCCCTGCTCGGCCGCGCCGCCGCGCGCGTGCAAAATCGCGCCGGCATCACGCGTTCGCTGCAATGGTTCCGCCTCGCCCCGAACGTCGAGCTCATGGACACGCCGGGAATCCTCGTACCGAAGATCCCCAACGCCGACGCACAATGGCATCTCGCGCTCTGCGGCGGCGTCCCCGTCGAACGCTACGATCCTGAGGAGATCGTCGAACGCTTTACTGCGTGGGCCGCTCGGCTCGCACTTGAGGGCGTTCCCACGCTCGAGAGTTTCGCGCGCAAGGGCGGATTCGCGCGCAAGGGCGGCGAGTTCGATCTTCACAACGCCGCTCGTTCGTATATCAGCCGCTTTAACGACGGCGCCTTCGGCCGCATCTCGCTCGAACGCCCTTCGGCGGAGCCCGCGTGAGCCGCGATCTCGAACTCGCGGCGCGCGAGATCGAACTCCGCCGCAGCGGCTTCACGATCGTCGCGGGGATCGATGAGGCGGGACGGGGCCCGCTCGCGGGCCCCGTCGTCGCGGCCTGCACGGTGCTGACGGCCCTTCTGCCGATCCGCGGAATCGACGATTCGAAGCGGCTCACGCCCAAGCGTCGCGCCGACCTCGCGCTCGAGATTCGCCGCCATGCAGCCGCCTGCGGCATCGGCGTCGCCGAGCCGGCGGAGATCGATGCGCTAAACATCTACCGGGCGACCCAACTCGCGATGCGCCGCGCCCTCGAAGCGGCGGGGCTCCGTCCCGAGATCGTCCTCGTCGATGCGATGCCGCTTCCCGGGCTCGGGCTTCCCGTCGAATCGATCGTCGGCGGAGACGGGCGCTGCACCGCAATCGCCGCCGCCTCGATCCTCGCCAAGGAGCATCGAGACGCCCTGCTGCGCGAGCTCGACGCACTCGATCCCCGCTATGGCTTCGCGCGCCACAAGGGCTACGGCACGCCGGAACACCTCGCTGCGCTGCGTCGCTACGGCCCCTCGCCGTACCACCGCCGCAGCTTCGCCCCGGTCGCCGCGGCACTGGGGGGCCCGTGAGCCGCCGAAGGCAGGCGATCGGACGCGAGGGCGAGGAGCGCGCCGAAGAACTGCTCGGCAAGGTCGGCTACCGCTTGCTCGCTCGTAACCTCCGCTTGCCCGGAGGCGAGATCGACCTGCTCTTCTTGGATGGGAGCACTTTGGTTGTCGTAGAAGTGAAGCGACGTGAAAGCTCCGATTATGGCTCGGCGCTCGCGGCCGTCGGGCGCTCCAAGCGAGCGACCCTTCGTCGCATCGCCGCCGATTACGCACAGATCGTCGCGCCGCACGCTCGCGTGCGTTTCGACGTCGTTGCGATCGACGGCACAAGCATGACCCATTACCGGAATGCATTTTAGGCAGTAGGAACGATTGCGTGGAACTCCAAGGACGGACTCTCGCAGGCCGCTATGAAATCGGCGAACTGCTCGGACGCGGCGGAACCGCAGATACCTATCGCGCCCTCGATAAAAAGTTGGGTCGCGAAGTTGCGGTGAAAGTTCTCATCGAGCGTTCGAGCGATACGATCGAACGGCTTCTCGGTGAGGCGCGCGCGATGGCGCGCCTCAACCACCCGCGCATCGTCGCCGTTTTCGACGCCGGCGAAGACGACGGCTATCCGTACATCATCATGGAGCTCATGCGCGGGCGCAACCTCGCCGATCTGCGCAGCGGCGAGTTGAAATACAAACAGGCGCTCGGCTTCATCTGCGATATTCTCGAAGGGCTCGAATACGCGCAATCGCAGGGAATCGTCCATCGCGATATCAAGCCGTCCAACGTCATGCTCGACGAAAATTCCGAGCGCGTGAAACTCACCGATTTCGGGCTCGCCCGCCGCGCGAGCGACGTTACGCAGACCACGCGCACGGGCCAAATCATCGGCACGATCTCCTATCTCGCCCCGGAACGTTTTTTGAGCAAGCCCGCCGACGTTCGCTCCGATCTCTATTCGGTCGGCATTCTGATGTACGAAATTTTCACCGGGACGCTCCCCTTCCGGAACGATCGCGAAGATATCGTGGCGACGATGTACTCGCACGTCCACGATACGCCGACTCCGCCGCGCGAGATCAATCGGAATATCCCCGAAGCGCTCGAGCGCGTGATCCTGCGCTCCATCGAAAAAGATCCCGGCAAGCGTTACCAGGCCGCGCGCGAATTTTATATCGATGTCGACATGCTGCGGACCGGCCAGGTCGCGCCCGCGGCCGCTCCCGTACCGAGCCAGGCGGCACGCCCGCCGCGCACCTTTGCCACCTCGCCGAATATCGCGAGCGATCCCGATCTCCGGCAAGCGATCGACCAGGCGCTCGCGCCGACCCGCAACCGTAGCGACGCGCTCGAGAACGTCCTCAAAGGCATGATCGCGACCCGCCGGCGAGATTACGATCAAGCGAGCGAGGCCTACGAGCTGGCGATGCACGAGTTGCAGGCGATCGGCAACCACGTTGAGTATGCCAAGACCGCCATCAAATATGCGTCGATGATCTTGCAGAAGAGCTCGGACGGCATGCGAGAGCGCAACGAGTTACGTAATGCAGTCAATCGGCTCATGGATGCCCGCAAAATCTTTCGCGATTACGAATTGACCGACCAATTGGCCCAAGCGGAGTACACGATCAACGCGCTCGAACGTACTGCGATAGGCATCATTTTTTAGAAACGACTATGCCCGACAAACACCAACCCGAACTGAAACGCTCGGTCACGCCTTGGGGCTCTTTTTCCTGGGGTTACTCCGATGTGGGCGCCGATATCTTCGTCGGGCTCGGTTTGGTTTTGGGCGCCGCCGCCGGCGCATCGAACGTCGCGTTTCTCTTCGCCGGAATCGTCTACGTCTGCATCGGGCTCGCCTATACCGAGCTCGCCGCCACCTACCCCGTCGCGGGCGGTGGACAGTATTTCGTCATGCGCGGGCTCGGCGATTTTCTCGGCTTCGTCGCCGGCTGGGCGGTACTGCTCGACTTCACGATCGACGTGACGCTCTTTGCCTGGAGCTGCGTCGATTACCTCAGCGAAGATATTCCCGCTTTGCTCAACCCCATTCATCCGTGGATCCATTTTATCGCGGTCTTCGGATTGATCGCCGGGCTCTGCCTTCTCAACGTGCTCGGCGTACGCGAGAGCACGACGTTTAACGGCGTCGTTTCGGCGCTCGACGTCATGAGCGAGACCTCTATTCTCTTCTTCGGTTTTCTCTTCGCGTTTCGCCCCGAGCTGCTCGTCCATACCATGACGACGCAGTGGCCGAGCACCTTCAATCTCATGCTCGGCGCCTCGTACGCCATCATCTCGTTCGTCGGCCTCGAATCGATTTCGCAAGCCGCGCAAGAAACACAACGTCCGGCCTCGGTGATTCCGCGCACCTCGATCGCGCTGATCCTCACTATTTTAATTTACGCGCTCGCCTATTCAAACCTCGCGCTCGGCATGGTCCCCTGGCATCAGATTCCACTCGACGCGATGGGGCACGCGCAGACGCTCTGGCAGTGGCTCGGCAACAACGATAATAACGGCAAGGCGGTGGCCCTGCTGGCGAAGGAGGTGCCGTACTTCGGCGCCCTCGCCGCGCTCTACGTCCCGATTCTCGGCGCGATCTTACTGTTGATCTCGTCGAACTCCGGCGTCTTCGGCAGTTCGCGAATCGCCTACGCAATGGCGAATGCGAAATTACTCCCGTCGATCTTCCAACGCGTGAACCGGCGCTTTCGCACTCCGGCGATCTCCATCATCGCGTTTTGCGCGATCGCCGTGGTCGAACTCGTCTTCGCCGCGTGGCCCTCGCTCGACCCCGGCGCAGCGGCGTTCTATGCGAAGTTCTTCCACGGCGAGGGCGGCATCGGCTTCCTCGGCGATCTCTACGCCTTCGGCGCGGCGACGAGCTATTCGTTCGTATTCTTGGCGCTCATTGCACTGCGAATGAACGATCCGCTCAGTCCGCGTAAATTCCGGATGCCGTTCAATATTCCGATGACCTACAAAGGCGAACGCGTGCTCTTCCCGGTCATCGGCGTCTTGGGATTCATCGGCATCCTCTCGATTCTCGTCTTCACGATCCTCACGCACGATCTCGGACGCATCGCCGGCCCCGCGTGGCTGATCCTCGGCTTCATCATCTTCGTCATCTACCGACGCAATAAGGGCCTTCCAGTCTTCGGTTCGGCGCCGCACGATTGGCGGCACGAGCAGATCGGCATCCTCCGCGATGCCGGCGAACTCGAATTGATGGATGAGTACGTCGCAAGTCTTAAAGCGCGCGAGCCGGCACGCGCGGCGGAGGCTCGGTAACGCGATGCTCGTCTATCGTGCGGCGATCTCGCTCGCGCTCGTCGTTGTCGGCGCGATCGTTCTGGTGCGGATGATCCATCTCGGATTCGGCCTCCCCGAATTGCCGGGGCTCGTCTTGGGAGCCGCCGTTATCGCACTGGGCGCTTACCGACTACGGCAGATCCTGCGCGTCTGGGCGGCGCGGCCATGATCGCGGTCGATCCCGTCGGCGCGGTTATCGCCCTCGCTCTCGTTCTCGCCGTCGTATCGACGCTCTGGTGGATGCTGCATCCGCCGATCAGTAAGGTCCAGGAGATCGCTCGCGATGCCGAGACCGAGCTCGAGCGCATGGTCGGCTCCATCATCGTCGTCTTCTCCGAAAATATCGCCTCGCAGCATATGATGGCGCTCGCCGCGAAGCTCGCGAAGGGCGAACGCTCCGAACTTCTGGCGATCTACGTCGTCTCCGTCCCCTACTCGCTTCCCCCCGATGCCGAGATGACCGATGAGGAGCGCCGGGCGCTCGACGCGCTCGGTGCGGCGCAGGCGATCGCGGCGAAGGCCGATATCAACCTCCGGACCGAGACCGTCAAAGCGCGTTCCACGAAGCAAGCGGTGCTCGACATCGCCAAGCGCGAGCGGGCGAACCTCATCGTTCTCGGCTCCTTCCGCGAAGGAAAGTATACCGGCGCCCCCCTGAGCCGGACCATCGAGGAGATCGCCGCCGAGGCCAAGTGCGACGTGATCATCGGCGTTGAGGGCAAGCACGGGAACCTTCTCGTCGATCAGCTCGGATTCGAACAGGGCGAGCAGGGCGAGAAGGCTCCATAACGCGAACGCGCTTGGGAACGTTCTCATCATTGAGGAGGATCCCAATCCCATGAAATCGTTTTTACGGCTCGGCGCCGCCGCAGTAGCGCTCGTCGCCGCCGCAACACTGCCGCTCACCGCGCTCGCCGCCGGCAAAGCACCGGCGCTCGCAGCGTTCGATGCGGCGTTCTCACACGTGCACGATTACACCGTGCAGCTCCGTTCGCACGAAGTCAAAGGCTCGGCGACGCAAAACCGCGTCTACCAGTATTCGTTCATGAAACCGCATTTCGCGAAGACCCTGATAATCTCGGGCGACGGACAGGGCTCGGGCGGCGTCTGGGCCGGCGGCAACCAAGTCAGCGGGCACCAGGGCGGCTTCCTCTCGGGTATCCACCTCAAAGTGGGGCTCCACGACGGGCGCGCGGTCTCGCTGCGCGGGTACACCATTCCCGACGGGCTCATTCAGAATATCGTCGCGAAATATCAAAGCACGCCCGGCACGCTCATGCAGGGCCCCGGTGGCAACGTCGACGGCGTACCGACGCAACGCGTCTTTTTAAAGGTCGCAGACCCGGCGGCGAACGACGGAATCACCTCGATGCTGATCTATTTCTCGGATAAAACGCACTTCCCGGTGCGCAATATTTGGTACCAGGGAAAGACCGCGGTTCTCGACCAGTCCTTCCTCAATCTCCACCTCAACGTGGGACTGACGCAGAACGACTTTCCGTTCTAAGCGAACGATCTCCCGAGGCGTTTTCGAAAGCGGTATCTCGTCGTCACCGTGCGGCGAGGTACCGCTTTCGAATTTCATCGAGTGCGACGGCGAGCAGGATCACCGCGCCTAGCACGACTTTCTGCAGGTACGAATCGATGTTGAGCAGGTTCATCGCGTTGTCGAGTAAGCCGATCAAGAGCGCACCGAAGAAGGTGCCGACGATCGTCCCGCGTCCGCCTGCGAGGCTGGTACCGCCGACGACGACGGCGGCGATCGCATTGAGCATCTCGTCGCCGGTCCCGGTCTGCGGCGACCCGGTTGAAAAGAGCGCCATATAGAGAAAGCCCGCGATCGCCGCGCAGATACCGCTGATAACGTAGGCCATCGTCTTTACACGGTGCACGGCGATACCGGCGAGGCGCGCGGCTTCTTCGTTCCCGCCGAGCGCAAGAATCGACCGGCCGAAGCGCGTCTTTTCGAGCAAGAGCGAACAAATAATGACGACGACGGCCATCCACAACACCGGAATCGGCAACGCGGGAAGGTGGAGTTTTGCGGAGAGCCCGCCGAGAAACGATCCGATGCCGATACTATTGAAGGCGTTCGAGTTCAGCGGCACCGGGCGCCCGTGCGAGATAATGTACGAGAGCCCGAGCGCGACCTGCATCATCGCCAAGGTCGTGATAAACGGCGGGAGATTGAGGCGCACGACGGGGAGCGCGTTCACGTACCCCGCGCCGGCTCCGAGCGCGATCCCGGCGAGCAAGACCACCGCGACTAACGCAAAGCCGGTGAGATGCAACGAGTTCGCCAGCAACGCCATGACGACGCCGGTCAGCGAGACGAGCGACCCGATCGAAAGATCGATGCCGGCGGTAAGAATCGTGAACGTCTCGCCGACGCCGAGGATGCAGTTGTACGTAATTTGTCGGAGGACGCGGACGATGTTGCTCGGTTCGAGAAACGAGCCGTGTGCGGCGATATTGACGCCGATCACCAACGCCAGCAGTACGAGGATCGTGCCGATCAGTCGCAGGCGCGGGTTCATGCCGCCGCTCCGCTCGCCGCCGCGATTACGTTGGTCGGGCTCGCCTCCGCGCGCGAGAACTCCGCGACGATGCCGCCCTGTCGCACCACGCAGATGCGATGGCTCATTCCCAAGAGCTCGGGAAGTTCGCTACTTACCATGACGATCGCCACTCCTTGTCTCGCCAGCCCAACCATGAGTTCGTAAATTTCCGCCTTCGCGGCGACGTCGATCCCTCGCGTCGGTTCATCGAGCAAGAGCACGCGAGGTTCCCCAAGGAGCCACTTCGCGAGGACGACTTTCTGCTGCGTGCCGCCGGCGAGATTGGCGACCAACTGCGCGA
>JAJYMV010000145.1 GCA_021786705.1 bacterium
GAAAACCACGAGTCGACGCGCAAAAAGCGCCGACGAGAACATCGCTCCATTGGCGGCGCGCACCTTGGCGCCTCAATCGGAGAATACCTTTACGCTACCCGAACATTAACTCGTTCCGACTTTTGTGGCAGACATTTGTTTACGCCGCGCCGCCTCGGTGCGTCGCCATATCGAACCATTCCTCGAATATGTAGATCGGGCCCACGAGCAGATAAATAACGTTCTCGAGAAATTTCGGTTTGCTGCCTTCGAAGCGATGGCCGACGAGTTGGAAGCCCCAACCGATAACGAAGGCCGCCAAACCGATCTGCCAACCGAGATGCGATCCGAGCGCATAGAGAACCGCGAACGCGATCGCCGAGAGCAGCGTGCCGAGAAAATCGATCGTCGCATAATAAGCGAGCGTCGCGACGAGCAGCACGAGCGCGAGATCGATCGGCCCGAGCCGGAGCGTTCCGGTTATCGCGATCACACCCAGCACGATTGTCGGAATGCCGATGAAGTGGCAGAGCCGATTGCGCGGGTTGCGATGGTACGCGCCATATTCGCTAAAGAGTTCCGCTTTCGTCATAGCTCGCTCATGCGCCGTGCGGCGGAGGCGCCCCTCCCGGCGGTGGCGGCGGCGTGCGCCGCTCGATATAGAGGCCTATCGAAGGGGCGTAATTTAGCCCCGGAGGCGGTGCGCCCCCGAGCCCGCGCGCCTGCAATTGCGCGGCGGTCGCCGCCGCAACGTGGGCGCAGGCCATGAGCGCGCCGAAATCGCCGAGATCGTTGGGGGTCAGCGCGAACCATCGCTTCGCTCCCGAGCCGTGTGCGACGATCTGCCAGCGCGTCGAAGGCGTCGCCGCCGTGAAATGCGCGCGCAGATCGTCGAGGCTCTGTATCGCAACGTCGCGCAGAGCGGCGGTACACTGCGGCCCGGCGATCGCGGCGAATGGTTCTTTCGGGGCCTGCGCCGCGAGCGTGAATACGCGGAAATTTTCTTTCCCGGGCTGCGGCTGCCGACGAATAAAGTACAGCCCGACCGTCGGCGAAAAGGTGATCTCCGGCCGGAAGAAACTCGAAGGCGGGGCTACGTAGAGCCCTCGCCCGGCGGCGGTCGCGGCATCGGTTCGATGGATCGTCGCGCAGGTAAAGAGCGCGCGAACGTCATCCATCTTCGTCGGAGCGATCGACACGGCGTATCCCGTCGCCAGCGGATGGTAGGTAAAGGTCACGCCCGCGGGCGAGGAAAGAACGATCGCCGAAGTGGGCGAGGCGGCGCGCACCTTCTCCACCCGCGCGACTTGCGCGCGCAACGCATCGAGCACGCCGCTCGCGATGCGCGCACGGTCGGGCGTGCAGAACGCCGACGCCGCCAGTGCGTAGGGGTCGCTCGGCGCCGCAGTCGGCAGCGCCGTAAAGCGAGCGAAGGGCCCGCGCCGCCGCGGCCCGCCGCGCGCGGGGCTCGGGAGCGAGAGAACGGCGTGGCGGCCGATCGCAAAGGAATAGGTGACGCTATAGGAGCGCGGAGCGAGCGGCCGCGCAATCGTCGGAACCTCCGTTCCCCCAAGGGTCGTGTATGGAACCGCGTCCTGCGAACTCGCAAAGATCCCGGCGTACGCATCGGTGATGTTACTCGCCGCAACCGTCAGCGTACCGCGGGTGAATTTCACGTTCGCCGCCGCGTCGTAGGTGGTATAGGCGGGGAGGTTATTCGGATTGTTCGCCCCGGTGTACTGTGCGTCGGCGAGCCATTCCACCGCGGAATGGGGAGCGCGATAATCGAGCGTGAGTCCCGCTCGATGTAACGGCACGTTCGGTGTTTGCGCTCCCGAAATCGCAATCGCGAACGGGTTATCGATGCGCGGATCGTTGGAGCGCAGCGTGGTGGAAGTAATATCGAAGAACGGTTCGGCGACGAGATTCCCGATTTGCACGAACCCGGTGAGATCGGCGCCGGAATAGATGCGCGTGACGCCGCCGACCGGCGTGGCGAAATAGAGTTGCGAAGCGGCGATCGGCGGCGCGCCGACGCCGCATCCCGATGCCGATGCATAGGCGCCCTCCACCTGCGCGAGATAGCTCGGCGAGAGCGTTCCGTCGGCGAGAAGAACGCTCCCGTTGACCTGGGTCGGCAATACGACGCCGTTTTGCACCTGGCGATAGAGGGCGAGCGAGAGCGCGCTGCCCGCGAAGCGATGGGTGACGCTCGCGTCGAGCGAGGAGGAAGAACTTGCCCCGGGTTGATCCCCGGGAGCCGCGCCGTACCCGACGCTCGCGCTCCCCTGGCAATCGAACTGCAACGAGGCGGGATCGCTCAACGCGCGGCTACGGCCGAAATTCGGCGCGTTCCCCGAGAGCGCGTACGAGATCGCGTAGCTATCGTTCGCCGATGGGCGCCAGGTCGCACCGATGCTGCCCAACGCGCTTCCGCCGCTATAGCTCGCGTGCGTCAGACCCAACGATGCATTCAATGCGAGGCGATCGTTCGCCCGAATGCGGTCGCTCAACTGCAATGCACCGTAACTGCCTTGCTGCTGCGCGCTATAGAACGCGGCGTTGCTTGCGACGAGCGGCGTCGAAACCTGCGAGGAGTTGGTATCGTATGCGAGGACCGAGAGCGTATGGTTGCGCATCGCGGGCAGTTCGGCGGAGATCGTAAACCCGGTCGAGCGCATCTGCATGCTGCTCCCCGCCGGCGATGCGACGCCGTCGACGAAGCGATTCCGCAGATCGAAGAGATTACTGCCGACGGTGCCGTAGAGCGTCGCCGAGATCGCCGTCGCGCCGGTTAAAAGCTGGTCGCCGAGCG
Source organism: bacterium (assembly GCA_021786705.1). Taxonomy (GTDB): domain Bacteria; phylum Vulcanimicrobiota; class Vulcanimicrobiia; order Vulcanimicrobiales; family Vulcanimicrobiaceae; genus JABEUX01. The sequence continues at coordinate 2,795 of JAJYMV010000145.1, forward strand.
AGTAGAGCGAAAAACTTCCCGATACGTCGTTCCCCGGGCCGTAGCCGCAGGGCAACGCCGCGGTGACGCGCAGACAGAGGAGCCCGATACTGCGCGTCGAGTTGATAAAACTCGCTGCGAGCGTCTGATCGCCGGGAAGACGCAGGTTCGCCTTGAGCAGATCCCCGGCGACCCAGCGGCCGCCGTCGTGGACGTAATCGAGTCCGCTCGCGTCGAGGTAGCGCATGCCGTCGGCGGGGCTCGGGTTCGTGCGCGTGGTACTCATTGCCGCGATCCCGAGATTTCCCAGCGAGCCGCTAATCCCCAACGACTCGTTATTGCGCCCGTAACTTCCCGTCGCGAGCGTGCCCTGGCTCTGCCAGGAGAGCGTCGGTTCGAGGGTTCGAAAATCGACGCCGCCGCCGAGCCCGCCGATCTGCGGCCCGTGGTGCACCGATGCGCCGGTAAAAAGATCGGTCGCAAACATTCGCAGATCGCCAGCGCTACCCGGTGCGTTGAGCGGAATGCCGTCGAGCGTCATCGCGGTCTGGCTTGCATCGTGGCCATCGAGCGAGATCGTCTGCGCGGCATCGGTGTCGTCGCTGCTTGAGGTAATGCTGACGCCCGAGAGCTTCGAGAGCGCGTCGGCGAGATCGCCGGAGAGCTTACGCTGGGCGGAATTCGCGTCGATCGAGTTCGTACTGATGCGGACGCTCGAAACCGAATGCACGACGGCGATCACCTGCAGGTCGCTGCTCGGAGCGAGCGCGACATCGAGGCTCACGCGCTCGCCGTCGAGCACCTCGAAGGGAGCGGAGGTAACGGCTCGATAGCCGCGTGCGAAGACGCGCGCGCGGTAGATTCCCGCCGGCGCCTCGGTAAAGGTGACCTTACCGGCGCTCGTCGCCACTTCGCTCGCCAGAATCGGCCCGTCGAGCACCACGCGCGCGAGCGCGACGGGGCTCTTCGTCTTTGCATCGGTCACCGTAATCGCGATCGTGCCGCCCGAGCTTTGCGCGGCGACCCGGACGGGAACGACGGCGGCAACGAGCGCGAACGCGATGGCTGAGACGACGGCGCGATTCATCGCACCATCATCGCCGCTCGAACTTTATTTTTGCTGAGGAACGCCGACCGACGATCGGGGAGCGGCGGCGAGTTCGATCGTCACGCCGGTGCCGCGCCCCGGTGCACTCTCGATCTCTATGCTTCCACCCGCTCGTTCGACCGCGCGTTTCGCAATCGAGAGCCCGAGGCCGCTGCCGGTAATCTCGCCGCGTTGATCGCCGCGGTAGAAACGCTCGAAGGCGTGGAGGCGCTCGAGTTCGCTCATCCCGGGCCCCTCGTCACGAACGACGATGCGCACGCGGCCGTCTTCGCGCGAGCCGCGGAGGTGGATCGCCGCGTCGGGGGCGTATTTCAGCGCATTCTCGACGACGTTCCAGAGCGCTTCGCCGATCTCGCGCGGATCGGCAAAGACGGCGAGCTCGCCGTCGACGCGATAATCGATATTGCGATGCTCGTCGAACCGGCGCGCCGCGTCGACTTGGTCGCGCAGCAATTGTGCGACGTCGAGCCGCTCCGCAAGCGGCGCCGCCTCGGAATCGAGGCGCGAGAGGCGCACGAGCCGATCGATCAGGTTGCGCATGTGCTCCTTCTCGAGCGTCATCGTTCCCAAAATCTGTCGTGCGATCTTTTCGTCGTTCAACGCGCCGCGCCGCAGCACGTCGATATACCCGCTAATGACGGTTAACGGCGTTCGTAATTCGTGGCCGGCATCGGCAACGAAACGCCGCATGCGGTCTTCGGTCGCGCGCCGCTCCTCCATCGCCTGGTGCACGTTCGCCGCAGCGTCGTTAAATGCGCCGGTGAGATTACCGATCTCGTCGCCGCCGCCCATGATAAAGGTGCGCGGGGTGTAATCGCCCTGTGCGAGCGACCGGAGCGCGGCCGCGACGTCGTCGAGCGGTCGCAAGGCTTCGCGCGCGAAGATGCGCCCGACGACAAACGTTCCGAGAATCGCCAGGACGCCGATCGTGAGGACCGTTCGCCAGTACGGGAAGAGCGCGACGAAGACCAGCGGCATCGACGGAACGAAAGCGACGTAGCCGCCTTGAACGACGGCGAGGCCGAATGGTTCGCGATGCTCGGGAAACGCGCCGGGAGGCTGGGGTGGGCGCAACCGATCGCGCCGGCGTTGGGCGATCATGTGGGCGAGCAGCGGGGGATGGAGCGAGGGGTCTCCCGCGAGCAACTTTCCTTGCTCGTCGAAGACCGCGACGTCGAGCCCAATCCCGGAGAGCTCGCGAATCATGCGCGGTGCGGCGCTCTTAAGCGTTTGGCCGTCACGTTGGGCCGTTTCGGCGAGGAAGCGCGCCTCGTCGTGTTTGGCGACGATAATATCGTGCGTGAACTGCGAGAGTTCGAAGACCAACGCGATCGAGGAGGCGACGATCACCAACAGCACGACGACGGCGAGCATCGTCGCGTACAAGGAGGCGAGGCGAACGGCGAGCGAACCGCGCCCGGTCATACGTTACTTAAACCGTACCCGACGCCGCGAACCGTACGGAGAAACGAGGTGTTCGAGCCCGCCCGATCCACTTTTGCTCGTAAATACGAAATATAGGTTTCGACGATATTGGGGCCGCCTTCGAAATCGTGCCCCCAGACGAGTTCGAGCAAGTGCTCCTTGCTGAAGATACGTCGTGGATCGCGCATAAACACGGCGAGTAGATCGAATTCGCGTTGTGTTAATTCGATCCGTTCGCTGCCGCGACGGAGCTCGCGCGATCCGAGATCGAGCGCGAGGTCGTTCCAACGGATCTGCTCGTCTTCGTGAATCTGCGGACGCCGCAAGTGGGCCTGGAGACGCGCGATGAGTTCTTCGAACAAGAAGGGCTTTACGACGTAGTCGTCCGCTCCCGAACCCAACGTTTTGAGCTTGTCGTCAAGATCGCCCTTCGCGGTCAGCATGAGGATCGGCGCCTGCGTGATATTTCGCAGCATCGGCACCAGCGTCACGCCGTCGATCTTCGGCATCATAATATCGAGGAGAATCGCGTCGGGATTGAACGAGCGCACCAGATCGAGCGCGGCCTGACCATCCGACGCGCTCTTGACCTCGTAGCCTTCTTGCGTGAGGCCGAGCTCGATCATCTCGCGCAGCATTCGGTCGTCGTCGACGACGGCAATCTTGGCGTGTTGTTGCATAGCTATCATGGCTCTTGCGCAAGTATCACGCCGCATCCTGGGCCGGCGCTGAAGGCTCGGTTCGTTCCCCGTGGACCAGCGTCATCGCGCCGAGCACGTCGATGGGGCTGACGATAATCTCGACCCCCGCCCGCCGGGCTCGACGGAGCGCGCTCGGCTCGGGGAGACTCCGGGTGAAGAGGTGGACTGCGCGGGTGGCACCCCGCCGAGCGAGATCGCGCGCATAGGCCGCGATATCGCCGCGAGCACGCTGGGCCGCCGTGGGGTGGAGCTCGGCGACGCCCGAACCGCGCAGCAGCAATGCAAACGAGCCGGAATGCTGAGAGGAGCGCGGCGTGAGTTCGACGATCGCGGCCTCGACGGCGGCGTTCGCGAGGCTACCGCCCCACGCATAGAGGGCGATCCGCTGAGGGCTCCGATCGGGTTGCGGATCCACGAGAAGTCCGCTGGCATGAAAAGCGTTCATGCCCCGATTCTGCTCGCGCACCCTGCCAGATGTATGGCAGAGTGCGCGGCACCGATGGGATTTTAGAGTTTTGCGAGTTCCTCGAGAATCTGCTCGGGATCGGGCGCCTCGCCCATCGCATGGATATCGATGTAGCGGACGACGCCGTTCCGATCGATAATGAAGACCGCTCGCTCGGCAAAGCCGCCGTCGCGCAGCACGCCATATGCCTTCGCTACCTCACCGTGCGGCCAGAAATCCGCGAGCAGCGGGTAGGTGATGCCGCCCATGCTGAGAGCCCAGGCGCGCAACGAGTGTACTGAATCGATGGAGATGCCCACGACCTGGGCACCGTGCTCGGCGAAACGCGGCAGCGCGCGTTCGAAGCCGGGCATTTCATTGGTTCAAGTCGGCGTGAACGCGAACGGGATAAAGGCCAGCACCGTCGCGCCGACGCCCTTCCGATCCGCGAGCGAAAATTTTTCGCCGAGATGGCTTTCAAGCTTGAACGCGGGGGCGGCATCGCCCGCTTTCAACGTCGAACTCTGCGAGGCCGTCGACGTGCGGCCAAAGGTTGTACTCATGGGCCCCCATTTGACTGCGCGCGCATGATGCCCCTCTCGCCCCGCAACCTCAAGCGTTAGACGGAGGCCTCGAACGGCTCGCGATACTCTTCGTCGCCTTCAAAGAAGCCGAGCAAATACTCTTCGAGGTAGAGCAGACGGAGCTCACGATCGAGCTGCGCGTAGCGTTCGGCGTGAGCGGCGCGAAAGGCATCCCAGTCGCTCTTGCTCTCCCATACGTCGATGGAAAGATAGACGTCCGCTTCGGCGCGATGCCGGAAGAGGCGCGTACGCCGATATCCCGGATGCGTTTTAAAAAGGTTCGCAAAGGGCCCAGTGGGGCCGAAGGCATGTTCGAACGCCGCCGCCTGCTGTGGGTGAACGCGATAACGATAGAAAACCTCGACCACGGCGACCTTCTTCCGACATTACGCCGCAGTGCTCCCCCGTTGCAGCCGTGCGATCTCGTCGAGTCGCATGCTCTGCGAGGCTCCACTCAACGGATCGACCAAGAGGAGTGCGGCTAACACCTCGCTGCCGCCCGCTCGCTCGATCGCGCCGCGGAGCGCGCGATAGATATCGAGCCGGGCTTCGCCGGTCGGCATCGGACGAATCACGACGGCGACGCTCCGCCCATCGGGTGCGCGGACGAGCGCGTCGAAGGGGCGCGCCTTCGCGCCGCGCGCGAGCACCTGCACTGGCCGTAGCCGACGGAGGCGTCGAGCGAGCGCGCTGCGCGAAAAACGACGCATCTCGGCAACGAGCGCATCGCGTGCATCGAACAGCAGCCCCGGGCGGATGCCGTCGCGGACTTCCTCCGCCAAGAGCGCCTCGAAACGCTCGGCGGCGGCGGCGGCGAGCGAACGCTCCTGCCAACGATTCGGGTATCCAAGCGCGCCGACGATCGCATCGCGTGCGGCTCGAGAGCGAAAGCGGGGAAGGCGGGCGGCGAGTTCGAGCTGATCCATCGCGGCTAGTCTCTCAACCGGCTCTGCCACCTGTCTGGCACAGCAAAGGGCGGGGAGCGAATATCGCCCCCCGCCCTGCGGATTTCCAGCCTCTTGGAGCTTAGAGCTCTTCGATGCTGATCCCGTTGCGCTGGTCGTACTGGGTCCGCGGTTTAGCGACATGTACCGATTCGTGCTCTGCGTACTCGCCCTCGTAATGCACCGTCGGGGGTGCGTTATTACGCTCGTACGCCGACGCGAGCCGGCTCGTATCGCCGCCGCCGACCGCCATCGCTTCGATGAGGGCCGCTTCGTCGGCCGTCATCGCGTACGCGGTATCGAACTGCGGGTGAAGCGGACGGCCGTCCGGATCGATCTCTTCGCCCTGCGGCTGGATGGTGAGGTTGCGATAGCGCGACATACCCGTTCCCGCAGGAATGAGTTTGCCGATAATCACGTTCTCTTTCAGCCCGAGCAGCGGGTCGTATTTTCCGCGAATCGCCGCATCGGTGAGGACGCGCGTCGTCTCTTGGAACGATGCCGCCGAGAGGAACGAATCGGTGGCGAGCGAGGCTTTCGTGACGCCGAGGAGCACCGGGAGTGCCTCCGCGATCTCTTTTTTCTCGGCGCGCGCCTTTTCGTTTGCGTCGTTGAAGACCGATGATTCCACCGTCTGTCCGGGGAGCAAGTGCGTCGCACCGCCGTCGGTGATCTTCACCTTGCGAAGCATCGAACGCACGATCACTTCGATATGCTTGTCGTTGATATCGACGCCCTGCGAACGATAGACTTTCTGCACCTCTTGAACCAGATAATCCTGAAGCGCGGTCTCGCCCTTAAAGCGAAGGATGACGTGCGGATTGAGCGATCCTTCGGTGAGACGGTCGCCGGGTTCGACGAGTTGCCCCTCGGTAACCGCGAGATGCGTCCCCTGCGGAATCTCGTAGACCGGCGGCTGGTTCTTCTCATCGTAGAGCGCGGCTTCGTCAGTGACGATCACGGTGCGATGGACCTTATCCTCGCCGAACGAGACGCGGCCGGCGATCTCGGTGACGATCGCTTCACCCTTAGGTTTGCGTGCTTCGAAGATTTCTTCGACGCGCGGGAGACCGGTGATGATATCTTCGGTCGCCACGCCGCCGGTGTGGAAGGTACGCAGCGTTAACTGCGTGCCCGGCTCGCCGATCGATTGCGCCGCGATAATACCGACGGCGGTACCGATATCGACGTGTTTGCCCGTCGCGAGATCGCGTCCGTAGCACGCCGAGCAGACGCCGTATTTCGACTTACAGGTCAGTACCGAACGGATCTTCACCGTCGGAACGCCCGCATCGACGATTTCTTTGGCCTTATCTTCGTCGATCTCTTCACCGCGTTTGACGAGCGTCTCCTTACCGTGGACGACGTCCTCGGCGCAGCGACGACCGATGATACGGTCGGTGATCGGTTCGATGATCTCGCGTCCGACGCGGATATCGTAGACGAGAATGCCGTCGGCGGTGCCGCAATCGTCCTCGCGAACGATGACGTCTTGCGCGACGTCGACGAGTCGGCGGGTGAGGTAGCCGGAGTCGGCGGTACGGAGCGCCGTGTCGGCGAGCCCCTTACGAGCGCCGTGCGTCGAGATGAAGTACTCGAACATCGTCAAGCCTTCTTTGAGCGACGCCTTGACCGGGATTTCGAGAATCTCGCCGCTCGGATCGGACATCAGTCCGCGCATACCGCCGAGCTGCTTGACCTGCGCGATCGAACCGCGAGCACCGGAGGTCGCCATCATGAAGACCGGGTTGAGCGGTTCCTGCGCCTTTTGCATGGCTTGCGTGACGTCTTCGGAGGCCTTCGACCAGATCTCGATCGTTTTGTTGTACTGCTCCGACTGGCGGATGAAGCCTTGTTCGTAGAAGCGATGCAATTCGTCGACTTCGCTCTGCGCCTTTTCGATGATCGCATGCTTGGCTTGAGGAACGACGATGTCGCTCACCGAGACCGAGGTGCCCGAACGCGTTGCGTACCGGAACCCGAGCTCTTTGACCGAGTCGAGGAACATCGCGGTCTCTGCATTTCCATAGTTGCGATAGCAGAGTGTGATGAGCTTCTTGAGTGCGCTCTTATCGATGATCTGGTTGACGAACGCGTGGTTCCAATGTTTGGGGAACGAGCTATTGAAGATCACGCGCCCGGCGGTCGTTTTAATCAACTCGCCGTTGAAGCGCACGTAGATCCACTCTTGGAGCTTCACCGCATGGCTTTCGTACGCGAGCATAACTTCGTTAAAGCTCGAGAACGTGGGTAGCGAGCCCGGAGCGTCGGCGGTAGGAGCGTGCTTCTTGATCGGCCGATCGGTGATATCGAAGTTCTCGGTAATTTCGCCACGCGCCGGACCCTTATACTCATCGCGTTGGAACGTGATGTAGTAAAGGCCCAACACCATATCTTGCGTCGGAATCGAGACGGCGTTTCCGTACGCCGGCAGCAAGGTATTGTTCGAGGAGAGCATGAGAATACGCGCTTCGGCTTGCGCGCCCGCCGAAAGCGGAAGATGGACCGCCATCTGGTCGCCGTCGAAATCGGCGTTGTACGGCGTACAGACCAACGGATGCAAATGGATCGCCTTGCCCTCGACGAGAACGGGCTCGAACGCCTGAATGCCGAGACGGTGGAGCGTCGGGGCGCGGTTGAGCAGCACCGGATGCTCCTTGATGATCTCTTCGAGAACGTCCCACACCTCGGGCTTCACGCGCTCGACCATGCGTTTCGCGCTCTTGATGTTATGCGCTAACTGGCGGTCGACGAGCTTTTTCATTACGAACGGCTTGAAGAGCTCGAGTGCCATCTCTTTGGGGAGACCGCACTGGTGGAGCTTGAGCGTCGGGCCGACGACGATCACCGAACGGCCGGAGTAATCGACGCGCTTTCCGAGCAGGTTCTGGCGGAAACGCCCCTGCTTGCCTTTGAGAATATCGGAGAGCGATTTCAACGGGCGATTGTTGGGGCCCGTCACCGGGCGACCGCGACGGCCGTTGTCGATCAGCGCATCGACCGCTTCTTGCAGCATGCGCTTTTCGTTCTTGATGATGATCTCCGGCGCGTTGAGATCGAGCAAGCGCTTGAGACGATTGTTGCGATTGATGACGCGGCGATAGAGATCGTTGAGATCCGAGGTCGCGAATCGGCCGCCGTCGAGCTGCACCATCGGGCGCAGTTCGGGCGCGATAACCGGAACCGCTTCGAGCACCATCCACTCCGGCTTGTTGCCCGAGGTGATGAGCGCTTCGACGATCTCCAGACGCTTGATCGTCTTGAGATGCTTCTGGCTGACGGTATCTTTGCCGGCGCGCGTGCGGCGCGAGCCGTTCGGGCCGCCGTCGAGTTCGGAGCGCAGTTCGTCGCGAACCTTCTGGAGGTTGAGGTCCTTGAGAAGCTCCCGAATCGCTTCGGCGCCCATTCCCGCCTTGAACTGCACGCGACCGCGATCGTCTTTATGCTTGTCCGAGAGTTCGCGATACTTCTGCTCCGAGAGCACCTCGCGTTTTTGCAACGGCGTATTTCCGGGATCGATCACGACCCACGCGGCAAAATAAATCACTTTTTCGAGCTGCCGCGGCGACATATCGAGCAGGATGCCGATACGGCTGGGCACGCCCTTGAGATACCAAATATGGCAGACGGGGGTTGCGAGTTCGATATGCCCCATCCGTTCGCGGCGCACTTTCGCGCGGGTGATTTCGACGCCGCAGCGGTCGCAGATCATCCCTTTGAAGCGAATGCGCTTGTACTTGCCGCAGTGGCACTCCCAGTCTTTGGTCGGGCCGAAAATCTTTTCGCAGAAGAGGCCGTCGCGCTCGGGTTTGAGCGTGCGATAGTTAATCGTTTCGGGCTTTTTCACTTCGCCGAAGGACCAAGCACGAATGTGCTCGGGCGATGCTAAACCGATGCGCATCGCGTCGAAGTTGTTCACGTCGATCAGGTTGTTATTCACGAGGGCTCCCGCAGGTCACCGTGCCGGTACCGTTCGCTTCCGCAGGACACTCACGATCTCGCGCGGTCGCGCGAGGGGGTCCACCGGTGCTTCCGGACGACTCCCGATGAGGAGCGACCTCATTCGGGGGCACGAACTCGTATTATACGTCGCGCGACGCTCCCGCGCAACGCCCCTGCCGCCGGTGTTTTCATCTCTGGGCTCCTGGGTAGAACGACGGCATGAAAAGACAGCTCACCATAGCCCTCGCCCTCCTGGCAGTACTCGGCCTAGGAGCCGGGCTTCTCCCTCGACCCGCGCTGGCAAATGGCGCGGCGAGTACGCGGAACATCCTCCTTGGTATCGGGGCCGCCACCTACCTCATCATCCAGCACAACCGGGTCGTCCACCAGCGCGAAGCGGCCGCCGCCGCACAGCAAGCGGCGATCGCCCAGCAACGGAACGACGCCTGGGCCGCCTATCGCGCCGCCGAGCGCAGCGCGCACCAAGAGGCGTTGGCGAACGCCGAACTTCATAAGGAGCTCGCTTTCGAAAAGAGCGTGGTCGCGCAGCAACAACGGCAGCTTGCAGCGCTCCACGTCGGCTCGAACTTCACCCACGTCGTCGCTGCGACCGGCTCGCACGGCAACCAGCAGGTCATCGCGAGCGACGGTCTCGGTTGGGGGACGCTCTGAACCCCCGCGCCGCAGCCCTTATCCTGGCAGCCGCCGCCTTCGCGGGCTGCGCGGCTGCCCCGCAGGGCCAGGCGGAGCGACTCGCCGACAGCATGACGCGCGCGATCGTCAACGACAACCCCAGGACGGTCGCTCGCGATCTCACCGGCGTCGGGTCGATCTCTCGCGCCGAGGTTGGGCTGCTCTCGGATAAGTTCAACGCCCTCGGGAAGTACGAGGGACTCAAATTGCTCGCGTTCAACGCAGCAAAAAATGAGTTCGCCTTTCAAGCGAACTTCACGAAGGGGAGCGCGCGTGTCGTCGTGCGCCTCGACAAAAAGGATCGCCTCAGCGCCTATCGCGTTTTCTAACGCAATCCACGCCG
>JAJYMV010000069.1 GCA_021786705.1 bacterium
CATGCTCCGCGTGAAGGGCGACTCGATGGTCGACGCGGCGATTCTCGACGGAGACTTGGTCGTGGTGCGCCCGCAGAGCGATGCGCGCAACGGTGAAATCGTCGTGGCGATGCTCGAGGGCGATGCCACGGTGAAACGCTTCTTCCGTGAAGCGGGGCGCGTGCGCTTGCAGCCGGAGAACGCACGGATGCAGCCAATCTATGCCGACGATGTCGTTATCGTCGGGCGCGTCGAAGCGGTTATTCGCCGCCTCTAACTTCTCGCGCGCTGTCGCCGGATTCGCTGCATCGGCGGAGATGCGCGCGCTCAACACCGCGCTGCCGATCGGTTTCGGCGCGCTCGTCGTCGCGCTGGCGACGATCGTGCTGCTCGGCCGCGAATGGCGCCTCACCGCAATCGCCGACGCCATGCTGCCCGCATTCGGAGCGATGTCGTGCGTGACGGCGCTCGCCCTGGCGTGGCAACTCGCGCTGCGCCGCGCATTACCGATCGTTCCGCAGGTACTCCTCACCGCGCTCGCCTTCGCGCTGCTCTTGCCTTCATGGATGCCGGGAATCGCGCCGCTCGCATATCTCCGTAGCGTCGGTGCGAGCGGGCTGCTCGTCGCGATTCTCACGGCGATGCTCTGTGCATTTTTGGTGCGCGCGGCGGAGCGCGTGCTTCCCGCAGGGCGCTATCTCGGCGCGCCGCTCGCGGTGCTCCCGTTTATCGCGCTGCACGCGCTCGGCTTCGATGCCGGCGCGCTCGTCGCAGCGGCGCTCTCGCCGCTCGCGCATCTCGGCGATACCTATATCGCGTTGCTGGCGATCGTTTTTCTGGAAACAGCGCTCTGGTGCATCGGCATTCACGGCCCCGCCCTGCTCGCAGGCGTCGTGACGCCGGTCTACCTTTCGCTGCAAGCGGTCAATACGCACGCCTTCGCCGCGCACGCTCCACTGCCGCATATCGTCGTCGTCTCGCTCTTTCTCTTCGTCTTTCCGGGCGGTGCGGGCGCGACGCTGCCGCTCGCCGCGCTGCTCACGCTCTCGAAACTACCGCGGCTGCGCCGCATCGGCCGCGCCACGCTTCCGTTCGCGCTGATAAACGCGAACGAACCGTTGCTCTTCACGCTGCCGATCGTCGCCAATCCCTTTCTCGCGCTCCCGTTTATCGGTATTCCCATGCTGCTGGCGAGCATCACCTATGCCGTCGTCGCCGCCGGCTGGGTGGCGCGCGCGGCGTTCTACGTGCCCTCCTCGATTCCGGCGCCGCTCTCGGTCTATCTCGCGACGCTGGATTGGCGGGCACCGATCCTGCTGCTCGTCAATCTCGCGGTCGCGACGGCGTTGTGGTTGCCGGCAGTACGCGCGTACGAACGTCACGAAGCCGGTCTCCCATGATCGTCGAACTTTGCGAACGCTTCGGCTTTACCGGGGCGCTCGCGCGCGCGGCCGAGCGCGCCTGGGAGCGCGTCGGGAGCCTTGACTATCCGGCACAACGGGCCGTCACGATGAACGTACTGCAGGCGTTTCTCGAAGAAGGCATCGCCGAGAGCGAACTGGCGGGAAGCAGCGGCTACGGCTACGACGATGCCGCGCGCGGCGCGTACGAATCGCTCCTGCGGCGCATTTTCGGTGCAGAACGCGCGCTCGCGCGCATCTCCATCGCCAGCGGAACGCACGCCATCGCGCTCGCATTGCGTGCCTGCGTGCCGCGTGGCGGCACGTTGCTCGCCGTTGCCGGGCGCCCGTACGATACCTTGCGCAACGCGATCTACGATACTCCCGATTCGCTTGCGGCGACCGGTGGATTTGCATATCGCGAAATCGCTTTGCGTTCCGACGGGACGATCGATAGCGATGCCCTCGAGCGCGAGCTGCGCACGATCGAACGCGGTGCGATCTTCGTGCAGCGCTCGCGCGGGTACGCAACGCGGCCGAGCCTCTCGATTGCGGAGTTGCAGCGCGCGTTCGCCGCGATGCGCGCACTGCGCGACGATCTTCCGATCCTCGTCGATAATTGCTACGGCGAGTTGGTCGAAGAGCGCGAGCCGACGCACGTCGGCGCCGATCTCGCGATGGGATCGTTGATTAAAAACCTCGGCGGCGCGCTCGCACCGACCGGTGGCTATTGCGTGGGGCGCGCGGATCTGGTCGAGCGCATCGCCTCGGCGCTCTACGCACCGGGGCTCGGCGATGCGTTGGGGCCGACGCTCGGATTCGGGAAAGCCTTTATTCAAGGGCTTTTCCAGGCACCGAGCATCGTCGAGGCATCTTTACGAACGCTTGATTTTACCGCCGCACTGTTCTCCGAACTCGGCTATCGCGTCGATCCCGCACCGGGGAGCCGGCGCACCGATATCGTGCAGGCGGTCGCTCTGGGCAGCCGCGAGCGCGTGCTGGGCTTCGCGCGCGGCCTGCAAAGCATTCTGCCGATCAACGCGCGCTTTCGCCCCGAGCCGGGCGCGGTGCCGGGCTATCGCGATCCGGTCGTAATGTCGGGCGGAGCCTTCGTCGCGGGTGCGACCATCGAGCTCTCCTGCGACGCACCATTACGCGAACCATACGAACTCTACGTTCAGGGCGGCGTCAACGCAATCCACGGCTATCTTGGGGCGCTCGCGGCAGCGCGCGCAACGATGGAAGCAACCGCAGAATAAAGGCTCGTCGTCGCCGACGCAGAAGCGATTGGGCCTCCGTGAACATACAAGGCAGCCATGCCCAGCAACGGCGCCACGCACGCGTCGAGATTGCGTTACCGGTGACGCTGATCGTCCCGGGATTGGAGCTGGTCGTGCCTGCGAATACGCTCGATCTGGGCGGTGGCGGCATGCGCGTCTCGACGCGCGCCGATCTTCCCGCGGGGCAACACGTCGTCTTGCGCTTCTCGCTTCCGGGGGATGAAGGGCGTCAGTTATTGGTGCGCGGCCGCGTCGTGCTCTCGTTTTACGATGCGACGGCGAAGCTCTACGCGCACGGAGTCGCCTTCACGCAATATTCGGCGCAGGATGGGACCGATATCGCGCGCTACGTGGCCTCTTCTTCGGAGCCGCCGAGAAAACCGTAGAAAAAGAAGCGATTGCCCTCGGCGGTGGTGAGCACGATGCGCGTCTCCTCCACCTCGATGTCGGCGATCGTCTTGCCGACCAGGTTCTCTAAAATCGCCTGCGCCTGCGCGAATTCGGCTTCACGCAGGGCGTCGGGTTCTACGTCGACCAGCTGCATTAGCTCGTCGATTCGGTCGCTCATCGTCACTCTTCTCCAATCATCGGCCCGGCGGCCGGATTTGTTAGGCTACCGTGAAGGGAGGGCGCGGCCGGCACGGGGAGCGCGAGGCCCCGAGCGAGAAGCGCTCGCGACAGAACGATGTTGGTGCTTGAAGTTGTCAGCGGGCCGCTCGACGGCCAGCGGTGGGAATTCGATTCCGAAATCACGATCGGTCGCGACGATGCGGCGGCGCAGGCGTGCCTCGCGCTCGACCGATACGTTTCGCGTGCCCACGCCCGTATCCGGGTCGACGGCGATGCCCTGGTGCTCTCGGATCTCGAGAGCCGGAACGGCACGCGGGTGGAGGGCGCGAAGATCGCCGGGACGGTACGGATCGAGCCCGGGACGGCGTTTATCGTCGGGCGCACGGCGCTGCGCGTTCTCGTGCGCCCCTAACGTGCAACTCGCGAGGACGGTCGAGGAACTGCGCGCCTGGCGCCGCGGGGCCCCTCCGACGCTGGGCTTCGTCCCGACGATGGGCGCGCTCCACGAAGGGCACCTCGATCTCGTGCGCTTCGCGCGCTCGCAGAATGCCGCCGTCGTCGCCTCGATCTTCGTCAATCCGCTGCAGTTCGGAGCCGGCGAGGATCTCGCGCGGTATCCGCGCGATCTTGAGGGAGACCGTGAGAAGCTCGCCGCGACCGGCGTCGACCTGCTCTTCGCTCCGGAGACGAACGAAATTTATCCCGAGGGCTTCAGCACCACGATCGACGTCGGGTCGGTCGCCGAAGGCTTCGAAGGCGCGCTCCGCCCGGGGCATTTCCGCGGCGTCGCGACCGTGGTCGGCAAACTCTTGCATCTCGTTGCACCGCAGCGGCTCTACGTCGGGCAGAAAGACGCGCAGCAGAGCGCGGTGTTGCGCAGGCTGGTGCGCGATCTCGCCTTCGATTGCACGGTGAGCATCGTGCCGACGGTGCGCGAGACCGACGGGCTGGCGATGTCGTCGCGCAACGTCTATCTCGACGAACGCGAGCGGCGCGCGGCGCCGTCGTTGCACCGCACGTTGCGGCGTTTCGTCGAACTCATGCAGGCGGGGCGCTCCGTCGATCTCGCTCGCACCGAAGCGAGCGCGGTGCTGGAAGCACCGGGAGAACTCGATTATCTCGCGTGCGTCGACGCGGAGAGTTTCGCTCCGCTCGCCGCGTTGCGCGCGAACGCCTTCGCGATCGCCGCCGCACATTTCGGCCGAACGCGCCTGCTCGACAACCTGTGGTTTCCGCAATGAACGGCGCGCGCATCCTCTTGGTGGTGAGCGGTGGGATCGCGGCCTATAAAGCGGCGGCGCTCGCGAGTACGCTGGTGCAGAAGGGCGCGATCGTCGACGTCATTCTCACCGCCGACGCCGAACGCTTTATCGCACCGCTCACGTTCGCCGCGCTCACCGCGCGCCCGGTCTATTGCTCGCTCTGGGATGCTCCCGAGCGAATCCCGCATATACGGCTCGTGCGCGAAGCCGAACTCGCTATCGTCGTTCCCGCAACGGCGAATATTCTTGCGAAACTGCGCACCGGTATAGCCGACGATCTCGCGACCACCGCGCTGCTCGCCGCGCGCATACCGATCCTGCTCGCGCCGGCGATGAACGCCGCGATGTACGAAAACGCAACGACCTCCGAAAATATCGCGGCGCTCCAGGCGCGTGGTTACGAAATCGTCGAACCGGAGTCGGGATTTCTCGCCGAACGCGAGCACGGCGTCGGGCGGCTCGCATCGGAGGAGCGTCTGCTCGAGGCGATACAGAACGTGCGCGCGCGCCGCAGATCGCTCGTGGGAAAACGCGTGCTCGTAACTGCCGGGCCGAGCCAGGAGCCCTTCGATCCGGTGCGCTTTATCGGCAATGCATCGACCGGTGCGACCGGAATCGCGCTCGCCGACGAAGCGGCGCGGCGCGGCGCGAACGTCACCTTGCTTCTAGGGCCGACGCTGCTCCCTCCGCCGCACGGGGTGCGCACCGAGCGCTTCGCGACCGCGCAAGAGTTGCTCGAACTCGCTCTGCGCGAGAGCCGTGAATGCGATCTGACGATCGCCGCAGCCGCCGTTGCCGATTGGCGGCCGAGCGAGATATCCGCCGAGAAGCGGAAGAAGAGCGATGAGACGCTACACGTAGATTTGGAACGAACTCCCGACGTTCTCGCCGCGATCGTCGCCGCCGGCGGTTCGCGGTGCGTCGTCGGTTTCGCCGCCGAGACCAACGACCACGAACTCCACGCGCGCGATAAAATGGAGCGCAAAAAACTCGATGCGATCGTGCTCAACGACGTCAGCGGCGGCGCGGGCTTCGGCTTGCAAGAGAATCGTTTGCTCCTGCTTTTGCGTTCGGGCGAACGCGTCGATCTCGGGCGCGCGAACAAACGCGCACTCGCCGGGCGTCTCCTCGACGCTTTGGAACCGTTGCTGAAAGGGAATCCGTAGTGCTGTTGGCGATCGACGTTGGGAATACCGAGACGAAGTTCGGCATCCTCGACGAAGATGGATCGGTGCTGCACATGTGGCGCGTGCGTACCTCGATCGATCGCACCCCCGACGAGCTCGGCGTCTTTATAACGCAACTCTTCGCCGTTGCAAAACTCGATCTGCGTTCGATCGATCGGATCGTCGTAGCGAGCGTCGTGCCGAAACTCGATTTCGCTCTCGTCGGCGCCTGCAAACGTTTCTTCAGTCTCGCGCCGACCATGCTCGCGCCTGAGAAGCAACGGCTCATCCAGATCGAAAGCGAGCGCGCTGCCGAGGTTGGTGCCGATCTCGTCGCCGCGGCAATCGGCGGCGCGTCGCGCTACGGAACGCCGCTGATTATCGCGTCGTACGGCACCGCGACGGTCTTCACCGCGATCTCGCGCGCGGGCGCATTTTTGGGTGCGGCGATCGCGCCGGGGATCAACGTCTCGATCGACGCGCTCGTCGGGCGGACCGCGAAGCTTCCGCAGATCGCACTCGAACCGCCGCAGCGTGCGATCGGACGCAATACCGTCGAAGCGCTGCAGGCCGGAATCATGCTCGGTGTCGTGGGGGCGACCCGGCTCGTCGTCGAACGCTTCAGCGAGGAATTGGGTGGGCGAACGCGGGTCATCGCAACCGGTGGGCTCGCCGAGGTCGTCGCGCGCTCGTGCCCCGCGATCGATATCGTGGACCCGCACTTGAGCATGCTCGGGCTCTATCTCTTCGCCAACGCCGTTCGCGAGGGATAAGCCGGCCGGGCGCCCATAAGACCCTTAAGCCGAAGCTGCGAAAAAATCTTAATGTGCTTTACGTTTATTTAACGTTTTTGCGGTAGAATGGCGCATGCGTGGGGCCGGGGTCTCGCGCGTTGCTTCACTTCTACCATCCAGGAGAACTATTTTGCAGAAACGTTTCAGTGCACTCGGTTTATTGATGGCACTCTCGTTAACCGCGTGCGGCGGCGGGGGCGCGACGCCCTCCTCGCTGCCCGCCGGTTCCTCGCGGGCGGTTCGCCCAACCACCGCGCGACATATCGCGCTACCGAAGGCAAAAGTCCTGCGGAAAGCCAGCTCGACTTCGACGGGTAACGCCGTCGCCGACGGCGGGTTCGAGAGCGGCGGATTTTCGGTCTGGCAGCAATGCGGGAACGTGAACGCCGCAATCGTCACGAGCCCGGTTCACAGCGGCAGTTATAGCGAACTCAGCGGTTCGACCTCGTCGCCCGAGGTCAACGGGTACGCCGGTGTCTGCCAGCAGGTGACGATTCCCAGCAACGGCGTGCTGACGCTTTGGGTGAATGAAAGCACCAACGATAGCCTCGCCTACGCCGACCAGGAAGCCGATCTCCTCGATTCCTACGGTAATGTCGTCGACACGATCTTCAGCGAGGCCGCATCGACGCACGGGTGGGTCGAGCGTAGTTATAACCTGAGCCAGTACGCCGGACAGAGCTACTGGCTCTTCTTCGGGGTCTACGGCAACGGATGGAATAGCGGCTATATCGACCAGTATGTCGACGATGTCAGCCTCACCGCGGGCGGTGTGACGCCGAGCCCGTCGCCGAGCCCGGTTCCCACCACGTCGCCGACGCCGGTCCCGACCACATCGCCGACGCCGGTCCCGACCGCAACGCCGACGCCGGTCCCGACCGCAACGCCGACGCCGGTGCCGACCGCAACGCCGACGCCGGTGCCGACCGCAACGCCGACGCCGGTACCGACCGCAACGCCGAGCCCGAGCGCATATGCCTGCGACGATGCGCAGTTCCTGAATTATCAGGCCGAGTTCGGCGCGGGAACGATCTCCGGCGACCAACTCGTCGATATCTGCGGTCAAGTCACGCAAGTGTTGCCTTCGAAGGTGACCGCGAGCGGCAATCACGGGTATTTCTACGTGCAGATTCCCAACGGCGGCACCATCGAGATCGTTTCGAATCTCGACGCAATGGCGCAGGCGCCCACGAACGATCCGCCGAGCTGGCCGTGGGTCGCCACCGGCAACTACGTCTACGTGCAAGGCCGCTACTACTATGACAACGCGAGCAGCCAAGGCATCGATTGGACCGAAGACGATACCGGCTCGTGGCCCTACACCGGGTACGTCGCGGTCTGCGATTCGAGCGCGAACAACTGCATGAAATACTGGTAAGGCAACGCGGCTCTGTCATGCCGAGTAGCCGCGGTACGCGGCGTATCGAGGGATCGCACGAATGTCATCCCAAGTAGCCGCGGTACGCGGCGTATCGAGGGATCGCACGAATGTCATCCCGAGTAGCCGCGGCACGCGGCGTATCGAGGGATCGCACGAATGTCATCCCGAGTAGCCGCGGCACGCGGCGTATCGAGGGATCCTTCCACAGGGCTCGATGCGTCGCCGAAGGCAACACCACGAGGGCCGGGTCACTCCCGGCCCTCGTCTCTTTGCGCCCGAGCACGTGCGATCGCGCAAACGCGGCCGCGCGAACGAGGGCTCTGCGAGGGCTCGTGCGGAAAGACGCGGGATGTTGCGTTCGAGTAGGCCCGCTCTCCGTGTTTTTGCCGCCGTGCTTGCATGCGCGTTGCTCGCCGCATGCGCGGGGCGAATCGGAAACGGCAAGAGCGGGCTCTGCGATAACGCGGGGTACCTTGCGGCGCGCGGGATCGCGCACGCGCGCACCGAGGTGACGATCTGCGGCACCGTTACGCGAGTCCGCGCGGCGCGGCGGACGCGCAGCGGCCTGCACCTGTGGTTCTACGTTCGCGTGGCGCCGCACGTGAATGCGCGTGTCATCGCCGACGAGAGCGTGCTTGGCCCGCTGCTGGTGCGCGTCGGCGACAAGGCCGAGGTGCAGGGGCGATTCTTCCGCGATCGCGACGGCTTCGACGGCATCGACTGGACGCACCGCGTGAGCGGAACGCACAGCTCGTGGAGTACCCCGGGCTTTGTCGTCATCAACGGCATCGAATACCGGTAGCGCGCCGAGGGCCTCGTGTCGCGCTGGGCCTTTTGTCACGCCGAGTAGTAGGGCGCTTTGCGCCCGAATCGAGGCGCGCTGCGCTCCCTCGATACGCCGCGTTCCGCGGCTACTCGGGATGACAGAGCCGCGGCGCTGCGCTCCCTCGATACGCCGCGTTCCGCGGCTACTCGGGATGACAGAGCCGCGGCGCTGCGCTCCCTCGATACGCCGCGTTCCGCGGCTACTCGGGATGACACCGCGGCGGCTCCTCGGGATGACACCGCGGCGGCGCATTTCCCTCCGGGGCGAAAACCCGGTATAGTAGGCAGCGCTATGCCCCGCACCGTCGAGCCCCTCCATATCGGCTCCCACGCCATCTGGCCGCCGATCGTTCTCGCGCCCATGTCGGGCGTGACGAACAAGACGATGCGCGCGCTCTACAAGCCCTTCGGGCTCGGGCTCACCGTGACCGAGTTTGTCTCCTCGAACGCGCTGAAGTTCGGCAGCAAGCGGACGATGGAGATGATCGATCAGGCCGGAATCGAGAAGCCCGTCTCGACGCAGCTCTGGGGGGACGATCCAGCGACGATGGCGGCTGCGGCGCGGGTGGTCGTGGAATGCGGCGCCGATATCGTCGACATCAATTTTGGTTGCCCCGCGCCGAAGGTGACGAAAACCAATGGCGGTTCGGCCTGTCTGCGCGATCCGCAACGCTGCGAAGAGATCGTGCGCGCGGTCGTGGATGCCGTCGATGTTCCCGTGACCGTGAAAATGCGTTTGGGTTGGACCGAGAGCGACCTCGTCTACATCGATGTGGCACGGCGTGCCGAAGCGGTCGGCGCGCGCGCGATCACGTTGCACGCACGTACCGCGCGGCAATTCTATCGCGGAAGCGCCGATTGGGCGCATATTGCACGTTTGAAAGAAGCGTTATCGATTCCGGTGATCGGCAACGGCGATCTCGCCGATCCGCACGTTGCGATGCAGCGCATGCGCGAGAGCGGCGTCGATGCGGTGATGCTCGGGCGCGCGACGCTGGGCAACCCATGGCTCATCTCGCAGGTGCGCGATGCGATGGAAGGGCGCGAGCCGATGGCGACGCCGGTCGCAGCCGATCGTCTACGCTTTTGCATCGAACATTATCGGGCGATGCTCGCCGATCTCGGCGAACGCCGTGCGGTGCCGCAGATGCGCAAGCACGTCGCACTCTATCTCAAAGGCATTCCCGGTGCCGCGCAGCTACGCGAACGAATCATGCGGATCGAGAGCAGCGATGAAGCGATCGCGGCGATCGAAGCACGGATCGAGAGCCTCGAAGCCGAACCGATGGCGGCATGACGACGATCGAAAACCACGACGATCTCTACGGCGCGCCGACGCCCGGCGCGCTCTCCGACGAAGTCTTCGAAAACTATCGCCGGTACGTCAATCCTCCGCTCGCTCGCGTGATGAAACTCTCGGGGTCGCCGATTGAAGTGCGTGCGGAAGGATCGACGATCTGGGACCAAAACGGGAAAGCCTATCTCGATTTTGCCGGTGGCTACGGCGTGTTCACGTTGGGGCACCGCCATCCGCGCGTGCTCGCCGCGGTACGCGAGCAGCTCGATCGTATCGCGCTCTCCGGAAAAACGATGTTCAACGTGCTGCTCGGGCGCGCGTCTAGGCGGCTCGCCGAACTCGCACCGGGCGACTTAGAGATCTCGTTCTGGTGCAATAGCGGCACCGAAGCGGTCGAGGGCGCGATCAAACTCGCACGCGTCGCAACGGGGCGCAAAAAAATCGTCTCGACGCACGATGCCTACCACGGGAAAACCTTCGGTGCGCTCAGCGCGAGCGGCCGCGAAGCCTTTCAAACGCCGTTCCGCCCGCTGCTCGCCGACGTCGCGCATATTCCGTTCGGTGCAACCGATGCGCTCGATGCGGTGCTCGCCGACGCGGCGGCATTCATCGTCGAACCGGTCCAGGGCGAGGGCGGCGTGAACGTTCCGCCCGCCGGCTACCTTCGCGCCGTCCGCGACGCGTGCGACCGCACCGGCGCGCTCTTTATCGCCGACGAAGTGCAGACGGGCTTCGGGCGTTGCGGCTATCGCTTCGGCTGCGACCGCGACGGCGTCGTGCCCGATCTGATGACGCTGGCGAAGGGGCTCTCCGGCGGCGTCGTGCCCGTCGGCGCGTATATCGCGCGTTCGCCGATTTGGATGCGCGCCTACGGCAAAGCGCCGCTCATCCACACCTCCACCTTCGGCGGAAGCGAGCTCGCCTGTGCCGCCGCGCTCGCCGCGATGGAGGTGCTCGAATCCGAACGGCTCGTCGAAAATGCCCGCGAACGCGGAGGGCAATTGCTCGCCGGCTGCGCCGAGATCGCCGCGGAGTTTCCGCAGGTCGTCGCGCGGGTGCGCGGCCTCGGCCTGCTCGTCGGGGTCGAACTCCGCTCCGAAGGCTACGGCGGGTGGATCATCCCCGAGATGCTCAAGCACGGGGTGACCGCCGCCTGGACCCTCAACCAGCAGCGCGTCATCCGGCTCGAGCCCCCCTTGGTCGTCACCTCCGAGGAGATCGAGCGAGCGCTCGCCGCCCTGCGCGCAGGGGTCGCGGCGGCGTTGGGCAACCTGGGCTCGTTAGAGTAACTCCGCCCCCAAAATCGCCTCCGGAAAGAAAGCACGACAGCCTTCGATGCCCTACGTCGAGACTTCAATCGAGATTGCGGCGCCAGCACGCACGGTCTACGAACTGGCGAAAGACCAGGAACGCTTTCCGCAATTTATGCCCGACGTCGAGAGCGTCGTCATCGTCGAGCGACGCCCGAACAGCGTCCTCGCCCGCTGGAAAACGCTCGTCGAGGGGGCGCCGATCGAGTGGATCGAGGAAGATCGCTTTCTCGACGACCGCCTGCGCATCGAATACGCACTGCTCGAAGGCGATCTCGATCGTTTCGAGGGAGCGTGGAGCTTCGTCGAACGCGAAGGAATCACGCGCGTGGTCCTCGGCGTGGACTATGATTTCGGCGTGCCGACCCTCGCCGAATTGATCGGGCCGACGTTGCATAAAAAGGTGAAGGAGAATAGCGAGATGATGCTCGCGGCACTGAAGGACGAGGCGGAGCGCGCGCGATGAACGTCGTGCAGGCGCCGAAATTCTGTTTCGTCGTGCACCCGCTCTCGCTGGAAGACGTCGCGCGTTACGAGCCCGGCGCAAAAGGCAAAGGCGAGGCGATCGTCAAGAAAATTCTCGAATGGATGCCGGCGTATGCGGCGGTGCACGTGACCGGTGTGCGCACTCCCGACGGGCGCGAAACCGAGGGCTGGTTCGTCGGAGCGCCGTTGCTTCCGCAGCAAATCCTCGATTTACCGCGTGAAGATATCTACAAGCGTATCGTTCGCTCTATCGAAATCGGCGCCGAACTCGGCGCGAAGATCGCCGGGCTCGGTGCCTTTACCGGCGTCGTCGGTGACGGCGGCATTACGGTGGCGGAACGGTCGCCGATTCCGGTGACGACGGGAAATTCGTTGACGATCGCCGCCGGGCTGCAATCGTTCTTCCGCGGCGCGCGCGAGATGGAAGTGGATCTCGCCTCGGCGACGGTCGCCGTGATTGGAGCGACCGGCTCGATCGGTTCGGCATGCGCGCGTTTGATCGCGCCGAAAGTGCGCGAAGTGATCTTGGTGGCGCGGAACGAGACCCGCCTGAAAGCCTATTACGAGCGCACCGCACCCGAACTCCCGTGCATCGCTTCCTACACCACCGATATCGCCTCGGCGGTGCGCCGCT
>JAJYMV010000044.1 GCA_021786705.1 bacterium
GGCGCGCACGTCCCTCGATACGCCCTCTGCGAGGGCTACTCGGGATGACAAGGCTGATAAGCGGCGGGCGATAGTTCTTGCGAGTTAAATAACCGAAGCGACCGTGAGCGCTCCCACGACGGCGACCGTGATCCACGCAACAATATTGAAAAATAGCGAGTTCGTCCAGGTTCCCATCAGGCGCTTATTGTTGACGAGTAAGAGCATCAAGACGAGAACGACCGGCAGGAGCGCACCGTTAAAAACCTGCGAATAGAAAATGATCGCGAGCAACGGCGCCCCCGGAACGATGACGGTCAGCGCGCCGATAAGCAGCAGGCCGAGATAGAGGCTGTAAAAAATCTTTGCTTCGCTAAATCGACGGTCGATGCCCCGTTCGAAGCCGAACGCCTCGCAGACGTAATATGCCGTCGAAAGCGGTAGAATCGAGGCCGTAAAGATCGCCGCATTGAGCAGGCCGAGGGCGAAGAGCAACGACGCGAAATGGCCGGCGAGCGGTTGCAACGCGATCGCGACGTCTCCGACGGCATTGACGACGATCGGGTGGGCGTTACCGATATTGTGCACGTAGATCGTTGCCGCGCACGCGACGACGATAAAGAAGGCGATAATGTCGGTAAAGAGCGCCCCCGAAACGACGTCGATGCGCGACGCGGCATACTGTTCCTTCCGAATGCCCTTATCGACGATCGCCGATTGGATATAAAACTGCATCCACGGAGAGATCGTCGTTCCGATAATGGCCACGATCATCACGAAGTACGCCGTCGAGTGGAAGAAGTGCGGGAAGAACGTCTGGTGAATGACGTCTTTCCACTGCGGGTGAACGACGATCGCACTAATGACGTACGAGATATAGACGGTACAGAAAATCAAAAAGATCCGTTCGACGATTTTATAGTTTCCGCGGGTTACGGTCGTAAAAACGAGCGCCGCCGCTCCCAGCACCATGGCGATCGTGAACGCTTCGACGTTGATGCCGGGAAGCCAGGTTGCGAAAACGGGAGCGACCGAGGCTATTCCGGCAAATTCGGTCGCGGTGTTGCCGAGGTCGCAGATGACGAACAGGAGAAGCACGTAAAACGTGACGCGTACGCCGAAATTCTCGCGTATGAGGTCGGCGAGGCCTTTCCCGGTGACGGCGCCCATGCGAGCGCACATCTCTTGCGTTACGATCAGGGCGAGGGTGATGGGAATGAGCAACCAGAGCAGCGAGTATCCGAACTGCGCTCCGGCCTGCGAATAGGTGAGGATGCCGCCGACGTCGTTGTCGGCGTTCGCAGTGATGATGCCCGGGCCGACGACCGAGAGAAACATCAACACCGAGCGCCACGTGGTGCGGCGCGGCACGAGTTGCTTGATCGTGCTGGAGTTCATGCGTCGGAGGCTCCATTCGGTGCTCGGTAAATAAAGACGATCGTTCTACGCTCCTCGTATAACGACCGACGCAAACCGACGCTCGCGCGCCTCGTAGCCCCGACGTTGAGCTTTAGCACTGCACGCCGTGGGAACCAGCCCCTTCCGCATTAAGCTCCGCCTTGACTCGACGGTGCCTGGTCACCCATTGGGGTCTCTCGACCTTTCCGGGCAGCGGCCTCTCCAACGTACAGACGCCTCACCTAACGAGGAATCCACCCTTATCGTACCCAGCGATGTCAAGCACCGCTACGGACGCTACGCTGAGAGCAATGCCTTCAATGCGTCGCCGAGATGTGGAAAGCGAAAGCGATAACCGAGGGCGAGCGTCCGTTTCGGAATAACGCGTTGCCCTTCGAGCAGGACCGATGCCCCTTCGCCGAGCAGCGCGCGGAGCGCGAACGCCGGGACCGGCACGAAGGCCGGACGGCGGAGCGCCGCCGCGAGCGCAGCGGTGAAGGATGCGTTGGTAACAGGCTCCGGAGCCGTTGCGTTCAGGACGCCCTCGGCTCCGTCGATGGCGGCGAGATAGATTGCAACCTGATCTTCGATGTGGATCCACGAGAGCCACTCTCTGCCGTTGCCGATCGGGCCGCCGAGCCCGAGCTTGAAGATCGGCAGCAGTTTTGCCAACGCACCGCCGTCGAGGCCGAGCACGACACCCGTGCGAACCAGCGCCACCCGCATTCCGAGGCCTTGGGCATCGAGCGAGCTTCGCTCCCAGTCCGCGCAGAGGCGGCCGAGATAATCGTTGCCGGGCGCGCTGTTTTCGTCGAACGTCGCGCTCTCGCTGCTGCCGTAATACCCGACCGCCGAGGCGGCGATCAATGCCTTCGGACGCGGCTGGAGCTCTGCGAGCTCGGTGAGGAACGCCGTCGTCGCCCCAACGCGGCTCGCGGCGAGGCGCACCTTGACCGCCGGGCTCCAGCGTTGCGCGATCGGTTCGCCCGCAAGATTCACGACCACGTCGCAGCCGGCCGCGCATCGTGCGGCCGCTGCGGGCTCGCGCATACTGGCGAGCACGACCTCGTCTCCGCGCGCGAGCAACGCCGCATGGAGATGCCTGCCGATAAATCCGGCTCCGCCCAGGAGCAATACGCGCATTTTCGCCTCCGATCACCCGTGAAACGCCGGGACCGAAGGGCCGGTTTCATCGCTGCCTACGTCGCGACGCACCTTTCGAACTCGACGAGCATCGCATCGGCCTCAAGCGCGTACCGCTCGCGTTCGATTTTTGGATGCGAAAGGTAGAAGAGCGCCATAACGCGGAGCGTAAAGCGGTGTGCTCGCGCGTTGGCGAGACGCGAGATTTTTGCTTCGGCGTCCCCGGCGAGTGCGGCAAAACGCCTCTGAAACTCGGACGGCTCATCGGCGCGATCGACGAAATTGAGATCGCCGTGCTCGCGGTCCTCCGCACGATCGATAAAGGAGTCGAGCAGTACGTGGATTGCGGAGATCGAGGGGAAGTAGGCTCGATACGCCGGTTCGACCCCGGCCGCTCCGCTATCGAAGAGCGCGAAGAGCGGCGCGTAGACCTGAAATTGCGAGCCGGTCGCGGCGACGAATTCGTTCCATTGCAGCTGCGGATACTCCGCACGCACCTCGTCGAACCACGAGCGGCAGGCCTGGAGGCGCTTCCCGGAGGCTCCATGGACCGTGCTTTGCATGCGTGCGTACGACGATGCCGCTTCGCTCGCGAAGGGTGCCAGTGCCTCGACGTTGGGAACGTTTCGCAGGTGCGCTTGCACGTCGGTGACGAGCGCGCGCAGATAGCCGCCGTCGTCGCCGATCGGCCCTAAAGCGTAGTAATCGCGTAGCGGTGCGTTGGGATCGCACGCGTCGGCGATGGCCCGATGGAGAACGGGGAATGCCTCCGGTGCGACGGCGGGATGGCGATCGCAGAGATTATCGAGATAATCGTAAATGCTCTCGAGAGGTGCGACGACGTTCACGTAGGCGCGCATCGCTGCAGGCGGCAAAAACGTCGCCAGGACCGCCGCGCCTGCAACGTGATAGGATTTCGTCTCGATGCTCGAAAGCGCTTCGCGGCGCAGCAGCGGGTCGGGGATCGCGCGCGCGCGCTCGCGAATGCTTCGAAGCGCACGCTTTGCTTGGGGGACGACGCGCAACAAAAAGTTCGCGAGATCGCCGATGAATCGCGGTTGTCTCACGAGCAGGCGTCGGCGGACCGGGCTGAGCAAAACGATGCGAATCGCCGCGAAGATTTCGCCGTTGAGCCTCACGTGTGCCCGCCGTCGAAAAAAGCGACGCCGGGATTAAGAACATCGTGTGGGTCGAAGCGCTGCTTGAGCGCTCGCATGCGGCCGAGTGCGTTGGGAAGGAGACCGAAGCAATCGAGACGGTCGTGCGCGTCGCCGCCCCCGGCGAGAATGCGAGCGCGCGGGGCGAGATCGTGGAGCGCGTCATCGAGCATGCCGATCATTTGCGCGAAACCGGCAGCGTCGCCGCCGGCGCGAACCGTCACATCGCCGTTCATAATATCGACGAGCAGATCGCACTTCATCTCGAAGCGGTCGATCGCACCGGCGAGAGCATCGGCGAGTGCGAGGGCGTTTGACGGCAGCGAGGGGCTGCGATAGACCACCGCATGCGCGCCGGGAAGCTGCATCGGGGCGTCGAGCAGCCGTGAAAAGGCTGCGTGAGCGCCCGCGTCGAGCAACCGAGTCTCGGGAATTCCGGCGCGGCCGAGAGCGGCGCGCCAGTCTAAGGTTGCGCGTTCGAGCAGTGCGCCGTCGCATTCCATCAGGATGGCGATGCGTCCGTCGTCGCCGGGTTCGCCGTCGATCTCGTGCGCGAACCCTCCGATCCACCATGCGGCGGCGGGCTCGGGGCGAAGATTTCGCACCTGAGTGAATGCGCGCGCGCGCGTTCCCGCCGGAAGCGAGGCGAGAAACATACGCGTGCATTCGGGAAGCGGTAGCGCTTTGAAGTTCGCGCGCAAAAGGACCGCGAGCGTTCCCATCGATCCGACGAACAGGCGGCTGAGATCGTATCCCGCAACGTTCTTCACGACCATCCCGCCCGCTCGTGCGAGCGTGCCGTCGGCGAGCGCGAACGCGCTGCCGATGAGCAGGTCGCGCGGACGCCCGTAGCGGTGGCGACGCGGCCCGTTCCACGCAGTGGCGAGCACGCCGCCGACGCTCGCCCGTACCGCATCGGGTGCGTCGAGCGGAAGAAACTGACGCCGCTCCCGCAAGAGTTGTTCGATCTGCGCGACCGTCGCTCCGCATTCGACGGCAAGCGTGAGATCGCGCGGCTCGTATTCGAGAACCGCACGGCGCGCGCGAAGATCGATCTCGTCGGCGTCGAGAACGCTGCGGTGCATTCCGGCGAAGACGCCTCCGGCGCGAAGCGCGACGGAGCGTCGGCGCGCCGTTGCCTCGGCGAGCGCTTCGGAAATTGCGAGGTCGTTCACGTTCGCATCTCGCGGCACGAGATTCCCGATGGAAAGATCTTCTCGGGATTGAGCAGCGCCTGCGGATCGAAAACGTCGCGAACGCACGCCATCGCCGCAAGATCTTCGGTCCGATAGACCAGCGACATGCCGTTCCGTTTCTCGATACCGACACCGTGCTCGCCGCTGATCGTTCCGCCGAGTTCGACGGCGCGTGCCAATACGATATTTCCGATTTCAATCACTGCGGCAACCTGCCGCGCGTCGCGCTTATCGTAGAGCAACAATGGATGGAGATTGCCGTCGCCTGCATGAAAGACGTTTCCGACGACGATCTCGTGGCGCCGCGCGGCATCGTCGACCGCCGCCAACATTTCGGGAAGGCGCGTGCGTGGAACGCAGACATCCTGGGTGTAGTAGTTCGGGGCGATCCGCCCGACGGCACCGGCGGCGCCCTTCCGGCCGCGCCAGAGCGCATCGCGCTGTTCGGCGCTGGTCGCCGCCTGCCACTTCGTCGCGCCGTGCGCGCGGGCGATTCGCGCGATCGCTGCGTCCGCGCTCGCAACCTCTTCCGGTTCGCCCGAAGACTCGACCAGGAGTACCGCGGCGGCATCTTCGGGGTACCCGGCCGCATAGGCGCTCTCGACCGCTCGCACGATCGTCGCATCCATCATCTCGAGGGCGGTCGGGACGATTCCGGCTCCGACGATCGCACTCACGGCTTCCGAGGCGCTCTCGATGCTGGGGAAAGCGGCGAGCCAGACCCCGGTTGCCGGAGGGATGCGAAGCAGGCGGACCCAGGCCGAGGTAACGATGCCGAGCGTTCCCTCGCTTCCAACGAGGAGCGCCGTGAGGTCGTAGCCCAGATCGTCGACCGCGGTCGTAAAAGACTCGCCGCGGTCATCGACGATCTCCAGCGCGAGGACGTGGTTGACCGTGGTCCCATAGGCGAGGCAGTGCGGCCCCCCGGCATTCGTGCCGATGTTCCCGCCGATCGTGCTGGCACGCTGCGATGCGGGGTCGGGGGCATAGAAGTAGCCCGTCGACGCGATACGCTCGCTGAGTTGCAGGTTGACGAGCCCCGGCGCGACGCGCGCCCGGCGGTTTTCGATATCGAGCTCGAGCAACTGATTCATCCGCGCGAACGAGAGCACGATACCGGCGCGGAGCGGCGTCGCTCCGCCGCAGAGCCCCGTCCCCGAGCCGCGAGCGATCAGCGGCTCCTCGAGATCGCGCGCGATCTTTACCACCGCGCTCACCTGCGCGGTAGAGGTCGGCAGCACGACGGCGCTCGGAAGCACGCCTTGGCTGTACGCGTCGAAGGAGTAACATGCAAGGTCCTCCGGAGAGGTCTTGACGGCATCGGCTCCCAGCGCTTCGGTTAGTCGTTCGATCAGCACGGTTCTCCGTCGAGTGTTTGGGCATGCAGGAAGAGGTGCCTGCCCGGCTTAACGGCTCGACGGCAAATGTTCATGTTCGGGAAGAAGAAGAAACCGACGACGAAGAGCATGCTTCGCGCACAGCCGGGCGTGCAGCAGAAGCGCTCTGCGTTTCGTATGCCGGTGGAATTCGAAGTATTCTACGAACTCGATGGGCGGAAAGGGCGACGGTCGGCGCTCGCCAACGATCTCTCGGCGGGAGGCCTCCGCCTCGTCACCGACGAGGACTTGATCAAAGGCTCGTTGCTCCATCTCGATATTCAGTTGCCGGCCGATTTCCTCGACGAAATGACCGTCGATAAGGAAGTCTTCAAACAGACCCCGTTCGGTTTACGCCCCGAGACCGTTCGCGAACGCCCGCCGGGTTTCGAACCGATGCGCCTGCGCAGCAAAGCGCTCGCACCGTTCTACGATCTCGGCATGAAAAAATTTGCGTACGGGATGGCGTTCGTCGATACTCCGCCTCCGGTTCAAGAAGAGCTTCAGCGCTTCATCCACCTCTGGCAGCTGAACTTCTTACGCACGCGCCGCAACGACGACTAGCCGCAATGTCATCCCGAGTAGCCCTCGAAGAGGGCGTATCGAGGGTGACGTACCGATGCGCGCGGCACACACGGGCACGACGATTGCGGCGCACCGCTTCTCGCTAGACGCTCGTCGGGTGCTACCGCAACCGTCGTGCGCCGGATAATCGATCTCGTATCGTTTCGAGGCCTCTTTCGAATAGCGCGGAATGCGCCTCGATACGGGCGCTAAGGCGCCCTACTCGGCGTGACACTGGTGCGCTACTCGGCGTGACAAGTTCGCGCCTCGATACTGCGCGTACCGCGCCTACTCGGCGTGACACTGGTGCGCTACTCGGCGTGACAAATTGGTTAGTTCGGGTAGAGTAGATACTTCGCGCGCAGCTTCATGAATCGGGCGAGCGCGGGCTGCCAGCTATTGATGATCTGCGCGGCACTCTCTCCGCGTTCGAGCCCGAGCCGAACTGCGTCGGTCCCCCAATCGTCATCCATCCCGCGAGCGTTAATGCGCAACCGCGGCATCAGGCGATGCCCGGCGACGAGCAACGATACCGCCGTCTCGACGCTGCGGAAACGATGGGGATGGGTGACGTAGAGCTCGACCCCCGTCAATTCGCGGCCGCGCCAGAAGCCGAAAAACGGCGACCACGCTGCGGGGCGGAAGTAGACTCCCGGAAGATGTTCGGCGTTGAGCGCGCTCGCGTATGCATAGGCGGGCATGCCGAGATATCCGGCATAGAAGAACGGCTTTGCGGTGCCGACCCCATTGTTGATGCCGCCGTTATCGATGAGTCCGGTACAGGGATAGACCAGCGTCGTTTGCCAGGTGGGAATATTCGGCGAACTCTCGACCCACCGCAGCCCCGTCTGGCTCCAAAGCATCGAACGGCGCCAGCCGATCATCTTCACGACGCGCAGATGCGCGTGAATCCCAAATGCGTTGTTGAACATCTCGGCGAGCTCGCCGATCGTCATGCCGTGGCGCATCGCAATTGGATAGAGCCCGATGAACGAACGGAAGCGCGGATCGAGGACGGGGCCTTCGACGATCTCTCCGCCGATGGGATTCGGGCGGTCGAGCACCCAGACGCTTTTGTGATAACGGGCGGCCGCGCGCATAACCTCGGCCATCGTCGATATATACGTATACGCACGGTCGCCGACATCCTGAATGTCGAACAACAGCACGTCGACGCCGCGCAGCATCGCCGCCGTCGGCATGCGTTGCGGACCGTAGAGGCTATAGACCGGGAGTCCGGTGCGCGGATCGCGATAGGACGAAACGAAATGCCCCGCGAGTTGGTCGCCGCGCAGACCGTGTTCGGGCGAGTAGATCGCCTTGATGCAGATATGGGGATTTTCGCGAATGGCATCGACGATATTAACGAGTTGCGAGGTAACGCCGGTTTGATTGGTGACGACGCCGACGCAACGGCCATCCAGATCGTGCCATGTCGAGCGCAAAAACACTTCGTCGCCGAGAACGACTTTCGCGCGCGGGATCGCGCCGAAGCCGGTAACTGCGAGCAAGAGTGCGAGCGATGCGAGGCTGCGCGCGATCTGTCCGAATTTCATAGAACGAATGCAGCCTTCGCGTCGGTGGGGAGGATGCCTGCGTTGCGGCCGCGCTCGAAAAGGGCGTCGACCGCGGCGATTCCTTCGTCGCCGAGATCGAGGCTGTAGTCGTTGACGTAGAGGGCGATGTGCGCGCGCATCACCGCGTCGTCCATCTCGAATGCGTGTTCGCGGACGTAGGGCATAATGGCGTTCTCATCGCTGCGGGCGAACGCAAGGCTGCTGCGAACTGCCGCATCGATGGCGAGAGCGCGTTCTCGCGAAAGGTCGCGCCGGGCGAGAATCGCGCCGAGCGGAATCGGCCGCCCCGTCGCGCCCTCCCACCAGGCGCCGAGATCGAGCAGTTGATGGAGGCCGAAGCGTTGGTAGGTAAAGCGCGATTCGTGAATGATCAAACCGGCGTCGACTTCGCCGCTCGCCACCGCGTCGACGATGCGATCGAAGCGCATGATGCGCGTGCGGGGGCGTCGCCCGAGCGCGAGTTGCAAGAGGAGAAAAGCGGTCGTTCGCTCGCCGGGGATCGCTACGACGGGGTCGTCGAGCGCTTCCCACGTTTTTTCGTGCTCCGGCCGCGCGACGACGAGCGGGCCGCAGCCGCGGCCGAGCGCTCCTCCCGAACGCAAGATGGTGTAGTGGCGCGTGAGATAGGGGATCGCGCCGTAGCTGACTTTCGTGAGCGGGTAGCGCGCATGCGCCGCGGAGTCGTTGAGTTCGTCGATATCGAGATAAGCGACGCGCACCGGCGGTGCGTCGGCGAGCAACCCGTTGGTGAGTGCGGCGAAAATGTAGGTATCGTTGGGGCAGGGCGAGTATGCGAGTTCGAGCGGTTCGTTCACGTCGGCTCCACGGCGGCGAAAAGGCGGTGTACGGCATCGGCGAGCGCTGCAAACGCCGCCTCGGTTTTCCACGGTTCGGCGGCTCGCGGGCCGACGAAGTTGGAGATTCCCCGCAGCTCCAATGCGCGAACGCGCGCGAGCGCGGCGGCGCGCAAGACGGCGAATCCCTCCATGCTCTCGATCTCCGCTCCAAGTGCGGAGAGTCGCTCGCAGGTGCGTACGTCGGTCGTGACGCGCGATACCGTGACGCCGGTGCGTTCGGCTATGCCGTTGGCGGCGAGCATCTCGACGAGCGACGCGTCGCTCTGCGCCCGATGGTATAAGCGATCTCCCGGCGGTACGCGCAGCGGCTCGCCGTTCTCGCGGTCGAGTTCGATAAAATCGGCGGCGACGACGCAAGCTTCGCCGATTGCGCAGCGCCCTTCGAAGGCTCCGGCGATTCCGAGATTCAGGACGAGATCGTAGGGCTCGGCGGCGAGCGCCGCCGCGGTTCGCGCCGCCGCTTCGACCGGGCCGACTCCGCAGACCAAGGTGCGCACCGCATCGGGCAACGATATACGCGCCCGTTCGAATTGCGTCGCACAGACGGCGAGAACGCGCACGTTACGGAATACCGATAAACTTGTGGGTCTGAAGCGAGAGCCGAAACCGCGCGGGGTGCGCGCGTGCATACTCGACTGCCAGCGCGACGTTGTTCGGTTTGTTTCCCTCGGGTTGCAAAAAAATCGTCGAGTGCTCCGGGAAGAGCGCGAGGTGCTCTTCGGGCACGCGCCGATCGACGATGAGCTTCACTTCGTCGGCCCGCCGAGCCATGCGCGGATCGACGCGCTCCTTCGGTGATACGCAGAGCCAGACGTCGTGCGGCAACTCGACGAAAATCGTGCCGTTACTTTCGATATGAACGCGCCGTCCCGCCGCGCGCAGCGCGTCGACGAGCGCCGGCGTCGCACTTTGTGCGAGCGGTTCGCCGCCGGTAAGAACCACCATCGGGCACGCACCGCCGAGTTCGTCCACGCGCGCGACCATCTCGTCGACGCTCGCCGAGGAGCGCAGCGCGTAATCGGTATCGCAGAAATCGCAGGCGAGGTTGCAGCCGGCGAGGCGAATGAAAACGGCGGGCGTTCCCGCCCACGTGCCCTCCCCTTGCAGCGTGTAGAAAATCTCGGTGAGGTGAATCGTGGGCGTCGGCGCGGTTCGATTCATCGAAGGTCGTCGCAGCGAAGCACCGCGCACGCCGTCGGCGTCTCCCACAGGACGAGTTCGTCGAGCTGGGGTAACGCGGGCGCGATGCGACTGTGGATCCAGAGAAGAACGTTCTCCGCCGTCGGGTTCTCGACGAACTCGTTGAGCGTGCTGTGGTCGAGTCGATCGACGATCTCGCGCCCGACGACCGAGGTGATGCTCTCGAAATCGGCGACCATGCCGGTCGCCGCTCCGGCTTCTTGGAGCGGCCCCCGCAGCGCGACCTCGAGGAGATACGAATGCCCGTGCATGCGCGCGCATTTGCCCGCATGGTGGGGAAGTGCGTGCGCGGCTTCGAATCGGAAGTGCTTGCGAATCTGTACAACGGGCATGGCGGTCGACCTCACTCATTCGCGCCCCCCGTTCCCGAACCCTGATTGCCGTGAAAGGACTCGACCCCAGCCATGAAATTGCGCACCAATCGCGAGGAGCTTGTCGTTACCGTCGTCGCCGGGGTCGTCGCTCCCGCCCTCATCAACTCGGGCATCTACGACGTGAGCGCGGAAGGCGACCCCTTCGTGCTGCCCAGCGTCGGCGGCATCAATCCCAACGTGCGCATCGGCGACGGAGCGTTCGCCTTTCTCGCCGACCATATCGAACCGGCGGTCAGCATGCGCAACAACGACGATCGGCTCAATATCGCGTTTAACGCGATGTCCTGCATCGGCAATCGCGTGCGCGTACTCTCCGGAGATGCGAAGGGCGCGCTCGGGCGCGTCACTGGAACGCACGGCGGCGTCGAGCACGTCATCGCGGATTTCGAGCCGGAGAGCATGGAGAAGATGGCGATCGGCGATACCGTGCAGGTGCGCAGTTGCGGGCTTGGCCTGCGCCTACTCGATGCCCCGGAGGTCCGCGCGTTTAATGCCGATCCCGGCTTCCTCGACGCATGGGGCGTCGAGGTTCAGAAAGGGCGCGTCCACGCGCGCGTTGCGAAGATCGTTCCCGCAGCAGTGATGGGGAGCGGGCTCGGACGTTCGACGGTGGTGCGCGGAGATTACGACATTCAATGCTTCGACGATGAAATGGTCGAGCGCTACGGTCTGCGCGATCTTCGCTTGGGCGATCTCGTTGCAATCGTCGACGCCGACAACTCGTTCGGGCGCATCTATCGGCAGGGATCGATCACGATCGGCGCGGTCGTTCACGGTCGCTCGTTCGTCGCCGGGCACGGCCCCGGCGTGACGACGCTGCTGACCTCGCGCAGCGGAGCGATTGAGGTCGCCGTCGACGCCGACGCCAATCTCGCGACGATTTTTCCGAAGATGGGCGCGGCGTAAGCGCGCTCACAGTATTTTCGCAGCTGCCGGAGTAGTATCGATCCATGACACAGGCGAGACAAAACCTTACGATCCGCGACGCACGTTCCGGACGGGCGATCGCGGAAGCGCGTGCGGATCAATACCAAAAGGTCGAGGGCAACTGGTACATCGATCCGGCCGCGGTGGAGCGACGCGTTCTCAAGACCACCGCGCATGAGTACCACTGCCCCTACAAGGGCCGATGCTTTTACGTCGACTTCGAAGATGGCAACGATCGCACCGAACGAGTGGCCTGGATTTACGACGATCCAAAGCCCGGCTGGGAGCATATCAAGGGGAAGTACGGCTTTTACGCCGGTGAGACGGCCGCCAAATTCGGCAAGACCCGAGACGAGTTGTTATAAAATTCCGGTCGGCCCCATTGCCTCGAGGCGGCGCTTGAGATCGGCGAGGAAGCCGCTCGCAACGTAGCCGTCGACGACGCGATGGTCGAGCGAGAGGCAGACGTTCATCATCGACCGG
>JAJYMV010000109.1 GCA_021786705.1 bacterium
TGTCACCCCGAGTAGCGCGAAGCGCGTATCGAGGGGCAACGCGCAACGCCTTTGTCACCCCGAGTAGCGCGAAGCGCGTATCGAGGGGCAACGCGCAACACCTTTGTCACCCCGAGTAGCGCGAAGCGCGTATCGAGGGGCAACGCGCAACACCTTTGTCACCCCGAGTAGCGCGAAGCGCGTATCGAGGGGCAACGCGCAACGCCTTTGTCACCCCGAGTAGCGCGAAGCGCGTATCGAGGGGCAACTCGCAGCGCGCTTAACGCGTGCTGCCGGGCACCTCGCACGATTCAAACGCAACGTCGTAAATCGCGAGGCCGTAGCTCTGCGGATAGAGCCGCAGCACGTGCGTACCGAACTTGGCGTTCATCACGACATCGTATGCACGCGACGCGTTCACTAAAACGTACGACGCGCCGTTAGGAGCGTAACGAACATCTTTGCCCGCATCATCGCGCGGAATCGGTTTGCCGTCTTGCGTCACGTTCACTCGCTCGGCTTCGCCTCGATGCGGCGTCATAACGACGGCAACCTGAATAGCGTGGTATTTTAGACCGAAGAATCCACCGCCCGCGTCGTAGACCATGGCCTGCCGATTTCCGTGCCAGCTGCCGTCCAAATACACCTGGCCGTCGACGAACTTACTCGGCGCCGAATAGGTATAGTCTCGCAAGGGGTTGCCCGACGCCGGCGCGTTGGCGACGCGTTGGTGCTCCATCAAAATTTCTGCGGTGCGCGGGTAGCAGACCGCGCCGGGTTTGTCGTAGTTATCCTGCGGCAACAACGGCATGAGCGGCGGAAAATGCAGCTTCGGATTGCCGATATGCAAGAGCCCCTGAATGAGGTATTCCGTCCGTTGATAGTTGCCTTCGCCGATCGACGTTTCCACGAGCTTTCCGCGTTGGTCGAAAAGCATCTCGGTCGGCCAAGAATGAACGCCGAACCGGTTCCACACCGAATCGTTCGCGTCGATTTCCACCGGCCACGTAACGCCGAGACGTCGTACTGCGGCGACGATGTGCTTTCGCTCACCGGAAAAATGAAACTCCGGCGTTTGAACGCCGATGATTTCGAAGCCTTCGTTGTGGTAGCGGCGATACCAGGTTCTCAGGTACGGCAGCGTGCGCAAGCAATTGATGCACGTGTACTCCCAGAAATCGACGAGAACCACTTTCCCGCGGAGATCGGCGGGCGTGAGCGCGGGGCTGTTGAGCCAGCCGGTACCGCCGGCGAACCCCGGCATCGAGCTCCCGCGCGCCATCGCCAGTAACCCGATCGCGGCGAGCAACGTGAGGAGAGCGCGCGCAATTTTCATCTCGTCGACCTCCAATCGAAGGGTCCCCTCGATCTTCGCCTTCAGCCTCCTTCTCAGCGTGCTTGCGATCCTTCCAAGCAAGCGACGACGCGGCACCCCTCGATACGCCGCTTTCAGCGGCTACTCGGGGTGACAAAGGGTGTTAGGCGCCGCACTATTTCCAAAACAAATTTCCGCGTTAATGATCTCCGGGGCGTTTCGATGGTGTCGACCACAAGACCGTCATTCCATGTGGCAGCGGGTTCGATTCCCGCACGCTCCAACCAAACTCGATAGGCAATTGCCGACCGGGATGGCTGGTGGTACTATGGATTCGACGGTCTTGTGATCCACCACATGCGAGCTGCTCCACGCGGGGCAGCTCGCATTATTTTGCGCGCCCCTTGAGACACTGCACGACCTCTTTCCAACGCAGCCGATCGCGTGAAGGATCGTCGGGGCGTTTCGATGGTGTCGACTGCCGAACCGTCACTTCATGCAGTTGCGGGTTCGATTCCCGCACGCTCCAGCCCGATGCTTCTACTTGTAGGGAACATGGGTCGGTGGTAACATGAATGCGACGGTTCTGCAGGCCACCAAATGTGAGCCGCTCCATACGGAGCGGCTCACATTATTTTGCGCGCCCCTCGATACGGCGCTTGCAGCGCCTACTCGGGGTGACAAAGAACCGCCCCTCGATACGGCGCTTGCAGCGCCTACTCGGGGTGACAAGAGGCGGTTAGAGGCGGCCGAGCAGGCTGCGCGCGATGATGATCTGTTGGATCTCCGAGGTGCCTTCGTAGATCTCGGTGATCTTCGCGTCGCGATAATAGCGTTCTACCGGGAACTCGGTGGTAAAGCCGTAGCCGCCGTGAATTTGCAGCGCCTCCGATGCGTGCGTACGCGCCGCGGTCGAAGCGAAGAACTTCGCTTGGCTCGCGAGCGTCGGCGACGGCGTACCGGCGTCGGCGAGTGCGGCGGCGCGATAGACGAGCAGCCGCGCGGCCTCCAAATCCGTCGCCATGCGCGCGATCTTGAACGAGACGCCTTCGAACGCGCCGATCGGTTTGCCGAATGCCATGCGCTCCTGCGCGAACTTTACCGATGCGTCGAGACACGCTGCGAGAATGCCGACCGCTTGTGCGGCGATGCCGATGCGCCCGCCCTGCAACGCGGTCATCGCGCCGCCGAAGCCTTCGCCTTCGCCGCCGAGCAACGCCTCGGGGCCGACGTACACGTCGTCGAACGCGAGATCGCAGGTGTTGCTCGTGCGAATACCGAGCTTCTCGGTCTCGCGCTCCACCGTAATGCCCGGCGTCTTGGGATCGACGAGAAACGCGCTCACGCCTTTGGGGCCCACGCCTCCGGTGCGAAACATCGCCATCACCACCCCGGCGTGCGTGCCGTTCGTGCACCACTGCTTTCGCCCGCGCAGCACGTAGCCGTCGCCGCGTCGCACCGCCGTCGAGCGAATGGCGCCCGCGTCGGAACCGGCATCGGATTCGGTGAGTGCAAAGCCTGCAATCGTGTCGCCGCCGCTCAGGCGCGGAAGCCACGTCGTGCGTTGCGCTTCGTTGCCGAGCTTCGCAATCGCAGCGCCGATCATCGCGTGCACCGAGAGCGTTACCGCACTGCCCGCATCGACCCGCGCGAGTTCCTCGACGGCGAGCGCGTAGGCGCCGTACCCCGCACCGACGCCGCCGTAGCGTTCGTCGACGAGCACGCCCATCAACCCGATCGCATCCATCTTTGTGTAGAGGCTGCGCGGGAAATAATGCTCGCGATCCCACGCCGCAATATGCGGTGCGATCTCTCTCTCTGCGAAGTCGCGCGCGAGCGCGGCGATCTGCCGCTGCTCGTCGGTGATTTCAAATCGGGCAGCGGCGGATCGGTCGGTCATGCGTAGGTATAAAACCCGCGGCCGCTCTTTTTCCCGAGCCAGCCGGCAGCGACGTATTGCTTGAGTAACGGACACGGCCGATATTTGGAATCGGCGAAGCCGCCGTGCAACACTTCCATAATCGCCAGGCACGTATCGAGACCGATGAAATCGGCGAGTTGCAGCGGCCCCATCGGGTGGTTCATGCCGAGCTTCATCACCGTATCGATCGCTTCGACGCTGCCGACGCCTTCGAAGAGCGCGTAGATCGCTTCGTTAATCATCGGCATCAGCACGCGGTTGGAGACGAAGCCCGGAAAATCGCGCACCTCCACCGGCGTCTTGCCCATCTCGCGCGCGAGCTTTTCGGTAAAATCGTAGGTCGCTTGCGAGGTGGCGATGCCGCGAATGATCTCCACCAGCGCCATCACCGGAACCGGGTTCATGAAGTGCATGCCGATGACGCGCTCGGCGCGCTTGGTCGCCGCACCGAGCATGGTAATCGAGATCGACGAGGTGTTCGATGCGAGGATGGCGTTCGGCGGCGTCGCCGCATCGAGCCGGCGAAAGAGCTCGAGCTTGATCTCGAGCGCCTCGGTCGCCGCTTCGATCGCGAGATCGCAGTCGAGCTTTTCGATCTCGGGCGTGCGTTCGATCCGCGCGAGCACCGCATCGCGCCCGGCGGAATCGAGCCGCCCCTTCTCCACCGCGCGTGCGAGGTTTTTTTCGATCCCGGCGATCCCGCGCGCGATGAGTTCCTCGCTGCGGTCGTGCAAGAGCACCGAGTGGCCGCTCTGCGCGGCCACCTGTGCGATGCCGGCGCCCATCTGCCCGGCGCCGATAACGGCGATACGTAACGGCATCGATTAGTCGACGCGCACGAGCACGGCGTCGCCCTGCCCGCCGCCCGAGCAGATCGACGCGATCCCCAAACCGCCGCCGCGTTTGCGCAGCTGCGCGATGACGGTGCCGAGAATGCGCGCGCCCGATGCGACGATGGGATGCCCCATCGCGATCGCGCCGCCGCGCATATTGAGCGTCGCCGGGTCGATCCCTAAGCGATTCGCCGAGGTCAGCGCGACGCTCGCGAAGGCTTCGTTAATCTCCCAAACGTGGATATCGCTCGCGCGCATGCCGTGTTTGGCGAGCAGCGCCTGCGCGGCCATCGCCGGCGTGAGCGCGATATAGGGCGCGTCCCACGCGACCGTCGCGTGATCGACGAGCGTCGCGAGCGCGGCGTGCCCGCGTTCGCGCGCGTAATCGGCGTGCGCGAGAATCAACGCAGCCGCGCCGTCGTTGACGCCCGGTGCGTTGCCGGCGGTGATGGTGCCGTCGCGTTCGAGCGGTTTGAGTTTCGCCATCGATTCTAAACTCGCGTCGGCGCGCACCGCTTCATCGCGGTCGACGACGGCGTGCGGCACGTCGCCGGTGACGAACGGCGTGTACTTCTCGAAATCGAAGGTGAACTCGGCGGAGGGATGGTGGTCGAACGCGTTCATCGGCGCACCGACCGTCGCGGGGATGCGTTCGCGCCCGCGCGCCGGAAGTGCGTCGCGCACGATGCGCCCGCGCGCTTTGCTCGCAACCTTCACCGGAATCAGTTCGTCTGCGTATCCGCCGGCTTGCGCGGTGGCGTGCGCGCGGCGGTGGCTTTCGTAAGCGAACGCATCCTGCGCTTCGCGCGTGAGCCCGAGTTCGTTGGCAACCTTCGAACCTTGCGTCGCCATCGTCATGCCGAAATAGCAATCCCAAAGACCGTCGTGAATCATCGCGTCGATCAACGTGCCGTCGCCGAAGCGATAGCCGCTACGCGCTTCTTTGAGCAGGTAGGGAGCGTTGCTCATCGATTCCATGCCGCCCGCAGCGACGACGCGGTTCGCGCCGCCGTTGATGAGGCGCATCGCGTTGACCGCGGCGAGCATGCCCGACGCGCAGACTTTGTTGACCGTTTCGGCGGTAACGGTTTTTGCGAGGCCGCTCTTATAGAGCACTTGGCGCGCGGGGTTCTGCCCGACGCCGGCTTGCAGCACCTCTCCGAAGATGACGTGTTCGATCTCGCTGGGGTCGAGCCCGGCGCGTTCGAGCGCGCCGACGAGCGCTGCGGCGCCCAACGAGGTGGCAGGAAGCGGCGAAAGAGCGCCGCCGAGTTTACCGAACGGAGTGCGCGCATGGCCGAGGACGACGGTTGATGATTGCATGGATTCCATAACCCGCCTCCGCTTCGCGCGGTGGCCGCGCCGAACCTCGCTCTTAGCGGTGCAGGAGCCCCTTGCCTACCAATATCGCAAGCATGACGAGGAAGGTGACGAACGTCCGCGTCTCCGCGCGCGCGATCACGCTGCCGTCCCAGGTGCCTGCGGCCTCGGGCGCGGGCGGAATGCGCGGCACGATGCGCGGCACGCGCTCGCAATAGCGCGCGAATGCGTCGCCGAACGTTGCATGCAAGAAACGCTCTTCGTGCGGAACGATGATTCCGTAGACGACGAGCATCCACACCAGCGAGCCGAGGACGAGCAGCAGCCGTAGCGCGAGTGAATTTCCGCCGGTAAATGCAAGCGCAAAACCGAGTGCGGTGATGAAGTTGCCGACGTAGAGCGGATTTCGCACGTACGCGTACGGCCCCGCGGTGACCAACTGCGGCGCTTCGACGTGGTCGCCGCGCGTGGTGACGCCGGAATACCCGACCGCCCACATGCGCAGCAGTTCGCCGAGAATCGCGATCGGAATGCCGATAAACGCGGCGCGCAGCGTCGGCACGCCGAAAATGACGAGCGCGAGCGCCGGCAGCGCGAGTAACGCACCGCGGTTTTTAAAGAAGAAAGCGTCGAGCGACGAGGGGGCAGAAGCATCCATCGTCGCAGCCGTTAGGGTTCGCGGGCGATTTCTCCCGCTACGATCCGCGCGCGCGTTGCCGCGAGCGCCGCGCGCAGGAGTTGCGGCACCGCCGCGCGCTGCGCCGACGAGGCGCTCTCCGGGCGACAGGCCGGCGGGCGTTGCGGCGTGCGATCCGGCTGCACCGCTTCGCGCACCTCCACCGCAACGCGCGCGGCGAGAATGAGCTCGCGCAGCAGTTCGCGCAGCGGCCACGCGGTGGCGCTGCACGCATCGGGGCCGTCGCTATCGGCGACGACATCGTAACTGAGATCGAGGCGATCGACCACGAGCAAGCGCGGCGCGCCTTCGGCGATGCGCGCGATACCGAGAATCGCCGCGGCGAGCGGATGGGTGGGATCGGTGTCGAGCAGCGAAGGCAACGCGACGTGTCCGTGTGCGAGCATCGCGACGAGCTTCGGGCGTCGACACCGACGCTCCCTGTTACCCGAGTAGCGTTCTCTGTCACCCCGAGTAGATGGCGAAGCCATCGTATCGAGGGGCCCTTGTCACCCCGAGTAGGCTGCGCAGCAGCCGTATCGAGGGGCCCTTGTCACCCCGAGTAGGCTGCGCAGCAGCCGTATCGAGGGGAAAATTGCGGCGCCTCGATACGCCGCCTTCGGCGGCTACTCGGCGTGACATTGCGCGGCGCCTCGATACGCCGCCTTCGGCGGCTACTCGGCGTGACATTGCGCGGCGCCTCGATACGCCGCCTTCGGCGGCTACTCGGCGTGACACTGCGGCTACTCGGCGTGACACTGCGGCTACTCGGCGTGACAGAGGCGCCCTAGTTGAGCATCGAGACGGTTTCGCCCTTATCGTCGAACGTGAAGCGCGTTTCGAAGAGCTCCGACCCTTCGGGGCCGACCACCTTCGATTGAATCGTGAGGCGATGCAACAGTTTGTCGCCTTGGCGCGCGAGACCGGAGTAGAAATACTGCACCAGCGGCGTCACGCTCTCTTGCAGCGGCGCGAGGCGACGGCGCTCGACGAGCATCTGCAGCAAGCGCTTCTGCAGCGCGACCGGAATCATGCGGCTGGTTTCGTCGGGCGTCAAGCGCACCGTGACGAGCTCTTCTTGCGCTTTGTTGACTTCGTCGACCGGCTTATCGGTGGTGTAGCGAATGATCGCATCCCAATCGTCGGCGGCGATGCCCGTAAAGCGCATGCCGTAGCGCCAGACCGATTTTCCCTGATGCGTGACGGTGTCTTTCCACACGGCGATCGCGCGCATGCGAATCAATCGCGATTCGATCGATGCGTAGACTTCGAATTCGT
The DNA here is from genome assembly GCA_021786705.1 of bacterium. GTDB lineage: Bacteria > Vulcanimicrobiota > Vulcanimicrobiia > Vulcanimicrobiales > Vulcanimicrobiaceae > JABEUX01. Next base: position 7,323 of record JAJYMV010000109.1, read on the forward strand.
CGCGGCCGACCGGTTCTTGCGTGATGATGCAAAGGCCACCGCCGCTGATATCCAAACCGATGGCGGCCTTTCTAGTAGTGCCGCCGTCCGCTGAAACCTGCGCCTTGTAGCCCTTCCGCTTGCGCGGGTAGCGCCGGCGGTTCGCTTCCTTGCCCGTAAACCACGCGAGTAGGTCGCCTAACATCTTGAAGGCCCTTTACGACGCGGAGGCCGCCTGCTACCTCTGCCCGCGCGCTTTTTCTACGCGTTCGCTCAGGCGGGTGGCGATGAAGCCCGCCACCTCGCTGGGCAGCGTGCCGCGGCCGAAGCCGGCGTCGTAACCCATCTCGGCGGCCATAAGGTTCGTTACACGCGGTCCACCACAAATTAATACTACCTGGTCCCGCAGGTCCTCGGCCTCGAGCAGCTCGACGAGCGCGGTGAAATTCTTGACGTCGCTGCCCTTCTGGGTGACCACCTGGGAGGCAAGCAAAGCGTCGATCCGGCGCTCCTTGGCGATGCGGACGAACTCTTCGACCGCGACCTGGCTGCCGAGATTGAAGGTCTCGAACATTTGGTAGCGCTCGAGCCCGTAGTCGCCTTTGTAACCCTTCATGTTGAGGATGGCGTCGATGCCGACGGTGTGTGCGTCGGTGCCGATGCAAGCGCCGGCGACGCGCACTTTGCGCCCGAGTTTATCGCGCAGCAGCGCGTCGATCTCTTCCATCGACATCGCGTGAGCCTTCGCCGATGGAGCGGCGATATTGCTCGCGTCGATGCTCTGCGTGGTGCTGCCGTACACGACGAAGAACGAAAAGCCGGTCGCGATGCGCCGCCCTTCCACTACTTGCACGTCGGCAAAGCCCATCTTCGCGACGAGTTGGCGCGCCGCTTCGTCGGCGGCTTCGCTCCATTCGATCGGCAGCGTGAACGAAAGCTGCACTTTCCCGTCGTTCAGCGTGTCGCCGTAGGGTTTGACGAGCCCGCTCTGCTCCGCACTCATGCGCGTAATGCCTCCTCGAACGGATTGTAATAGCCCTCGTCGCGCGCGAAGACGCCGTCGTAGCCGCGGCCGCCGTCGGGCGGGCGCTTCACATCGGCGAAGACGCCGACGGCGATGGAATCCATCAGGCCGCGTTTTTCAACCTTTTCGAGCAAATCGCGACAGTCGCTTAGCACCTCGCGCGCGCGCGTTTCGATAATGCCGTTGGGTTTGAACGAAATCTCGTCGCCGAAGTGCCGCGCCGTATTCATCACGTAGCGCGCATTTTCGATCGCGAGCGCGCGATCGCCCAGGAACGGCGTGTGAATTGCCTCGGTGAGCATGCCGCAGAGGTGGATGGTTTGCTTGGTCATCACCGAGGTGAGATTGAACATCGCGTCGATGAGATGCCCTTTGAAAATATCGCCGGTCATATGTTTGGTGGGCGGCATATATTTCAGCGGCGCCTCGGGGAAGACTTGACGCGCGAGCTGCGCCTGCGCGACTTGGTAGAGAAAGCCGTCTTGCAGCGCGGGATCGATTTCGTAGGCATCCCCGAGACCGATCTGCGTATCGGGCATGCCGGCGCGGTGCGCGAACTCTTCGTTGATAAATTGCGACGCGAGCACCGCGGGCGCTTGCTCCACGGCATCGGCGGTGGTGAGATAGTTATCTTCGCCGGTATTGATGATGATGCCGGAGTACGCGTTGAGCATGCGGCTGAAGTGTTGATCGACGAAGGTGCGTTTCATGTTGATATCGCGGAAGAGAATGCCGTACATCGAATCGTTGAGCAACATATCGAGCCGTTCGATCGCGGCCATGCTCGCAATCTCGGGCATGCAGAGGCCGCTGGCATAATTGGTGAGCATGATGTAGCGCCCGAGTTTTTCGCCGATCGCATCGAGCGCTTCGCGCATGATTGCGAAGTTCGCTTGGGTGGCGTAGGTGCCGCCGAAACCTTCGGTGGTGGGGCCGTAGGGAACGAAATCGAGCAGCGATTGCCCGGTGGAGCGAATGACGGCGATAATCTGCGCGCCCGCCTCCGCGGCGGCGACCGCGGCGGTGCGGTCTTCGTAGATGTTGCCGCTGGCGACGATGACGTAGAGCAGCGGCGGCTCCCCTTGCGGCGTGCGTTCGAGCGCGGCGCGCCGTTCCTCGCGGCGGGCGGCGATGTGCGCCAGCGCGCGCTCGACGTAGGGCGCGAGGGCGCCCCGCGCGGCGGCGACGGGGGTAGCCGCATAGGCGGCGAGCTCGGTGCGCCCGGCGCCGATCTCCGCGGCGAGGGCGGCGGGCTCCATGCCGGTCTCGGCGAGCGCCCGGCCGAACGCGAGCGCGACGCCGCGCCCGCGCTGCTCGGGGCTCAGGCTATCGACGATGAGGTTGGGCAGCGGAATCTCCTCGCCGTTCACGCCGTCGACGCCGAGCAGCCGGAGCACCGAGCGCTCCACCGCGACGGTGGAGTGCCCCGCGATAAACTCTTCGACCGGGCGTGCGATGCGTGCGGCGAGCGCGCGGCACGCCGCGACGACGGAGGGATCTATCCGTAGTTCCATACTCCGCCATCGTACCTGCCCGAAGCAACCGCCGCCACCCCCCTTGTCACCCCGAGTAGATGGCGAAGCCATCGTATCGAGGGGCACCCCGTTCCGCACTGCGCCTACCGCTTGACGGTCACTGCGTCACGGGCTACACTTTAAAAGGTGATCGCGAGCTTCAAAGATGACGACGCCAGGGATCTCTTCGAGCACCGCGTTGCATCTAAACGCCTCGCCGGTTATGCGAAAGCGGCACTCCGAAAGCTCGACCAACTCGACGTGGTCGATCGGATCGACGAACTACTTATTCCCGCGGAGAATAAACTCAAGAAACTCTTGGGAGATACTTGGCAAATTCGCATCGACGAAAAGCATCGCGTCCGCTTTCGTTGGGATGGACGGAACGCGCACGACGTAGAGATTGGCGATTTTCACTAATCGAGAGACCGAGGAAAGATGAAACACAGAGTTACCCCGACGCACCCCGGTGAAGTTCTGCTCGAAGATTTTCTCAAGCCTCTTGAGATGAGCGCTCATGCGCTTGCATTGGCGTTGCGGGTTCCGGTTTCGCGTATTTCAGAAATCACCAAAGCGCGGCGCTCCGTAACGGCCGAGACGGCGCTTCGGCTTTCGCGCTATTTTGGGACAACGCCCGAGTTTTGGATACGCCTACAGGGCAAGTACGATCTCGCAACGACAGCCGATGCAAAAGCCCACGATATCCAACGCGATATTCGCCCTCGCACTGCCGTGCACCCGTAACCTGACCGAGCCCGCCCTACTCGGAGCGGCCGGCTGCGGCGGCAAAACGGTCGATGTGCGCGCCGACGATCTTGCGATGTTCTTCTCGCAACGGGAGATCGGTTGCGGCGTGCCACGCCGCACGCGTGCGCTCGATCGTATCGGCGATATCGCGTGCGATGAGCTTTCCCGGAAGCTCCGCGATTTGGGCGAAGCGGCGAATGCGATCGCTCCGGTAGATATCCAGCTCCTTGGAATCACCGAACGACAACGCGAGCCGACGATCGAGCGACGGATAGGCGAGCGTGCTGACGTAGTCGTACGCCGGCGCAAGTTCCGGGTCGCGACCGTTTCGGTAGATGAGCGAGAAATTTTTTAGGTGCATGTCGCCGTTGCCGATCGTCGCATTAAAGGCGACGCGCCGTACGAACTCGCGCGCATGCACGAATCCCGCGCGGCGCGTCAGCATGCGCCCCATATTTCCGTAGCTATGGTTTTTATATTTGTCGTGCGGACATTGCGCAAAAACTTGATTGAAGTCTTCGACGTGAATGCGACCGCCATCGGGGCTGCGATCGAAGCGCCGAATAGCAAATGCCGCACCCGCTGCCGCAAACTCAGGCGGCAACCCTGCAATGTTCGTGGGCGAGATGAGTTTGGTTTCCGGCACCTCGATCCCCGATCGTCGCGCGAGTTCCAACATCGAAAATTCATTCTCGGTTAAGCCGAGATAGGCGCCTGAAGAGACTTTCACGATCCAGTCGCCGCCATTGCCGTGAACGGGAATCGTCAATGCATCGGCCTCGGTGAGGAGTGCGCTCAACTTCAACTGAACGCCGGGGAGCGAGAACGTGAGCGCATCTCCCGGAACCGGAGCGAGCGGTTCGGATGGGCTCAGCGTTACGGCACCGACGAGATCGCCGCCCAGATAGGCGAGCAGCGGAAAGTCGCGCTCGTTCGAAACATTCAAGTGCTCCGAGATAATGGTGCGCATTCCGCCTTCGGGCAAAAGGTTCGAAAAAAACGGCGGGGCGAGCCGACGTGCGACTACCGGCGCTTCGAGCAGCTCCCCACTTTCGGAGAGGAAACTCTGGCTCAGCACGGGTCGTTCGCGCATCTCGCGATACTCCGGTGCAAAGGCAAAGACGGTCGAATCGTCGGGGAGATTCGTAAGGTGGCCGACGAGCGTGGCGCCGAGCCGAACTTCGAGCGTGCGGATCACGGCAGGCTCGCGATCACGCCCTCGACGAGGCCGAGGGCCTTTCGCGGAAGCAGCATCGGGACGAGATCGAGCGCCCCGGCGATCTGCTGCAAGCGCGAGACGCGGAGATCCGAACCGCCCTCGACGAGCGAGATGCTCGCCTGGGTTACCCCTGCACGGGCGGCGAGCTCGCTCTGGCTCAACCCGGCGGCGAGTCGAGCCGCGCGGATCGCTGCTCCAATATTCGGTATACTATATGGCATACTACTATTATACGATATTTGATATAGTCTGTCACTCTCCAATAGGAGGTTCTGTCACCCCGAGTAGCCGCCGCAGGCGGCATATCAGGGCACGAGCAAATCCGACGCCCGCAGTGCCTTGGAAACGGTCGCCGAGCACGCCGAGGAGTTGCTCGCCCTCTGGAGGGAGTACCATGGCTAGGGCGA
>JAJYMV010000136.1 GCA_021786705.1 bacterium
AGCCGACACTCGCGAATCGTGCCGTCCTCGAGCCAATAGCGCACCACGCCGCCCTGGGTTAACGGCATATCGTACTGCGATATTTGGTAGTTCTTCGGCATGTCGGGATAGAAGTAATTTTTCCGATCGAACTTCGAAAAGGCGGGAATCGCCGCCTGAAAAGCGAGCCCGGCGCGGATCATATATTCGATCGCGGTGGCGTTGGGAACCGGGAGTGCCCCTGGCATTCCCAAGCAGACCGGGCAGATCAGCGTGTTCGGCTCGGCACCGAAACGATTCGCACAACCGCAGAACATCTTGCTCGCGGTTTTGAGTTCGACGTGACACTCGATGCCGATGACCGCTTCGTAATTCATCGCGTCACCTCGGCGATCTGCATCGGGTGTTTCGACGCGTGCATCGTCGCGCGCTCGTAGGCGTGCGCCGCCGAGAGCAACGCGCGCTCGGCGAAGAGCGGTGCGGTCAGTTGCAGTCCCAACGGCATCGCCCGCTCGCCCCCTTCGGGGGTCACCCATCCGCAGGGAACGCTCAGCGCGGGCAGCCCCGCGAGCGACATCGGAATCGTATAATAGTCCATCAGATACATGCTGTAGGGATCGCTCTTCGATTTGAATCGGAACGCCGGCGAACTCGTCGCCGGGGCGGCGATGAGGTCGCAGCTCTCAAAGGCTTTCGCGAAATCGCGTGCGACGAGCGTGCGCGCCTTCTGCGCGCGCACGTAGTAGGCGTCGTAGTACCCGCTCGAGAGCGCGTAGGTGCCGATGAGGATGCGGCGCTTCACCTCCGGGCCGAAGCCTGCGGCGCGCGAACGCTCGTTCATCTCGGCGACATCGTTTCCGTCGATGCGTAACCCGTAGCGAACGCCGTCGAAGCGCGCGAGATTGGAACTGCATTCGGCGGGCGCGATGAGATAATAGGTCGCCAGTCCATAATCGGCGGTCGGCAACTCGACTTCGACGATCTCGGCCCCGAGCGCTTCGAGATCGTGCAGGGCACGATCGTAGACGTCGTCGATATCGTTTCCGAGTTTATGCGTATCGAATTGTTTGACGACGCCGATTCGAACGCCCTGAAGATCCTCGCGCAACGCATTCGCCGTCGGCTCGACGGCGCGGTCGACGCTGGTCGCATCCATCGGGTCGAAACCGGCCATCGCATCGTAGGCGAGCGCCGCATCTTCGACGTTTCGCGTCAACGGGCCGATCTGGTCGAGGCTCGATGCAAACGCGATGAGCCCGTAGCGCGAGATGCGTCCGTACGTCGGCTTGAAGCCGACGAGATTGCAGAACGCCGCCGGCTCGCGAATCGAACCGCCCGTATCGCTACCCAACCCAATCGTCGCTTCGTAAGCGGCGACGGAGGCCGCCGAGCCGCCGCTCGAACCACCGGGAACGCGCTCCAAATCGTAGGGGTTGCGCGTGACGCCGAGCGCGCTGTTCTCGCACGACGAGCCCATGGCGAACTCGTCCATATTCGCTTTCCCAACCGGAATCGCGCCTACGGCGAGCATCGATCGCACCGCGCTCGCCGTGTATGGAGCGACCCAACGTTCGAGCATTTTGCTGCCGCAGGTCGTCACCGTCCCTTCGAGCGCCAAATTATCTTTGACCGCGAGCGGTACGCCGGCGAGCGGAAAGCGTTCGCCGGAGGCGATACGCGCATCGAGCGCGTCGGCGCCTTCGCGCGCTTGCCGTTCGAGCACGCTCAGGTAAGCCCCAACCTGCGGCTCGACGCTCGCGATACGTTCCAACGTCGCTTCGACCACTTCGCGCGCCGAGCACTCGCGTGCGTTTACCGCACGCGCGATCTCTTTCGCGCCGGAGGATATTCTCGACGACATCGTTACACCTGCCCGATGATGCGCGGAACGCGCACGAAGGCACCCTGTCGTTGTGGGGCGCCGGAGAGGACGACTTCGCGGTCGAGCGAGGGGCGTTCGATATCTTCGCGCATCACGTTCCGCGATTCCACTACCTGCGCGGTCGCCGGGATGCTATCGAGATCGAGGTCGGCGAGCGTCGCTACGTGCCCGAGCAGGTCGCCGAGTTGGGCGCCGAAGCGCGCGACTTCCTCCTCGGTCAGGGCGATGCGGGCCAGTTTGGCCACGTAAGCGATATCAAGATTCTCGGATGACAAAATCGGGGTACTCCGTAGGTGAAGAATGGTCGTCGTCGGGCCACTCCGGCGGGGGCGTGTCGGCGAATGCCGCTTCGACCGCCGCTTGAATTTCACGCGCGTTACAGTAGAGGGTAACGAGCGTTTCGATGTGCCCCGTCTGCGGGAACATATCGAATGGCTGCACGATTCCGACGTTGTAGCCATTGGACGTCAGAAACTTCAAATCCCGGGCGAGCGTTGCCGGATCGCACGAGAGGTACCAGATATTGGGAACCCGCGCGCGAACGATCGCGCCGAGGGTCGCTTCGTCGCTTCCCTTGCGCGGCGGATCGAGAAAGAGAATCTCCGCCTCGCGTAGGCGCGCTGCGATCTCGGGGCGCCCGACCGCTTCTTCGACGCGCGCAGCTTCGAATTCCACGCGATCCTGCAAGCCGTTGAGTTCGGCGTTCGCCTCGGCTTCGCGCACCGCTGCGGGATTCTCCTCGATACCCAAAACGGTACTGCCCGCCGCCGCGAAGTAGAGCGAGAAGGTTCCCGCGCCGCAATACAGATCGACGATCTTGCGGGGCTGCGCGAGCCCGCCACGCATCAGTGCGAAAATTTTGGCGACGATGCCGGGATTCACTTGAAAGAACGACTCCGGCGAGACGCGGTAGCGAACGCCGGCGATCGTCTCTTCGATCGTCGTCGCCCCCGCGAGCGTCCGCTGCTCGCGCCCCATCACGGCATTCGCACTCGCGGGATCGAAGGAATTTGCGATCCCGCGCACTCTCGGCAAGCGTTCGAGCAGATGCGCCGCAACGCGGGCGATCTCCGGCGACTCACGATCCGTCGTGATCGAGAGCACGCTCTCGCCGATCGCCGCAGAGGCACGTGCCACGAAGTGTCGCGCGACGCGGTAGAGCGCTCCGAGCCGCTCTTCTAAGCGCAGAGAATGGAGGCGCCCAACGATCTCGTCGAGCTCCGGCACCAAGATCGGGCAGCTCTCGATCTCGACGAGTTCGTGCGTCCGTTGGCGGAAAAATCCGAGCCCCGGCGGGGATTGCTCTCCGCCGCCGCCGACGACCAGCGCGACCTTGTTGCGATAGCGCCGCGAACGCGGCGACGGGAGAACGTTGCGCACGTCGATGCCGTGCAGGCCGCCGATTCGCCGCAGTGCATTGTGCACGACTTCGCGCTTCCACGAGAGCTGGGCGGGATAACTCATGTGCTGCACCTGGCAGCCGCCGCAGGTCCCAAATGCCGCGCAAAAGGGGACCACGCGATGCGGCGAGCCCGAGAGCAGGCGAAGCTGCGTCGCTACAGCGTAGCGCGCCTTGAGCGTGGTAATCCGGACGAGCGCTCGTTCCTGCGGGAGCGGTCCCCAACAGAACACGGCAAGAGAACCGAGCCTTCCTACGCCTTGCCCGTTGACGAGCAGATCGTGGAAAGTCAGTTCGAATTCGTCCCCGACGCGAATGCGCGGCGGGTTAGGCGCTATTCCTTTGGTCGTCAAGCGTCTTCAGCAATGAGTTCGCCTCGTCGATTAAGGCTTGGATACGTTGGCCGGTCGGGTCGGATTGACGGCGAAAAAAGAGCACGCGCGCGGCGACCGCGGTGAGGGCGAGGCCGAAACCCGCAACACCGATCCAGATCAACGCGCTCTTCATGGAAGAACGCTCGTTGCCGGCTTCGATCTCCGAGCCCGGTTCCTGTTTACTCTGCTCGTTCATAGCTCCGTGAAGGTTTCGCTATGGATACGGTGTTACTCTGCATCCGTGCCCCGAAGTTATTTGAGCCCGACGACGCCCGCCGATCTCCCGGCCGCGCGCCGCCGCCGTGCGTTCCTCGCCGTCGCCGGGGCCCTCGCGTTGCATTTGCTCGCGCTCTTGCTCGTCGTGCGCCTCGTGGTCGCGCACTTTCAGGAGCAGCGGGCCGAAAAAACGCAGATCGTCGCCCTGGCGACGGTGCGGCACCTCGCACCCAAGACCGTGCCGCAAGCCGCCTCGCCGCAGATGCCGACCCAGTCGCCGCAGCGCGCCGAGCAGGCCCGACCTGCCGCCGCTCCTCCTTCCAGCGCGCGCTCGCAGCGCCCGCGACGCTCGCTCCCGCACGGTCGCATCCCGACCGCGCCTTCGCTCGACCCGGCACGACAGTTCGTCGAGCGCCAGGAGGCGCAGCTCGCGCGCGAAGCCGCACGGATCAACGCGCATCGAGCGCCGCTCTCAACGGCGACGAATGCCCCCGATCCCTCCTCGTTTCGACGGAGCATCGTCGATAGCGGCGGCGTCTCGCGTACCGATTACGCCGAGGCCTATATTCTTCCGCTGCAGCATTGGTTCAGCGGCGCGTTGAGTTGCTATTACGTCCGATACGCCGCTTCGTTCTCGCAGGGCGGCAACGAAAAGGGCGAGATCCCCTGGCCGGTCTGTTACCCTCGCGACCACGACGAGCTCGCGCATGGGCCCTATCCCCACCGCCTACCGGTCCCCTATCCGCAGCCCGGCTTCCGCCTGCCGCGGGGAACCTATCTTACGCCCTTCTTGCAGCATATTTTTAACGATCGCCCCGCGTAACGCGAGCAGGCGTTCGCCGGTTTGTATCCCCTCCCGCCGGCAAACGCCCACTCTGCGCACCCTCGCGCGACGCCGTCGTCAGACGAGCGCGAGTTTGTTTTCGACCTCGGTCACGCCGGGGACCGACCACGCGGCTTGGACGGCCTCGCTGCGTTCGAGCCAGCCGTGGACGTTGCCGCTGAGAATCACTTTCCCGCCGATGACGCGCACGTCGATCGTATTCGCGTCGAGTTGCGCTTGCCGATGGAACGCCCGCTTGATCGTCGCCTCGACGTTCTCGGGTGAGATACGCGGACGGAGCGAGAGATAGTTCGTCACGCCGCGGACGCCGCGCAGGTTGCGCACCGTTTCGGCCGCGCGTTCGCGCTGATAGTACCAATCGACGGTACCCTCCAGCGTCACGTGTCCGTCTTCGACGATCGCGCGAATATCGCTCGGCAAGGTGACGTTCCAGGCCAGCGCGTTGGTGACTTCGTGAGCGATATCGGTGTCGTTGCGCACGTGCATCGCCGGAAGATCGACGGCGAGCTGCTCGGCGACCGCTTTCACGCCCTTGACTCGCTTTGCGGCTTCCTCGGCCGCCCACTTCTCAGCGAAGCTGGACACGTTTCCGGCGAGCGTGACGACGCCATCGTCGGCGGTGACGCCGATGTGTTGCGCGTCGATCTGCGGGTCGAGATCGAGCTCGGCGAGCACGTCGTCGCGTAGCTTTTCGTTATTGACTTGTGACATGGTGAGGTTCTCCTCCATGCCGTATTGTAGGGAGCCGGTCGGCGGTTTTGAGGAAAGTCTAGTGAAAGTTATGCGCGCGGACGCCGGCGAGCATCTTCGCGCTCTCCAACGGTTCGATCTCCAGGGCGAGCACGTCGATACAGCCGCTCTCCTTTGCAGGGTCCCGGTAACGATCCACGTTGCATTCGTCGCAATAACGCGCTGCGTTCGTTCGTAAAGATCGGGGCACTCTCGGGGAATCATCGGCGTGCCGATGATTCCCCGATGTAGTATACGGCACGGCTCCCGCTCGTCCGGAGCTCTATGTTACGGTTGTAGCGTTACAATGGTATCGGTGCCGCGAAGCAACGGAAAATCCGCGAATGCCCTTCTCCAGTAGAGCAATGCGATTATTGTTTTTCCAGGCACGAATTCACTGGGTAGAGCGGCGCAAAATCGTTGATTTACTATAATTTTTTCTGGAGTACACTTCAACGGACGACCATTTAAGGTTGTGCCGAAAGCTAAGGCGTAATCGTTGGCCGCTCCAGTTTTTCGATCTCGAATCGTTATTTCCATTATGGGAAGCAAGCCAACGATGGCGAAACCGTTGTACTTTTCAAAAATACCTACCGCGATGTGCATGCGGCGTGCATCACGGGGTCGGATTAGTGTGCGCCTGACATATTCGAAATTTTGTCTTGGTATGACAATCGGGGTCGGTGTTGCCGCATTTCGAGCGCTGACCGGAGCTTGGGTTGAGGCCGCGGTGGCGAACAAAACCGGTTGAAGGAGCGTTCCTAGGAGCGCACAAAGAATCACTTTGCAGGCTCGATCGACAACTCGATGGATGCGCATAATTTAGTACGTATCCGTGAAGCCGGGGTCGATATAGGTGATGCCATTTTCAACGATTCCCGATAACGTCGAGCGAGGAGCGAATCCACTGCTCGTACAAGTCGCGCTCTGCGGGGCTGACGCCACCGTACGCGATGGAATGCCGGTTTTGCTCTTGTCGGTAGCCGCAATTGTAGCCAATGCGACTTTTGAGGGTGCGTTGATTGCCCCTGCGAGTCCTTCCCTCAGCGCTCCAGTTTCATCTGTCCCAAAAGCATTTACGAGATCGTTATGAATGAGCATGTGCTCCCAAGCCATTTCACCTTGCGAGGTGGTCAGCACACCCGGCGTGCCGCTCGGAATATTTGCCGTGTTATAGTCGTAGGTCGTGCCACTAATCGTGAACGTGGCGCTGCTTGGCATGTTCGACAAAAATCCAGGCTGCGATTCATAGTAGAGATGATCGGTCTCGTGGTACAGGATTTGGGCGGGATCTTGACCGTTCGCTTCGGCCGCTGCCATTTGGGAAGGATCGTATTGAATGATACCAGTCGTTGGACTCGTCAACTGTGCGTTTGCGGCATCATGCGCTGGAAGAGACGCGGGCTGGACCGTTACTTGGACGCCGGCGTTATGCACCGCTGCCATCAACGATTGAAGGGGCTTACTCCCCTGAATAAGTTTATTCGCCGTGTTCCCTTTCCCGTCAAGGTCGTCCGTGCCGCCTGCCTTCGGCTGTAGGCATGATTGCGGAGTTGGTGTCGGCAACGGGCCGCATCCCGATCCGCCCGCATAACAGGGCAGACCGCAATTGACGTTGGCGCCGCAGGTGCCGGAACCACCGCCCCCGGGGGTAACGATTATTCCACCGTTATCACCCCCGCCCGTGCTCGGCTGGCATGAACCTTGGGACCCGTAGTTTTGCCAGGTGCATGGAAGCCCTCCGCCGGAACTCACATCGTCGGCATGCGCGCGACCGATTCCGCCGGGTAGCGCTCTCGTTCCACGAACGCCGGCCGGAAATGCTTCCCCATCGAGCATATGTTCTGCCGCGCGCTGCTCTGAGCTGCCCACGACAGCGCTCGTACGGCGTGCCGAGGGAGCTGAGACGATCGCGGAGCCTTGCGCGCCCGCCCGCGGTAGCATGCTTCCCGATCCGCCGGAGCAGGCAGCGAGGCTACCGATAACAAGCAAGGTCATAAAGGTTGTTTGTTCTTTTAGGTATTTCACGAACTCTCCCGTTGATATTCGGTGGCAAAGCGGGTCACGGCAGGCCGTGACGAGCGCCGCTTCTCGGAATGAGGGGGGGGGGCACCTTTACATTAAGAACTTTTTTTTCCGACGTGAGTACCTTAGTGAAAGTTATGCGCGCGAACGCCAGCGAGCATACCTGCGCTCTCCAACGGTTCGATCTCCAGGGCGAGCACGTCGATGCAGCCGCTCTCCTTTTGCAGGCTCCCGGTAACGATCAACGTTGCATTCGTCGCAATAACGCGCTGCGTTCGTTCGTAAAGATCGGGGCGCACGATGACGTTCACCAATCCCGTCTCGTCTTCGAGCATGAGAAAAACGAAGCCCTTCGCGGTGCCGGGGCGTTGCCGCGTAATCACCAATCCGCCGACTCGCACCCGCTGTCGATGCTTCGCGCGTGCGAGTGCAGCAGCGGAGAGCACCCCGCGCGCATCGAGTCCGGCGCGCAGATGGGCGATACCCTGCGGCCCCGTCGTGACGCCGGTCGCCCAGAGATCGAACGCCGTTTGCTCGCGTGGTTGCAACGGTGCGAACGCAATCGTCGGTTCCTCGGTTTCCATCAGTCGCCCGAGTTCGCCGCGCCGTTCCCGCTCGTCGAGCGCACGCAACGCCCACATCGCCTCGCGCCGGCTGCGATACCACGGTGCGAAGGCATCGGCGACGGCGAGGCTTTCGAGCCCCTCGCGGCTGAGATCGGTGCGCCGTGCGAAATCGAGAATATCGGCGAAAGCGCCATCCCTCAACGCCGCTTCGAGACGCTCGCGCTGCACGCTGCCGAGATCGCGCACGAGATGAAAGCCTAGCCGTACCGCGCCGCTTTCGTCGACGAAACTCCACCATTCGCTCGCGTTGACTTCGATCGGTTTCACCACGACATCGTGCCGCTTGGCATCGTTGACGAGTACCTCGGTTGCATAGAACCCCATCGGTTGGACGTTGAGGATCGCCGCGGTGAATTCGGGGTGATAGCGGCACTTGAGATAGGCCGAGGCATAAGCGAGTAAGGCGAAGCTCGCGGCGTGCGATTCGGGAAATCCGTAATCGGCGAAGCCTTCGAGCATGGCAAAGAGTTTCTCCGCCGCCGCGCGCTCGATGCCGTTTCGCTCCATCCCCTCGATGAGTTGGCTTCGTAAGGCCTGCATTTTTTCGCGCGAACGTTTGTGCCCCATCGCTCGGCGCAAACGGTCGGCCTCTCCCGCGGAAAAGCCTGCCGCTTCAACCGCGAGACGCATGCCCTGTTCTTGGAAGAGCGGCACTCCGAGCGTTCGTTCGAGAACCGGACGCAATTTCGGATGCGGGTACTCCACCGGTTCTTTACCCGCGCGCCGACGTAAAAACGGATGGATCATCTGCCCCTGAATCGGCCCCGGGCGGATGATCGCGACCTGCATGACGAGATCGTAGAAGCAGCGCGGCTTCATCCGCGGCAGCATCGATTGCTGCGCCCGCGATTCGATCTGAAAGACGCCGATACTATCGGCGCGCTCGAGCATTGCGTAGGTCGCGGCATCGTCGGGAGGGATCGTCGCCAGCGAGAGCGGCGCTTCGTTCGGGCGGGAGCGCCGATGGAGCGCGAAAGCTTCATCGAGCAACGAGAGCATTCCCAACCCCAGCAAATCGATTTTGATCAGCCCGAGTGCGGCGAGATCGTCTTTGTCCCACTGAATGACGCTGCGGTCGCGCATCGTCGCCCATTCCACCGGTGCGACACGAACCAACGGGTCGCGCGCGAGCACCATTCCCCCGGAGTGGATCCCCAGATGGCGGGGAAAGCCTTCGATACGCTTGCAGAGTCGCACGAGGCGTCTCTCGACAGGTGCGAGATCGAGAGCCTTCGTCACATCGAGCGCCGCTTCGCTGCCGTAGGAGCGGCCGCTGCGCAGATCGATCGCGAGTGCGGAGAGCCGTTCGGGCACGAGACCCAGCACTTTTCCGATATCTCGCAGTGCCGAACGCGAACGATAACCGATCACCTCCGCGGCCATTGCGGCGTGCGCGCGCCCGTAGCGTTCGTAAACGTACTGGATGATCCGCTCGCGATCGCGATGCGCGAAATCGATATCGATATCCGGAATTTCGTTACGCTCTTCGGAAAGAAACCGCTCGAAGAGCAGATTCATGCCGACGGGATCGACCGCCGTGATCCCCAATGCGTAACAAACCGCAGAATTTGCCGCCGATCCGCGCCCCTGGCAGAGCACGCCCATCTCGTTCGCCGCACGAACGATATCCCACACGATAAGAAAATAGCCGGCGAGATCGAGCTTGGCGATAATTCCCAACTCGTATTCGAGTTGGCGTTCCACCGCAACGGAGAGTGGATTGCCGTAGCGACGGGCGGCGCCCTCCATCGTCAACGCGCGTAAATAGCTCTGCCGCGTATAGCCATCGGGAACGGTAAAGAGCGGAAACTGTTCGCTCAGCGTTTCGAGACGAAAGCGCGCCCGTTCGGCAATCTCCAACGTCCGTTCGATCGCACCGGGATAATCGGCGAATAAACGCACCATGGCGCTCGGGCTCTTCAGGTGCGCTTCGGTATTGGGATCGAGAATATTACGCGCGACTCCCTCTTCCAGCGTCACTCCATGCTTGATACAACGCAAGACCGCAGCGATCTCGGCATCCTCGCGACGGGCGTACGCAACGTCGTTACTCGCAACGTACGGAACGCGGATCCGGCGCGCCGCGGCGATCAGCGCTTCGTTACGGACGGCATCGTTTTCGTGCAAGCGACGAACGATCTCGATATAGAATGCGTCGGGGAAGCACGCGCGTAAAAATTCGAACGGCGCTCGAAGATCGCCGCAGAGCGCGATCAAACCGCGATTATCGCCTTCGAGATCGGCGAGCTGGAGTTCGGGGGCACCTTTGCGGCCGCGTAATTGCGCCCCCGAGATCAGCTCGCAGAGGCGATGGTAGCCGCACGCCTCCTCGACGAGCAAGAGCACGGGGATGCCGCCCGGTGCGTGCAGGCGAGCGCCGATGATACCGGGCAGCGCGCGCTCGCGGGCACGGCGAGCGAAGCGTACCGCGCCGTACAAGCCGTCGGCATCGGCGATCGCCAACGCCGCGATCCCGAGGTCGGCCGCGCGGTCGACGAGCTCTTCGGGGTGCGATCCGGCGTCGAGAAAACTAAAGTTCGAACGCGCGTGTAGCTCCGCATAGCGCGCGCTCATTCATAGACGCCGCAGAGATACCATCGCGTTTGACGGCGAGCGATGCGATACCATCGCCCGTCGGCGAGCGCGACGTCGTATTCGTCGCGCGGAGGCATCTCGCGCGCGACGTCCTGGGTACGCCAGGGGCCGGCACATTCGCAGAGCGCGCTCGGCGGGTTCCCGAATGCAACCGGGACGCCGCCGCGCACTTCCACCGCAACCTCTCGTTCGGGAATGAGGTGCAGCGGCGGGAGCGGCAATGCGGGGAGCGCCGAAACGCGCGCGTCCTCGACCGCAGCGAGATCGGGAGTAAAGCGTTCGAACGTGAAACGCTCTTCGAAGGCGTGTGCCGGACGCAGGCGCGCCCGCCGTACCGGCTCTCCGAGCAAGCCTTCCAACCGCGCAAGCGCGACGGCGAGATCTTGTCGTTGAGCGCGTTCGCGAACGAAGAGCATCTGCCGGCTTCCCGCCTCTTCCAGGCGCAGCGCGCGCACGCGCATGCCGACGACGGCTGCATCGAAATGCTCTCGTTCCAAGCGCGCGCGGAGAACGTCGAACATCGCTCGCTCCTCCGCCGTCGGGAGTGCGAAAAAAAGCTCGATACTGCGTTCGCTCGCGTCATCGCAGAAAAAATCGACGCGGATGCCGCCGGCGCTGCGGCCGCGATGCGCGCAACTCTCCGAAATGCGGCCGAGCAGCACGCGCAATGCAAAGAGCAACTGCTCCTGCGTTTGCGCTTCGCCCTCCCCCAACGCACTCGCCTCGATCGGCAGCGTGAATGAGCGCGGAACGAGCGAACGCCGCTCCGTACCGCTCGCACGCCGATGCCAGAGCGCGGCGCGAGCGCCGAAGCGACGGACGAACGCTCCGTACGGAAGTGCCGCGAGCTCGCCGATCCGTTCGATGCCCAGCAGCACGAGGCGTTCGATCGTTCGCGGATCGATGTCGAGAAGATGCAGTGGAAACGGCGCGAGAAAGGCCGCCTCTTCGCCCGCTGCGACGACGCACCCATCGGCATGCCGGGCCGCCACTCCGGCACAAAACGCATCTTCGGAGCAGCCGCAACGCACGCCGACGAAAAATGGAGCGAGCGCCGTTCGCACCTGCGCGCACCAGAGCGCGGGCTCTCCAAGGATGCCGTGCATATCCAGATACGCAGCGCCGAGACCGGCATCTTCGACCGTCGGCGTGACTGCATCGAGGACATCGAGCAACGCCTCCCAACGGTGTTGCAGATCCTCGCCCTCGACGATCGCGCAGAGGAACATTCCCTACCCCGTCCGCGCGCTAGACGGCGCATCTCCGCGCCGTTCGTTGCGGCGCGGAGAGCGAGCGCGTCGCCCGTTCGTGCAGCGGCAGATCTTCGCTCGCGCGCGACGCTCGCAACGAAAGCGGTGCCTGCGAGCGAAGCGCGCGCGCGAACGGTTCGACGGAGAAGGTGTAGCCGAGGAATGCGCCGC
>JAJYMV010000082.1 GCA_021786705.1 bacterium
TGCCATCGTAGGATATCAGCATCACTTACCGATTGAGGAGAACCCCCATGCCCACAACCAGCGAAACGATCCGCGCCACCGGCATCGATTGCGTCTGTTATCTTGCCAAAGATTTCAAGCGCGCGATGAATTTCTACACCGAGGTTCTCGGATTGCGCGCGACACAAGAGAGCGACAACTGGGCCGAATTCGAGCTCCCCGACGGGGCGGCATTCGCACTCGGTCACCTGCCCGACCGATGGTATCCGGCGGGAGGAACGATGTTCGCCGTCCCCGATATCGAAGCGGCGCTTGCCCGAGTGCGCGCGAGCGGCGTCACGATCTATAGCGAGATCAACGATTCGCCGGTCTGTCGCATGGTCTGGTGCGCGGATACCGAGGGGAACAACTTCGCGCTGCACCAGCGGCGGTAAGGGATTCGAAGCCCCGCCCGCAATCAGCTAGCGGGGCTTCGTCACCGCCAACGTCTTGTATAGGGCGACGAGGGCATTCGCCATAGCGCGCCGATTGAGATACGGGTCGGGCGCATTTGTTGGAAGTTGCTTATCGCGAGCATACATTTCGTTGTAGAGCGCCCTCCATTTTGGGCCTGCGTAGCCTGAGGCTGCAAGACCCAACAGAACGGCACCGTTGTAGGCGCGATTTCTCGGAATCGCCTTTTGGCCCGTGGGAACCACTACCGTTACCTTCACAATACCAAGATCCGAGAGCGTCGCCTCATACAAGGGCCACCGCAGATGTTTTTTGTCGCTCTCACGATGCGAACTGATCTGTACCGTTTGGTCGTATGGGTCGAACCCCGCATAGAGCCCATGCATGAGGCGATGAACTTCGGCAGCGGTAAAGTGCTCGCCGAAGAGCGTTACCGGCCCCGAGGGCGCGATATTCCATGGGCTGAAAGTTCCCGAAGAAATTTGCTTTATTTGAGCATCGGCAGTTTTCACCATTGCCGTGTACCCTGCTGCCGTCCACAGTTTCTTCGCTATTTGTAAATCAGATAGCGACCGCGCTTTCTTGCCGAGTTCCGCACGCATCATCGCTCGCTCGAAATAGGTCAGTGGATTCCGCGTGCCTTGTGAAATGAGTTGCGTGAGCTCCGTCTCGGCAGATCGGTATCGTCCGATGGTTGCATCTGTTTGTGCCCTGAGCTCGAACGCTCGCGCCTTAAACGGCTCCAACGAAATGGCTTTCGCGAAATCACCGCTCGCCCTAACATAGTTGGCCAATCCGAGCTCTGCCTCGCCCCTAGCAACTCGGGCCGAATAGCTCGAGGGAGTGAGGACGAGCTGCCGATTGCAATCGGAGATCGCCTCGGCAGCACGGCCGAGATGCCGCAACACTATGCAACGATACTCATAGACATTTGCGTCGGTTAGACCAAGATCGATAGCGCGAGTATATTGCACGAGTGCGTCGGAATAGTTCCCTGAGATGCGTAAAATGTTTCCGAATTCAAGGCGAGCGAAGAGACTTCTTGGTGAAAGCGCAACCCCTTTCTTGCAGTCGACCGCGCCACTCGAAAGGCCTTGCATGTTCGGCTCCTCTGAAATCCAGAAAAGGCACCGCACCGTATACGCGTTTCCATCTTTTGGGTGCAGTGCGATATAGCTATTTAGCTCCTGGTTTGCGCGAGACCGGCTCTTCGCCGTCTCAAAAACGGCGAAAATTTTTCTCAGTGCGGGTGCCACCGATATATCGGCAGCCTGAACTTCGGCGGTGGTTACCAGGAAAGCACAAAAAAAGAGCGCGAGCAATTTACGCAGCATAGCGGCACCTACTTCGCTCGATGTAGGCGGCACTCCCTCCCCCCAACCTATGGCCTACAGCGCGGAGGCTCCCAAGAGCTCGCGCGCACGATCGTTATTATCGGTACTGATCGCGACGACGGCGAAGCCCTCGTCGCGCCGGACATGATGGAGCGATCGGATATTGATCTCGGCATCTCCGAGTCGGCGCGAAACCGCGGCGAGCGCACCGGGGCGATCCTCGATGCGCGCGAGCAACACGTTATCGGTGACGGCGGGGTAGCCGGCATCGGCGAGCGCCGCGAGCGCTTCGTCGCCGCGCTCCACTTCCAGACGGACGAGTGCGGCACTTCCGTGCGATTCCACGACGATCGCATGAATGTCGACGCCGCGCGCCGCGAGCACCTCCGTGATCTCCGCGAGGAGTCCGGGGCGATTCGGGACGATCGCTCTCAGGCTTTGCATGCATCCTCCGTACGCGCGTTCGCGAGGTCGGCGACGAACGTATCGATCTGGTCGCGGCCGACGTTGGGAAGTACCAAGACGTGCGAGATATCCCCTGCGGTGGCGAGCTGCCACCGCTGCTGCATCTTCGCGTCGACGCGCGGAAGCACGACGGTAATCGCGTTCGAATTCCGCCATGCGGGCACGCCGATCGCCACCAGCCGTTCGACCAAATAGGCCGCATTTTCCAACGAACGTTGCAAGCGCTCGCGAAGGCCGCTCTCGCCGAGTTGCCGCAAGCGATACCACAGCATCAGCGGCGAGAAGCCGCTCCTCGATCCGGTGATCGTCGTATCCAGGCTCCCGATATAATCGATCGAGCGTGCGATTCGCTGAACGTTGTGCTTTCTGGCGATCACGATACCGCACGGGATCGGCGCACCGAGAAACTTGTGCCCGCTGATCGCCACGGAATCGGCACCGTCGGCAAAATCCCACGCCGGGCGCGGCTCGAGATAGGCGGCGTAGCCCCCGGCGAGCGCGGCGTCGGAATGGATGTATCGTTCGCGAATAGCCAAGCGATCCATCATCTCCACGATCCGTCCGATATCGTCGCGCGCCTCGGTCATCGTCGTGCCGATATTCGCGAAGATAATCGGCGGCCGATCGCGATGAATTTTCAGCGTTTCGAGGAGATCGTCGTAATCGATCTCGCCGTTCTCCTGCGAGCGGATTGTAATGTGCCGCATGCCGAGGAAATGCAGGTTCTTCGCGACGCTATAATGCGTCGCTTCGGAATAATAGACGATGCCGTCGGGATGCAGCTCGCGGGCGAGATAGAGCCCGTAGAGGTTGCCTTCGGTGCCGCCGTTGGTAACGTAGCCCCACCAGTCGTCTTGCGGAGCGCGCGTCGCCCCGGCGAAGAACCCGACGACCTCGCGCTCGCACTCCCGCGTGTGGACGCGGTAGGTCCCCTGTGCGAACGGATCCCCGATGTTATTGATCGGGAAGTTCAGAAAACGCTCGATCTCGGCGTAATCGAAATCTTTCGCCGCCGGGTAGCCGAGCGAATCGGCATTCGCCGATTGCAACTCGTCGTACAATCGGTCGAGAGCGTTCACCATCGTCGCTTCATCGTTCACGGCGCTCGGAGCGATTATCGCTTCGAAGCGGCCCGCAACTGGCGGAGAACGTACTGCAGGATGCCCCCATGCCGGTAGTATTCGGCTTCATCGGGAGTATCGATACGCACGCGTGCCTTGAAGTGCACCGAATTACCGCTCTGCGGATCGGTCGCCTTGACGCTCACCTCCATGCGCGGCTTCACGCCGCCGGCGATGCCGAGAATCTCGACGATCTCCTCGCCGGTGAGGGCGTAATTGCTCGCGCTCTCGCCGTTGACGTACTCGAGCGGAAGGACGCCCATGCCGATCAGGTTGCTGCGATGGATGCGTTCGAACGATTCCGCGATCACGGCGCGTACGCCCAAGAGCGCCGGGCCTTTCGCAGCCCAGTCGCGCGAGGAACCCGAGCCGTATTCTTTACCGGCAAAAATCACCAACGGCGTTCCGTCTTTTTTATACCGCATCGCGGCATCGAAGATCGACATCTGCTCGCCGGTCGGCAGATAGCGGGTGACGCCGCCTTCCACGCCCGGAACCAAGGCATTCCGAAGCCGGATGTTCGCGAAGGTTCCACGCATCATCACTTCGTGGTTGCCGCGGCGCGCGCCGTAGGAATTGAAATCGGCGGGATCGATGCCGCGCTCGACGAGATATTTCGCCGCCGGAGAGTTCTTCGCAATCGAGCCGGCCGGCGAAATGTGGTCGGTCGTGACCGAATCGCCAAGCACCGCCAACACACGCGCGCCGAGGATATCCTGGGTCGCGCCCGGTTCGGCGGGCATCCCGTCGAAATACGGCGGATTCTTGACGTATTCGGATTTGGGATCCCACGCATAGCGCTCGCTCGCCGCAACGGCGAGATTCGCCCAATTTGCGTCGCCGCGGAATACGTCGGCGTAACGCGTTTTGAACATTTCGTCGGTGACGCATTGCGTGACCACGCGGGCGACTTCTTCGTTCGTCGGCCAAATATCGCGCAGATAGACCGGCTTGCCGTCGCTCCCGGTGCCGAGGGGATCGTTGGTGAGATCGATGTCGAGACGCCCGGCGAGCGCATACGCCACCACCAACGGCGGTGAGGCGAGATAATTCGCGCGCACCTGTGCGTGAATGCGTCCTTCGAAATTCCGATTCCCCGAGAGCACCGCCCCAACGAAGAGATTACGTTCGGCGATCGCTTCACTCACTTCGGTCGGCAGCGGCCCCGAATTTCCGATACAGGTGGTACAGCCGTAGCCGACGAGATTGAAGCCGAGCGCGTCGAGCGGCTTTTGCAGATCCGCTTTCGCGAGATAGTCGGTGACGACTTTGCTTCCCGGCGCGAGCGAGGTCTTCACCCACGGTTTCTGCTTGAGGCCGCGCTCGACCGCGCGCTTCGCAAGCAGCCCGGCTGCGACGAGCACCGACGGATTGCTGGTATTGGTGCAACTCGTGATCGCCGCAATGACGACCGAACCGTCGGTGAGTTCTGCGGGGCCGTCGGCGAGCGCGACGCCGCCGTTTCCACCCTCGTTTTGCATGCGCTCGGCGCCTGCGTTCGCAGGCGTGCGCGTCTTTGCGTACTCGGCGAAGGCGCCGTTAAAGGACGACTTCACTTCGTTCAAACGAACGCGGTCCTGCGGACGGCGGGGCCCGGCGAGGCTCGGTTCGACCGTGCCGAGATCGAGCACCAACGTGTCGCTATAGTGCGGCTCGGGAGCGTCGTCGGTGCGGAAGATTCCCTGCGCGCGCGCGTACGCTTCGACGAGGGCGATATGTTCGGGCGAGCGGCCGGTGAGGCGCATATACTCCAGCGTGCGCTCGTCGATCGGAAACATTGCGACCGTGGAACCGAACTCCGGCGACATGTTGCCGATCGTGGTGCGGTCGGCGACCGGCAAGCGGCTCAAGCCGGTGCCGTAAAACTCGACGAATTTTCCGACGACGCCTTTTTTGCGCAGCATTTGCGTGACGGTCAACACTAAATCGGTCGCGGTGACGCCCTCTCGCAACGCGCCCTCGAGCTTGAACCCGATAACCTCGGGGATCAGCATCGTGACCGGTTGCCCCAACATCGCCGCCTCGGCTTCGATACCGCCGACGCCGAACGCTAAGACGACCGATCCATCGACCATCGTGGTGTGCGAATCGGTGCCGACCGCGCTATCGGGATAGGCGACTGCGCTCGCCGGATCGTAGGCGACGCCCGCGCCGCCGGCGCCGAAAATTACGCGCGCGAGATATTCGATGTTGACTTGATGGACGATGCCGGTATCGGGCGGAACCGCTCGGAAATTCGCGAGTGCGGATTGCCCCCATTTCAGAAATGCGTAGCGCTCGCGATTGCGTTCGAATTCAATTTCCGCATTTCGATCCGCAGCATCGGCGGTACCGAAGCGATCGACTTGAACCGAATGGTCGATGACGAGTTCGACGGGTTGCAGCGGATTGATGGCGTTGGGATCGCCGCCCATCTTCGCCATCGCATCGCGCATCGCGGCGAGATCGACGACGCACGGTACGCCGGTAAAATCTTGCAAGAGCACGCGTGCCGGCCGGAAGGCGATCTCTTTCTCCGAACGCGCGCGAGGACTCCAGCGCGCGAGCGCTTCGATATCGGCCTTCGTAACCGAACGACCGTCTTCAAAGCGAAGAAGATTCTCTAAGAGAATCTTGATCGAATACGGCAACGTCGAGAGATCGGCGAGCCCGGCCTCGCGTAAGGCTTCGAGGCGATAGTAGGTGTAGGATCGGTCACCGACGCGCAGCGTACCGACGGCATTGAAGCTTGATTTTTGAGCGCTCATGATACGAGCGTTACTTTCGGCTCCCCTTTCGCATAGCCCTCGACGACAATTCGCGTTTCTCCCGACAAAAGTCTCCACAACGGCTCGACCACAAGCGCGCTTCGCCATGCAGAGAGTCCCAGGAGCTCGCCGAGTTCCTCGGCGCTCCCCGGTGCCTCGCGTGCGGCGCGTTCGAGCGCGGCCCGGGTGACCAGGAGCCCCTGCGGAAGCCCTGCGTCGCGGGCCGCCTCACCGACGGCAACGCCAAGCAACGTCGCCAGCGTCTCGCGCTCGGCACCGAGCGGTCGACTCGGACGTTCCGGCAACTCGTCCTCGGGAACCGCCTCGCCGCGCTCGACCGCATCGATCAGCCGCGCACCGAAGTTGCGCCGCGCGCTCGATTCGAGGCGGCGCAATTGCACGAGATCTTCGACGTGCTTGGGACGCAATTGCGCGATTCCGCCGATCACGTCGTCGGGAATCACGAATTTCGGCGGGATGTCGCGCTCCTTCGCGATTGCATCGCGTTCGGCGACCACCGCGGCGAGCACGGCCAGCTCGCGCCGATTCATGCGGACCGCGCCGGGAATCTTCATGTAGGCACGGCGTAAATCGAAGCGATATTTTTCGGGCCTCGCCAGCGCCACGCACTCCTCGTCGCACCATGCCGCGCGGCCGCGCTCTTCGAGTTTTTGCCGGAGCATATCGTGCATCGGCAGCAGATGCACCACGTCGTCGACGAGATACTCCATCTGCTTCTCGCTCAGGGGTCGCGTCGACCAATCGCTGACGGTCTGCGTTTTCGCCAGGCGCACGCCGGTAAGATCGCGCACGAGATCGGCGAGCGATATCTGCATTCCGTAGCCGAGAAACGAGGCCGCCACTTGCGTATCGAAGAGTTTGGGCGGAACGCTGCCGAAGCGCTCGGCAAAAATCTTTAAGTCGCTTTGCAGCGCGTGGCCGACGACCGTCACGCGATCGAGCGCTTCGACGAGCGGATGTAAATCGATGCCCGGCGCGAGCGGATCGACGATCGCCGTGTACTCGGGCAGCGCGAGCTGTAAGACCATGAGACGCGGCGCATAACTGCGCTCTGCGTGGAATTCGGTATCGAGCCCGACGCGGTCGGTCGCGTCGAGGCGCGCGCAGAGGGCGGCGACGCCCCGCGCATCGACGATGAGTTCGTGCGTCACGGCGTTACGATCGGCGATGGCTTCGGGGTTGGGCGAACGCGCCGAAAGTGAATGTGGAATGGATGGGCGTGCTTATCGATATACACTTTGGCCCGACGTTCGTAACGTCGCATCGCATTCCCCGCGCGGCGTTCGTATCCGTGCACGAGGACGGTCACGCGGTCGCCGCCGATCGCCAGCAGCGTGCAGATGGGGATTGCGACGACGCACATGGTGTAGATCTGCCGGATCAGCGGCACCCGCATCACCGCGGCGGTCGCCGTGGCGACGGTGCCGCCGAAACCCGGAATCACGCGGACGCAGATAAGAAACATCGGCGATCCCGGTTTGAAACGATGGGTCCACGCCGGCAAGCGTTTGAGATAGGCATCGAGATCGAGGAGATGCGTCGCGTGCCGGTTCACCCAGTAGCCGAGCATCGCCGCAAGAACGAGCCCGACGGCATTGATAACCGATCCCCAGAGCGGCCCGAAAATCGCGCCGTTCATGACGGCGAGGGCATCGGTCACCGAAAACGGCGCCGATGCGACGAGCGCGAAGATCACCGTCGCCATCGGATAAGCCCAGCCGCCGATCGAGCGAATGAACCGGTCGACCTCCGGCTGAAAGCGTATGACGAGCGCGGCGACCGCGAAGGAGAGCAGCAACAGCGCGAAGCCGCCGATCTTGCGAACGAAGCGCGGCGACTCGGCACTCGCCGCCGGCGGCGTGCTCAACGGAGGCAGGGAGCGGGAGCAGTGGCGATCATCCTGCCCTTATGCGCGCTCGGGCGTACCCTCTCCCTGTTTCCCCGCCCACTCCCCGCTCGACGCATGGTTCGCGCGCCCGCACGGATAACCGAGAACGCATGAAAAGCGTGCGTTCTGTCCTCGTCGCATTCGCGTGCGCGAGCCTTCTCCCGCTTCATGCTTCGGCCTCCGAGCGAGCGCTGCGCATCGCCTATGCCGGTTCGATGGGGGCCGTGATGGACCGCGCCTTGGGCCCGCGGTTCGCCAAGCACGCGCACCTCGGGTACCAAGGCATCGGCGGCGGAGCCTATGGTTTGGCGCGCCTGATCGCGGCGGGGCGCCTGCAGGCCGATCTCTTCATCTCGATTACGCTGGGGCCGATCCGCGTCTTGCAGCGCGCGGGTCTCGTCGAACGCGCCGTTCCCATCGCACGCACGCAGATGGTCATCGCGTACAGCCCGAAGAGCCGCTTCGCCGCGCAACTCCGCAGCGCGGCAACGGGCGCGACTCCGTGGTGGCGCGTGCTCGAAACACCGGGCTTGCGCTTCGGCCGCACCGATCCGGCGACCGATCCGCAGGGGCAGAGCATCCTCTTCACCATGCAGCTCGCGCAAGGGTATTACCATCGCGCCGATCTTTCGCAACGAATCCTCGGAGCCGATCGGAACCCCGCACAAATTTTCACCGAGGCCTCGTTGTTAAGCAGGCTCGAAAGCGGTGAGATCGATGCGTCGTCGGGATATGAAAGTGCGGTGCGTTCCCTGCACCTGCCGTTTATCGCCCTGCCGCCGCAGATCGATCTCGGCGATCCCGCGTACGCGCGCCGATACGAAGGTGCGACGATTCACCTCGTTCGTCGCGGAAAAAGCGAGACGTTACATCCGGAGCCGCTGGTGTTTTACGCCGCGGTCTTAAAAAAAGCGATGGATCCGAACGCCGCACGCGCATTTATCGCCTACGCGCGCTCGCAGCGCGGGCAAAGCATTCTCCGCGCGTTCGGCTACCAGCCCCCGTTGGGCCCGCCGCTTTTGTGAAACGTCGTCGGCCGAACGAGCGATGGCTGCTCGCCATTCCTGCGCTGCTCTTCCTCGTCGCGCCGTTTATCGGATTAGTTTTTGCAACTCCGTGGACGCATTTTTCCCTCGACCCCGGCGATTGGTCGGCGATCGGCGTCTCCATCGGCTACGGCGCGTTCGCGATGCTGCTCGTTATCGCACTGGGAACG
This sequence comes from bacterium, assembly GCA_021786705.1. GTDB lineage: Bacteria > Vulcanimicrobiota > Vulcanimicrobiia > Vulcanimicrobiales > Vulcanimicrobiaceae > JABEUX01. The sequence continues at coordinate 9,225 of JAJYMV010000082.1, forward strand.
CCCTTCGCATGGTGGCTCGCGCGCACGCAGTTCCCGGCGCGGTGGATCGCCGACGCGATCGTCCTATTGCCGCTGCTCTCGCCGCCCCTGGCGTTGGGTATCGTTCTCGAAACGCTCTACGGGCCGTACGGTGCCGCCGGCGCGCCGCTCGCGCGGCTCGGGCTCTTGCTGACGAATTCGGCGCCCGCCTTCGTTCTCGCACTAACCTACGGCGCGCTCCCGTTCTTCGTCGTTCTCGCGCGCGCCGCTTTCGAAGGCGTCTCGCCGGAATACGAAGCGCTCGCACGCACGTTGGGCAAATCGCAACCCGCGATCTTTTTTACCGTCACGCTCCCGCTCGCGCGCGTCGGGTTAGGCGCCGCACTCGCCATCGCGTGGGTGCGCGCGCTCGGTGAATTCGGCATCTGCCTGATCGTTGCGTATTTCCCGATGGGCATTCCCGTTCGGCTCTGGGTGAATCTCCAAGACGTCGGGCTCGGCGCGGTTTTTCCGCTGCTGTGGGTCTTCTATCTCGTCGCCCTTCCATTGCCGCTCTGGCTCGGCTTACGCGCGCAGCGGCGGAGCATCGCGTGAACGCCGTTCGCGTCGCCTATCGCATCTACGAACCGATCGCGCTCGAGGTCGCGTTCGAAGTCACCGGCGTCACCGTGTTGCTCGGCGGAAACGGCGAAGGGAAGAGCACGATTTTACGAGCGCTCGCCGGACTCGTCGATGCCGAGGGAACGCCGTTCGGCGGCCTGCCGCCGCAACGGCGCCCGATCGCCTATCTCCCGCAGGAACATCTGCTCTTTCCGCACTTGCGCGCCTGGGAGAACGTCGCATTTGCGTTCGACGATCGCGCGCGCCGCCGGGAGCGCGCGCAAGAATTACTCGCGCGCTTCAACCTCGAGGCGCTTGCGAACCGTTTTCCGCATCAGCTCTCCGGAGGCGAACGTCAACGCGTCGCCATCGCGCGCGCGTTCGCGCGCAGCCCGCAGCTCGTGCTCTTCGACGAGCCGACCTCCGCGCTCGATACCAGCGCGAAGGAAGCGTTTATCGCCAGCGCCCTCCCGGCGCTCCGTAATGCCGGGATCCCAACGCTCGCTGCGACCCACGACCCCGCACTCGTCGGGGTCGCGGATCGCACCGTGCTCTTGCGTGGCCGTCGCATCGTCACCGAGTAACCGCCGTCGGCACTCGGCACGCCTATTTGATGACGTGCCAGTTATTCATCACGTACTGCGCGCCGCTCTGAGTGACGGTGAGCGTACCGTCGCCGAAGGCATCGACGGCGAAGGTGGCGACTTGCGCGCCCGAGCTATTGGTCAACACGCCGCTGATGAAGTTGCTGCTGGTCGGCGGCTGCGAGGTATTCGTCGTCACGTTGAGCGTATCGCCGTCGACGAGCTGCGCGTTGGTGACGCTGAGATTCTCGAGAAGCCCCGCCTTATAGGTCGCCGCGATCGGAATCGAATAGCTGCCTCTGCTCGTGCCGCCGGCGAGCGTGAAATCCGGGGTCGAGATCGGGCAAGCGGTATTCTGGGTGCCGGTGGCGATATTGAGCGCCCCGATTCCACCGACGTAGCTCGTTCCGGATTGGGTAGCGCTGTAGGTCACCGATCCGTCGCTATTGACCGTACGCGTGCCGCCCGGAAGATTGCCGCCCGCCCAACCGAAGGTTTCGTTCAACGACGAGATCCCCGTGGCGTTAAAGCCCGCGCTGTCGCCGCAATAGGTGCTTACCCCGGCATTTGCCGCAGCGATGCTGTACTCGGCGCTCGATTCGATGCTCTTCACGCCGGTGAGATTGAGCGTGCTGTTCGAGATGCGATCGAACCCGTCGGCGACGATTGGAAAGCCGTTGCTGCCGAAGGTGGCGTTCGAAACCGTCACGTTATCGGTGCGAACGGAGGTCGGCGTCGTATTTCCCTGCGGATATTGCGACACGGTGCGTACGATACTCTCCGCATTGGTGCCGATGACCGTGTATTTCCGCACGGTGTCGCGGGCGATTTGCGTGCATGCCTGATCGTAAAACACGATGCGCTCCGAGGAGTTCGCATCGCCGTTCTTATCGGGAACGAAATATTCAACACCGTTATTGCACTGGCCGTTAGAAACGGCGAGCGCGCCGCGCCCGACCGTTGCGAGCGGACTTCCGGCGCCGCTCTCGACATTATTGAGCGCTTTCACGGGCGAGCCGAGCGCGTTCGCCGAGGCGATCGAATCCTCCGACTGCACCTGCGCGCTCTGCGGCGTCGAGGCTCCCGCACCCGACGAGCCTCCGGGGAGCGCCGATCCCGTCCCGGCGGCGCCGCCGCCGCAACCGGCGAGCACGAGGGCCGCCAGGGTGGCGAAAAGTACTTGATTCCGCATGATGTTCTCCTCGATTCGTTCGACAGAAATGTGAGTACGAGATGAACTCTAACGGTAAAGGACGCGTGAATCTTTAGAACGCTATGAGAACGCCCGCGGCGAGCGGGCGTTCTCATCGTATTCTCACGTTCGCGAGCGAACGCGGTCGAGATTACATCGAAGCGGAACGGCCCATCGCATTGAAGTGGTAGACCGCTGCGAGATCGTGCATCGCCTGCGTCAGCACGGCGTGATAATCCGCATCGGCGGCGATCCCGAACTTGGCATCGATATCCTTCATCACTTGCACGTGAATCGGGTGAGAGACGGCACGATCGAGGAGCACTTCGACGTTGAAGCCGCGCCCCGTCTGTCCGGCAGCCCAGAGCGCTCCGGCGAGCGCCTTTCCGTCGTTGGGGTTGGGGCTCGGGGTTTTCGGAAGTGCGATGTGCTTCGCCGTAACGATTTTCAGCGAATCGGCGACGACGAAGTTAAAGACCTTGAGGAACGTGCCGACCTTT
>JAJYMV010000017.1 GCA_021786705.1 bacterium
GGAGCCGTTGGAAGCGTAGAAAGTCGCGATCGTGGGTGTAGAGTGTCGCGCCGTTTTCGATTGCGTAGGCGGCGAGATGTGCATCGGGGACCAGTGAGCCGCGAACGTGCGCCTCGACGGAGAGCCCACGAAGGATTTCCCAGTGGCGAGCGCTCGGAACGAGGAGATGCGCCGAGGGTTGGGCGAGCCACTCATCGACGATAGCGCATGCCGACGGAGCGTCGAACGGGCGCTCGAAGACGCGCGTATCGGTCACGAGCCGTAAAAACGCGACGACGGTCGAGAGCGGAAATCCGATCATCGGCTCGGGATCGTTGAAACACACTTCAAACCACGAACGTGCACGTTCGTGCAGCGGCGACGAAGCATCGTACGCGTACATGAGCAGATTGACATCGAGCAGTTTCAACGGCGCGCCGCCCCGTCGAGACGATCGAGCAGGCCCTCGATATCCGACGGATCGATCCCCTCGCGAAGACCTAAGCGGCGCGCCCGAACGCGAAACGGTTGCCGTGAAGGCGAGCGTTGTTGCAGAAGGCCGAGCCGTAACGCCTCGTTGACCACGGCTTTTAAGCTACGATGTGTCCGGCGCGCCTCGTCGGCGAGTTTTTGGGCGATGTCGTCGTCGAGCGTCAGGGTAGTTCTCACATCGTGATGATAAAATCTAGGCATCACGATGTCAACGAAAGCGATCTTCAAAAACGCACCGTCCCCTCATCCCGCGCTGACGAGCCGCTCGAGGCTTCGGTAGCCGATCGCCTCTGCGATGTGCTCCGCCGCAATCTCCTCGCCTCCGGCAAGATCGGCGATGGTGCGCGCGACGCGTGCGAGCCGGTCGACGGCGCGCGCCGAGAATTGCCGCTTCGCGCTCGCACGTTCCATGAGTTTGAGTGCCGCGCCGTCGAGCGCGCAGAGCGTGCGCACCGCCGCGGCGGGAATATCGGCATTCGCGCTGAGGCCGAGGTGCGCGAGCCGATGCACTTGCCGCTCGCGTGCGGAGAGCACGCGCAGGCGCACCTGCGCCGACGATTCCGCCACTTCGCGCCGCACCATATCGTCGAACGGAACGCGCGCGATCTCGATCTGAAGATCGATGCGGTCGAGGAGCGGCCCCGACAACTTGTTGGCATAGCGGGCGACCGCGGCATCGTCGCAGCGACACTCGGCGTTCCGCACCCCGCGAAAGCCGCACGGGCAGGGATTCATCGACGCAACGAGTTGAAAGCGTGCCGGATAGCAAAAGCTGCCGGAGGCGCGCGCGATCGTCACGATCCCTTCTTCGAGTGGTTGCCTGAGGACCTCGATGGTGCTGCGTGAAAACTCCGGTAACTCGTCTAGGAAGAGCACGCCGTTATGCGCGAGCGAAATCTCGCCGGGGCGCGCATTGCTGCCGCCGCCGACGAGCGCTACGTGGCTAATCGTGTGGTGTGGGAACCGAAACGGGCGAACGCGCACGATCCCCCGATCGCTCCCCAAAATTCCGGCAACGCTGTAGATTTTCGTTACGTCGAGCGCTTCGTTGAGCGTCATCGGAGGCAGGATGCCGGGCAAGCGGCGCGCCAACATCGTTTTCCCGCATCCCGGTGGTCCGACGAAGAGCAAGTTGTGTCCGCCCGCAGCCGCGATTTCGAGCGCACGCTTCGATGCGAGTTGCCCGCGCACGTCGGCGAGATCGCCGTGCGCCGCAGCATCGTGTCGCTGCAATTCCGGGGCTGCGGTGCGTTTACGCCATCGTTGCCCGTTTCCGGAGACCGTTGCGACGGCATCGGCGAGGGAGTCGAGTGCATAGAGTTCGATCCCGTCGACGAGCGAGGCTTCCTCCAGGTTGCCGCGCGGTACCAGGAACGATGTGAAACCTGCACTCTTTGCCCCGAGCAACATCGGCAGCAGTCCGGTCACCGGGCGCAGCGACCCGTCGAGCGCGAGCTCGCCGAGCGCGATAAACCCGCGAAGTTCGGACGGGGAAATTTGTTCGTCGATTGCGAGCAATGCCAATGCGATTGCGAGATCGAAGCCAGGGCCTTCTTTACGGAGATCCGCCGGCGAGAGGTTCACCAGCAAACGACCCGCCGGGAAGGCAAAACCGGAATTGAAAATCGCGGCGCGGACGCGATCGCGGGCCTCGCCGAGCGCGCGATCCGGTAAGCCGACGATGGCGAAGGCCGGCGTACCGGCGGAGCTGTCGGCCTCGATTCCGACGATATAGCCGTCGATGCCGTGCATCGCGGCCGAGAAGGCGCGGCTGAGCATATCGCTCGTCCTTTGCGACGGCAGAGCGTCGTGACAAGATCTCCAACGAAAGTCTTGCGCTCGTACGCCGTTGCGGAGTACAAACGAATTACTGAGGTGTACGATAATGCAAGCTCCTGAATACGAATCCAAACTCTACGCAGATCGTCGTCGCGCCGAACGAACGCTCGATAGACTTCACGCCGCGGGCTACGGTGACGACCGCATTCACCTCATCGAAAATGAGGCGGACCTTCCGGTCGATCGAAACTTCGAGAGCGATACCTCGCCGATGGCGATCTCCGGCGGCTTCGGCGATAACGGCGGCGTACTCGGTGCGGCGACCGGTGCGACGATCGGCGCCGTCATCGCGGCGGCCTCGACCGCTGCGGTCATCGCAGCGACCGAGGGAATCGCGACGCCCTTCGTAGCCGGCCCCCTGGCGGCGACGCTCGCGGGAGCGAGTTTCGGAGCGGTCGGCGGCAGCATCATCGGCGGGCTGCTCGAACTTGGGGCGGAGGCCGAAGATTGGCGGGTCGGCGTTCGTAAGGGCGGCGTGGCCGTCGTCGTGGCGCTCAAGTCTCACGCCGATCGAAAGCTCGTCCGTCGCGCGCTCATGCACTAGCTTCCCGCATTGCTCTATGCCTTGCCGCGTACGGGGTGGGACACGCGTTCCATGCGATGCCCTGGGCTAATCGATCCGTTTCTGAAAGCGCGTCACCGCGAAGATAAACACGCCGAGCCCGAGGGCCGCGAGGAGGGTGATCTGCGGCCAAAGATACTCGACCCCGATCCCTTTGATAATAATGCCGCGCACGATGACGAGGAAATACGTGAGCGGTACGAGGTACGAGAGCGCTTGCAAAGGGACGGGCATCGCGTCGACCGGGAAAATAAAACCTGAGAGTAACATGCTCGGCATTAAGAAAAATTGAATAAGCTGAATCGCCTGAATGTACGTTTTAGCGACCGTCGATACGAGAATGCCCGTTCCTAATGTGGTAAAAAAGAAGACGAGTACCGTAAAATAGAGCAAGAGCACGCTTCCGGCGACCGGGACGCCGAACCAAAGGACGGCCATCAAGAGAATAGCGGTAACGTTGATGTACCCGATCGTCATGAGCGGCAGCATTTTCCCGAGCATGAGTTCCGAGGACCGGATCGGGCTAACGACGAGTTGTTCGAGCGTCCCCAACTCGCGTTCTCGTACGATAGTGCTCATGCTGAGGAACGTCATCGTAAATTGCATCACGAGTGCGAGCACGCCGGGGACGATAAAAACTTCTTGGCGCAGTGCCGTGTTATACCAGGCACGTGCGCGAACATCGACGCCGACCTTCGGTATCGGAATGCCGCGCTCGATCGCAGCCTTGCGCTGGATGCCGACGCTGACGCTCGCGCCGATCGCTTGAGCGACCGATAGGCTCGTGCGCGCGGCGGTTGCATCGGAGGCATCGACGGCGACCATCACCTGCGGCGTCTTTCCTTGGTGAAGCAAGGAGGCATAGTTCGGTGGTATGACGATACCCGCGAGCGCTTGCCCGTCGGCGATCCGCCGCACCACGCCACCCATACTCTGCGCGCGATACTTCATCGAAAAGTACTGTGAGTTGGTAAAAGCTTCGATCAGGTGCCTGCTCTCGGCACTGCGCGAGAGATCCCAAACCACCGTCGGTTGGTACCGGACGTCGCTGGAAAGATATCCGTACAAAACGACTTGAATCAGCGGCAGCAACATCGTTGCGGCGACGGTGCGCTTATCGCGGAAGAACTGGGTATACTCTTTCCGCGCGATGGTCCAGGCACGTCGCCAATTCATGGCGATCCCGCGACGCTGGCGAAAACGTCTTCTAGCGACGGCAGCACGGGGTGCGGAGGCTGCGCGTTGAGTCCGGTAGCGGCGAGCGCCGATCCAAGCCGGTCGATATCTGCCGCACTCGCGAGGGCGACGTGCAGCGAGGAGCCGTAGAGCCCCGCGCCGCGAACAAACGGTAACGTTTCGATCGCTTCGAGAACGCCGACGCAATCGTTGGAGAAAATTTCGACCGTCGTGCCGATTTGCGGCAGATGCTTCAACGATTCGGGCGTTCCGGAGGCGACGATCTTCCCGTTATAAATCATCGCCAATCGGTTACAATGTTCGGCTTCGTCGAGATAGTGCGTGGTGACCATGACGGTCGTGCCCTCATCTGCGAGACCGACGATAATATCCCAGAACTCGCGCCGCGAGACGGGGTCGACCCCGGCGGTCGGCTCGTCGAGAAAAATCATCTGTGGAGCGTGGAGCAGCGTGCACGCGAGCGCGAGCCGCTTGCGGTAGCCGCCCGGGAGCACCCCGGCAAGTTGGTTGTGTCGCTCGCTCAACCCGGTGCGCTGCATCCAGGCGGCGATGCGCTCTTCGCCTTCGCGTCCGCTCATGCCGTAGAGTCCGGCGTAAAAACGCACGTGTTCGATCACCGTGAGATCGGCCCATAACGTCGATCCTTGCGACATATAGCCGATGCGCAACTTGACGGCCTCGGGGTCGCGAGCGACGTCGATTCCCAGCACCTCTGCCTTGCCGTCGCTGGGAGCCAAGACGCCGCAGAGCATGCGTATCGTCGTCGACTTTCCCGATCCGTTGGGGCCGAGGAACCCCCAAATCTCGCCGGCTTGAATATCGAACGAGATCGCATCGACGGCGACGAAGGAGCCGAAGCGTCGTGTGAGCGACTCAACGTGGAGGCTCGTCGTCATGCGCTCAACTTCGCGACGAATGCGTCCTCGAGGGAGGGCGGGACGCTCCGAAACGCTCCGTCTTCGATCCCGATCGCTTGCAACTGACGCCGAAAATCCGAAATGCTCGTTTCGGCAGAGTCAACGAGGACGTGCAGGGCGTCGCCGAACATTTCGACGCTTCGGACCGAGGGTATTCCGTGCAGTGCTCTCCGTGCGTCACGGTAGCGGGAGCAACGCACCTCTACCACCTCGCCGTGTAGAGCCGCTTTGAGTTCGGCGGGCGTACCGACGCTGACGATCTTTCCGTCGGTCATAAAAGCGACCCGCGTCGCTCGTTCCGCTTCGTCCATATATGGAGTACTGACGAAGATCGTCGTCCCGGAGCGATTGATACCGTAGAGCAGGCGCCAGAATTCTCGGCGTGAGACGGGGTCGACGCCGGCCGTCGGTTCGTCGAGCAGGATCGTGCTCGGACGATGGATGAGCGTGCAGGCCAACGCGAGCTTCTGTTTCATTCCGCCGGAGAGCGCTTCCGCAAGGCGATCGGCGAAATCGGCGAGCGCGAAATCGACGAGCAAAGATCGCGCACGCGCTTCAAAATCCGAGCGGGATATTCCGAAAATTGTTCCGTAGAAGCGGAGGTTTTCCATGACGGAGAGATCGGGATAGAGGCTGAACCGTTGCGGCATATACCCGATCGCGCTTTGCACGCGTTCCGCTTGGGAGATGACGTCGATTCCGTCGACGAGCGCTCCGCCTTCGTCGGCTGCGAGCGCGCCGCAGAGCAGCCGCATCAGCGTCGTTTTTCCGGCTCCATCGGGGCCGACCAAGGCGAATATTTCACCGCTCGCTACGTCGAGCGAGAGCCGATCGACGGCGGTGGTCGCGGCGAAGCGGCGCGTCAGCCCCGTTAACTGCAACGCAACGCGCATCGATCATCCACCAATCACCGCATCGGCGGGGAGGCCGGGTTTGAGCGTGTCGGTAGGGTCGTTAAATTGAATCTTGATGCGGAAGACGAGGTAGTCGATACGTTCGGATTTCGTTTGCACGTTCTCCGGCGTGAACTCGGCATTGGTGGCGATCTCGCTCACCGTGCCGTGAAAAATCTTTCCCGGCATCCCGTCGACGGTCGCTTCTGCGGCCATGCCCGCTTTGATGTGCGGGAGATCGCTCTCGCTGACGTACACGTAGAGGTAGGGATGCGTGAGGTCGCCGACGGTCAAGACGGCGGCACCGGGCTCGATAAGATCTCCGACTTCGAAGTTGTGGGAGAGCACCACGCCGTCGAAGGGCGCGACGAGTTCGGTTTCGCGAACTTGGTCCGCGGCGATACCGACCTGTGCCGATGCCTGCGCGACCTGCGCCTCCGCATCGGCGAGCTGTGCTGCACGTTGACGTACGAGTTCGCGTTGCGCGCGCGCGGTTCGATAGGAGGCCAAGGCCTGCCCCTGTTGCGAACGCGACGCGACGACGCCGAAACGCCGGATCTGCACCGTTCGGAGATCGGCGCGCGCGAGTGCGACGGCATCTTGCCGCGCTCGTAGCTGCGCCGCCGCGCTCGCAAAGCTGTCGCGAGCATCGTCGAGGACGTGTTTGGCGATATCGCCGGTGCGGACGAGGTTTTGGTCGCGCTCGTAATCGAGGCGCGTCCTGGCGTAGGTCGCGCGCGCGGCGACGAGTTGGGCCTCCGCTTGGTCGAGCGCGAGCGAAGTCGCCCGACGTTCGATGCCGAGCGTCTCGCTCGCCGTGCCGAGATTCGAACGCGCGATCGTGACGCCTTCACCCGCCTGGGCGAGCGTCGCCGTGTAGGTCGCTTCCTGAAGCCGGTAGGCCGCGCGCGCCGCAGCAACCTGAGCCGTTGCGGCATGAAGTTGCGCTCGCGCTTGGCGCAGTCGCAGCATGGGGTCGAGGCGCTCCAGAACGGCGAGGGTCTCTCCCTTGCGCACCGACTCGCCGTCGTGGACGCGCAGTAGGACGAGCCGCCCTTCGACCTTCGATGCGACGTCGCTCTGCGTGACCTCGATCGTTCCCGAAGCGGCGATGCCGCCGGGGCCGTGCCCGTGCAAAAAGAGCAGCGCGCCGATCGCGAGCGCAACGATCGCTGCCGCGACGATCGTTGCTCGGCGGTGCGTGCTGACATACGTCATCGCTATCGGCCTGCGAAGAGCCAGATGAGCAGCGGCACCGAGACGAGCATCGCGAAAATCTGCGCAGCGGCGATCCACGGCCGGTCGAATGGGTCGCGCTCGGGGTGCGAGAGGATGCTGCCGAAGCCGCGGCCGGATCGTTCGCGCAGTAGCGATGCGTAGACGATCTCGCGCGCACGTTCGAGTGGGTCGCTCTGGGTTTGCCTCATAGCGGGCCTCCTGCCCGACGAGCATAGGACGGCACGGTGAAGGAGCTAAGAAGGCAGCATGAAGAGCGACGTTCCGCTGCCGGGCCTGCTTCTGCCGACGCCGCTCGGTCGTTCGCTGCTGGTAGAATTCGACCGCGAGCGGATACTACGGAGCGATTTCGTCCTCCGTTCGAAGGTCGCCGCACGTGCGACGAGTGCGCTCGGTCGCGAGATCGAGCGACAGGTCGGCGCATATTTCGCGCGCCGTTTGGAGCGTTTCGATCTCCCGCTCGCCCTCGACGGCTCGCCTTTTGCGCGCCGTGCGTGGGAATTCGTTGCGAGCACCGCCTTCGGCGACCGGCTCAGCTATGGTGAGGTCGCCCGTCTGCTCGGCGCTCCACGCTCCCACCGCGCCGTCGCGGCCGCGATGTCGCGGGCGCCGCTCGCACTCTTCGTGCCCGCCCATCGCATTCTCGGCGCCGATGGGCGGGTGAAGGGCGCAAGCCCGCGTTCCCTCCGGGCTCGGCTGCTCGCGTTCGAAGGGCGCGGTCTCGCGGGGGAACGCACGCGGTAAGCGCGTACCCTGCCGCCCATGCATCTCACCGCACTCGATTGGTGGATCGTCGTGCTCTCGTTGGGGATCACGTTCGTTCCCGCTATCGTTCTCGCACGGCGCGCCGGCCGTAACACCAGCGAGTTCTTTGCCGCTGGGCGGCAGGCGCCGTGGTGGCTCATCGGCATTTCCCTCGTCGCGACAACCTTTTCTACCGATACGCCCAATTTAGTTACGAATATCGTGCGCGAAGGCGGCGTTGCCGGGAATTGGGTGTGGTGGTCGTTCTTGCTCACCGGCCTCGCGACGGTCTTTTTTTATGCGCGGCTTTGGCGCCGCAGCGGCGTGCTCACCGATCTCGAATTCTACGAAATGCGCTATTCGGGCGCCGGCGCTCGCGCCGTGCGCGGATTTCGAGCGGTCTATCTCGGCTTGCTCTTCAATTGGTTTATTATCGCGACCGTCAATCTCGCGCTTACGAAAATTTGCGGGATTCTTTTCGGATGGACGAACGTCGAGACGCTCGCCATCGCGGTCGTCGTGCCGATCGTGTTTGCGGCGACGGCGGGGCTCTGGGGCGTGATGGTCACCGATACAATTCAGTTTCTCATCACGATGAGTTCGGCGATTGCCGCGGCGTACTTCGCCCTACGCGCGCCGCACGTCGGCGGGCTCGCCGGGCTCTTTTCGCAGATCCGCGCCGTCCATCCGCACTGGCTCTCGTTCTTTCCCAACTTCAACAACTGGCCGACGGCGCTGGCAATCTTCGTCATTCCACTCACCGTGCAATGGTGGTCGGTCTGGTATCCGGGTGCGGAGCCGGGCGGGGGGAGTTACGTCGCGCAGCGCATGCTCGCGGCGCGCAGCGAACGCGATGCGATGGGCGGCACCCTCGCATTTCAAGCGATGCATTACGCGCTGCGGCCGTGGCCCTGGATTATCGTCGCGCTCGCTTCGACGATCGTCTATCCCACCGTTCACGATATCGCGCTGCGTTTTCCGCACGTGCAACCGGCACTGCTGGGGAACGACATCGCGTATCCGGCGATGCTCGTTTTTCTTCCGGCGGGCTTCGCCGGTTTTATGGTCGCCGGCATTTTCGCCGCCTATCGTTCCACCATCGAAACGCATCTCAATTGGGGCACGTCGTATCTCGTGCACGATCTTTATCGACGTTTTATGGCGCCGGGGCGAGAGGAACGGCACTACGTGGTCGCAGGGCGACTCGTCACCATTCTCATCGCGCTCGGCGGCGTCGGGGTGACGTTCTTGCTCGGAACCGCACGGCAGGGCTTCGATCTTCTGCTCTCCATCGGTGCGGGGACCGGGCTGCTCTATCTCCTGCGCTGGTTTTGGTGGCGCATCGATGCGGCGAGTGAGATCGCCGCAATGGCGGTCTCATTTCTCATCGCGATTGCGTTTTTTATCGCCGGTAAATTCGGGCACGCGGTCGATCCGACAACCTCGCTGCTCATCGGCGTCGGCGTCACCACCGTTGCGTGGCTCGGCATCACGCTGCTCTTTCCGCCGAAGGACGAGCGCGTGCTCGTCGAGTTCTACCGGCGCGTTCACCCGCCGGGCCCGGGCTGGAAGTATCTCCGCGAACGCTACGGGCTCCCCAAATCGCAGGATTCGCCTGCCGCCGCGCTCGCGGGTTGGGTGCTCGGGCTCGCCGCAATCTACGGCGTGCTCTTCGCTACCGGTGCGTGGTTGCAGGGCGCTTGGTTGCCGGCCTGGGTGTGGAGCGCGGTAACCCTCGTCGCGACGCTGGGGCTCGTACTCGTCATTCGTCGGCTCTGGGAGGGAGACGAAGGCGCTGCCGAGACCGAACGCCAACCTTCAGCGCGCGAATCCTAAGGCTCGTTCGCTGTTGCGTGATACGAAAGGGGACCCCGTGAAAATTGTTCGTCGCTTGGCTATCGTGGCGGTGCTTGCGCTGGTCGCATGCTCCTCCCATGGCGCTTCGAAATCCGGCGCCGCCTCGGGAGGGAGCGCGACGAGCGCGCCGACCAAGACGATCGGCGTCTCCATTCAGAATCGCGAAGCGCAGTTCTATCAAGAGATGGAAGCCGGCATGCGCGCCGAGGCGAAGAAATACGGCTACGCGCTCAACGTCGTCGACGCCAATCGCGATAACGCGCGGCAGCAGTCGCAGGTGGAAGATTTCATTTCCAAGCACGTGAACGCGATCGTCCTGACACCCTACGATTCCAAGGCGATCGGCAGCGCGATCGTGGAAGCGAATCGAGCGAAGATTCCGGTCTTCACCGCCGATATCGCGAGCACGAGCAAACAGGGCGTCGTCGTCGCACATATCGCCAGCGATAACGTCGAAGGCGGCATGGAGGCCGGCAAGCTGATCTGCAAGGCGATCGGCGGAACCGGCGAGGTTGCCATCGTCGACGAGCCCGAGGTGACGAGCGTTCAAGATCGCGTTCGTGGCTTCAAAGAATATCTCGCCGCATCGTGTCCGAAAGCCAAAATCGTTGCCGACGTCGATTCCGGCGGGCAACGCGATAAAGCCGCGAACGATGTCGGCGATATTCTTCAGAGCCACCCGCACCTGCGCGGAATTTTCGGCATCAACGACGATTCGGCGCTCGGTGCGCTCACGGCGGTGCGCGCCGCCGGAATGGCCGGCAAGGTCGCCATCGTCGGCTTCGACGCGACGCCCGAGGCTCGTACCGCGATTGCGAAGGGTGAAATGTACGGCGACGTCGTGCAGCATCCCGACCAAATCGGGAAAATGGTGATCGATACGCTGCACGATTATTTCGCCGGCAAGATTCCTCCGAAAGTGGTGAAGGTGCCCGTAGGAACGTATACTGCCGCCGACGCGAAGAAGGCGCCCTAAGTCATTCCCGACGCACCGCTGTTGGAGATGCGCGCGATCGGGAAATCGTTTCCCGGCGTCCGCGCACTCGCCGATGTCTCGATCTTCGTCCGTAGCGGCGAAGTCTTGGCATTGGTCGGCGAGAATGGTGCCGGCAAATCGACGCTCATGAAGATTCTCTCCGGCGCGCAACCCGCCGATACCGGAGAGATTTTCATCGACGGCGAGCGCGTGCGCATCGCCTCCCCACGCGATGCCGAGCGTCTGGGGATCGGAATGATCTATCAAGAGTTCACGCTCGTGCCGCAATTCGATGCTGTCGCCAATATTTTTCTCGGAAAGGAACCGCAACGCGGTCCATTCCTCGATGATGCGGCGGCGCGTGCGCGCGCCGTCGAACTGATCGCGGAGTTTGGAATCGATATCCCGCTCGATCGCCCCGTCGGCGAGCTCTCGGTCGGCATCCAGCAACTCGTCGAGATTGCAAAGGCGCTCGCGAAAAACGTGCGCGTGTTGGTGATGGACGAACCCACGGCGGCACTCTCGGAGCGGGAGATCGATCGGCTCTTCGAGATCGTCGCGACGCTCAAGAGCAAGGGCGTCGGCATCGTCTATATTTCGCATCGCATGGAGGAGTTAGCGCGCGTCGCCGATCGCGTCACCGTCCTGCGCGACGGGGCGAGCATCGATACGCGCGCGGCCCCGGCGTTTCCCATCGATGAAATTTTGCAGGCGATGGTCGGGCGCCCGGTCGACGCGCGCTTTCCGGATCTTCCCGCCGTAGCAGCCGATGCGCCGATTCGGCTCGCGGTCGCCGGGCTCACCGCGCGCGGCGTTCGCGACGTGCGCTTCGAAGTTCGTGCCGGGGAGATTCTCGGGCTGGGAGGGCTCGTCGGCGCCGGGCGAACGGAGATCCTGCGGGCGGTTGCGGGTGCCGATCCCGCGGCCGGTTCGGTCACCGTCGACGGCGAGGCGCTGCACGTGCGGACGCCCGCCGGCACTATCGCGGCGGGCATCGCGTTCGTTACCGAAGATCGCAAAGCGCAAGGGCTCGTGTTGGGGATGAGCGTGCTCGCAAACACGACGCTCGCGCATCTCGATCGTTTCGCTCGTGCGTTGGGGTGGTTAGATGCCTCCGCCGAAGAGCGGGCGAGCGAAGCGATGGTCGAACGGTTGCGTATTCGCACCCCAAATATCGCGCAGTTGGTCGCCAATCTCTCCGGCGGCACGCAGC
>JAJYMV010000091.1 GCA_021786705.1 bacterium
CGACGCCGAAGCTGAGCGTATTGCTGCCGATGGGGTGGAGATAAAGGAATGAAATGCCCGAGAGCGCGTCCTGCTCGGTCTGCAGGTAGGTATCGTGAACCGAGAGCGTCACCGGGGTGCCGTTGTAGAAAATCGGCGCCGTGGAGCAGACGTTGCCCGTGATTTTCCCGGGGCAGGACGAACCGTAGAGCGTCTGCGTCACGAGGTCGGGCGTTCCATTGGGATTGCCTTCGGTCACTTGGCGCAGAATCGAAGCGTGGTAATACCGCGCGAGGACCGTATCGCGGCCCAACGTCGAGCGAACCTCTGCTTGCAGAATCGGCTCGTTGTTGATCTCTTGATCGGTTCCGCCGGTATGCAGGTAATTCACGCCAAGCCCACCCGCTGCGAGGCTTCCGGAGTATCCGGCGAGCGGCGAGAAGGTGCCGAGCGTGAGGTTCCCGGTGTTCCCGTTTTGATCGGAGAAGGTCTGCGAGCCGAGATAGCTCACCGTCGCCGTCGTTGCCTCCGAGAGTTTATACCGGAACTTCACCAACTCGGCGGTCTGCGTGTACTGCCCTTGAACGTTATAGCAGCATGCAACGAGCGGGTAGATCGTCTGAATGCTCGACGAGGTTCCCGGAATCGTCGTCGAGGTGCTCGCGCCGTTGAAACCATGAATCGGCTTTCCGAGGCCCGTGTCGAAGGTTCCCGAGGGATCGTAATAGACCGCCTGGTTATTGAGCACCGACGGATCGTCGATCGTCGCGATGTCGAACACTAAACCGAGGCGGCTCACGGTATCGGAGAACCCGAAGTTCGAGAACGTTCCGCCGTGATTCGTGATGCCGAGAGCGAGATCGGGGGTCGGTTTGAACGTGGGATCCTTCGTACGGAAGTTCAACGTTCCGCCGATGGCGTAGTTGACCGGCACCGTAGCACCGGGGCCCTTCACGACTTCGGTGTTCGAGAACATATAGGCGTTCAGGAACGTCGTTACGTAGTCGCCGTAGGTACCGACCGAGACCGGGTGCCCATCGATCAACGTTGCGGTTTCGAAAGAGCCCGCACCGCGAATATCGGGAACCGTGATGGAGCCCGGAACTGCGGCATTCGCGCTGCTCGAGGGGAAGGAAATCTGCACGCCCGGTACTTGGCTAAGTACGCGGGTCACCTGAACCGCGCCTTGGTTTGCGTACGCCGCCGATGAAACGACGTTGACCGCCGCCGGCGTCGTATTAAACGTTCCGCGGCCGACGGCACGAACCGTGGCGATCGTCCGCAGCGACGAGAACGTCGCGGCATGCATCGTAACGACGACGCTCTGGCTCTGGCCCGCGACGACGGTGTAGTCCGTGTCGGTCGCGGTTTGGTAACCAGGCTTGGTCACGATAATTTCGTAGACTCCGGGTGCGATGCCGGAGATCGTGAAATCTCCCTTCGCATCGGAGAGACCGTAATACGTCTTGGGGCCGCGGACGGCGATCGTCGCCCCCGCAACCGGAGCGCCGGAGACATCGTGAAGCGATCCGCTCACTGTTCCGGTGCTCTGCGATTCTGCCTGTGCGACGAGGCGAGGCGACGCGTTCTGAACCGTTGCCGCGCTGACGGGTCCAACGGTGAACGCGGCGATCGCCGCGACGAGCAGGAGTCGAGTGAGTGTACTCAGAGCAAACCTCCTGTATGAAACGAGAAATCCGGGGTCGGCGCCATGGCGCGGGCGCCCCCGAACTACCCCGAGTCTAACCTGAAAAGATTAGGGGGAGATTAAGAAAGCGAGCGCTCGCGGCGCCGGAGAAGCTCGGACTGAGCGTCGATCCCCGCCCCCGGCCGCGCCGCGAGGCGCCGGTAGCTCCCATCGGGGAGCAGCTCTCGCGACTGCTGGGTATCGGCGAAGAGTACCGACGCAAGCATGCGATCCAACTCGGCGGCCATCTCGCGGTCCTCGATCGGCACGGCGAGCTCGACGCGACGATCCAGATTGCGCCCCATCCAATCCGCACTGCCGATGAAGAGCTTCCGCGCGCCGCCATCGGTGAAGGCGAAGAGCCGCGAGTGCTCCAGAAAGCGCCCCACGATGGACCGGACGCGAATGCTCTCGCTCAAACCCGACACGCCGGGGCGCAGCGTACACATGCCGCGCACTAAGAGATCGATCGGCACCCCCGCCTGAGAGGCGCGATAGAGCGCGCGCACCACCTCTTTGTCAGTGAGAGCGTTGAGCTTCGCCCGAATCCCGCACGGCCGCCCGGCCTCCGCATGTTCGGTCTCGCGATCGATCGCGGCGAGAATTTCGCGCCGCAATGTCACGGGAGCGACGAGCAACTCGTCGTAATCGGTAACCTTGGCAAAACCGGTGAGCGCGTTAAACATCTGCGCGAGATCCGCCCCGAGGCGCGCGCGTGCAGTGAAGAGGCTGAAATCCGTGTAGAGCCGCGCGCTCTTTTCGTTGTAATTGCCGGTTCCGAAATGCATGTAGCGACGGATGCCGTCGTCGTCTTCGCGCACGACCAAGAGCGCTTTCGCGTGAACCTTCAGGCCCGGGAACCCATAGACGACGTGGACGCCCGCACGCTCGAGGCGCCGCGCCCATTCGATATTATTTTCTTCATCGAAGCGCGCTTTGAGCTCGATAACCACCGCTACTTGTTTCTCGTTCTCCGCAGCTTCTAAGAGCGCGCGCACGATCGGAGAATCGCTGCCCGAGGTGCGATAGAGCGTGGCTTTAATTGCCAGAACACGTTCGTCGTTCGCCGCGGCCTGCACGAATTGCACGACCGGATCGAACGAATCGTACGGATGATGCAACAAAATATCGCCTTCGCGAATCGCCGCAAAGAGATCGGCCACACCGCGAAGCCGCGTCGGAATCGCCGGCGTGTATGGAAGATCGCGCAATTCGTCGTGTCCCGCAAGGCGATAGAGCGACATCAAATCGCTCAGCCCCATAAAACCGTCGATATCGTAGCAATCCGATTCGCTCAAATCGAGTGCATCGAGCAGAAACGCGCGCAAGTTTTCGGGAATACCGCGCTCCACTTCGAGGCGTACGGGCTCGCCAAAACGACGCTTTTGCAACTCCGATTCGATCGCTTGAAGCAAATCATCGGCCTCATCTTCCTGTAGGTCGAGGTCGGCGTCGCGCGTCACGCGGAAGAGATACGAAGCGCGAACGGCCATTCCGGGGAACAAAGCATCGAGATGGTGCGCGATTGCGTCTTCGATCAGCACGAAGCTTCGCTCGCCGGGCGCGCTTTCGGAAATTTCGATAAAGCGCGGGAGCGTCGGCGGGATCTTGACGCGCGCGAAATGGACGTCGACGCCTTCGGGGGTAACCTCTTCGAGTTCGACCGCCAACGATAGCGAGAGATTCGAGATATAGGGGAACGGGTGTCCGCTATCGACGGCGAGCGGGGTGAGGACGGGGAAAATACGTTCGTCGAAGACGTGTTCGACGGTGCGGGCGCGCTCCTCATCGAGATCGGTCACGGCGAGGATGCGCACGCCCTTCTCGGCGATGGCGGGGAAGAGTTCGTCGCGAAGCACCTGCATTTGCCGCGGCAACGTCTCGCGAATGCTCGCCGAGATGGCGGAGAGGTGCTCGGCGGGGAGCCGCCCATCGTCGGAGCGCGTAGTGACGCCGGCGGCGATCTGCTGCTTGATCGCGGCGACGCGAATCATAAAAAATTCGTCGAGATTCGTTCCGAATATGGAGACGAATTTCAGGCGTTCGAGCAGAGCATTTTTTGCGTCCAGCGCTTCTTCGAGCACGCGCTCGTTGAAAGCCAACCACGAGAGTTCGCGGCTGAAATAAAGCTCGGCATCACCGCGTTCCGCGTTTTGCGGCGGCACGGCGGCTTCGAATCGCTGGAGCATCGTTTTCGCGGGATTCGCCGAGCGCGAGCGAAACTCTAGCCTCGATGCTCTCCGATTTGCTCGTCGAGGCGGGCGCGCACCTGGAAATCGCCGGGGCCGCGCTCGCAATCGCCACCGCGGTAGGGGTTCCGCTCGCGCTACTGACCGCAAAAACGCGCTTCGCGCGCGCCGCGACGCTCGGCGGGGTCGGTATCGCGCGAAGCCTGCCGACGATCGCCGTGCTTGCCTTGCTGCTCCCGTGGCTCGGCGTCGGCCGTCTGCCGGCGGTCCTCGCGCTCGCGTTGCTCGCGCTGCCTCCCATCGCGATCTCGGTCGACGCCGGAATGCGCTCGTTGTCGCCGGCGCAGCGTGAGGTCGCCGATGCGCTGGGCCTCGCGGCACGCACGCGCTTTCTTCGGGTTGAGGTACCGGCAACGGCGCCGCTCGCACTTGCCGGCCTGCGCACCGCCGGAGTCGAATGCATTGCCAGCGCGACCCTCGCCACATTTATCGGCGGCGGCGGCCTCGGCGATGGGATCGTGCGAGGATTGCAGACCGGAAATGAGGCGCTCTTACTCGCAGCGGCGGCGACGGTTGCCGCGCTTGCATTCGCCGTCGACGCACTGCTCTCGCTCCTGGTTCGCAGCGCCGAGGCGCGCACCTGATGCGGCGCGTTACCGCATTGGCAACCATCGGCGGTGCGATCGCGCTCGCACGCTGCTCGCCGACGCATTCGGTACGCGTCGGATCGAAAAATTTCGCCGAATCGATACTTCTCGCCGAATTGTACTCCCAGACGCTCGAAAGCGCCGGCCTTTCGGTCGAACGCCGTTTCAATCTCGGATCCACGCAAATTGCTTTGGCGGCGCTCGAACGCGGCGATATCGATTGTTATCCCGAATATACCGGCACCGCGCTCATTGACGTTTTGCACCACGCCCCCATGAGCGACGGCGCGGCGCTGCTCGCGCTGCTTCGGCAAGCGTTTCGTACCCGATATGCTGCGACGTGGTTGACGCCGGCACCAATGAACGATTCGCAAGCTTTAGCAACCACGCGTGCGATCTCCGAGCGTTACCATCTTACGACGCTCTCGGAGTGTTCGCGCCTCGCACCCCGCTTGCGCCTCGCGACGATTCAAGAGTTTCTCGCCCGCCCCGACGGGCTACCCGGATTGCAGCGTTTTTATGGAGGCTTCCATTTCGCGTCGGTTCGGACGTACGACATCGCATTAAAATACGAAGCCCTACTCGACGGCAAAGCCGACATCGCCACCGCGTTCACGACCGACGGAACGATCGCGGCGCGCAACCTCGTCGTGCTTCGTGACGACCGCCATTTTTGGCCGGCTTATCACGCCGCGCCCGTCGTTCGCGAAGCGACACTCGCTCGTTTCCCGATCGTTCGCGAGCGGCTCGATGCGCTCTCGGCGCGGCTTACGACGCAAGCGGTCTCCGCGATGAACGAACGCATCGAAGCCGCACAAGCCGCGCCCGCGTCGGTGGCACGTGCATTCCTTCGCGAGAATCGATGAGCGACGCACCCTATTCCGTCGCCCTCGATCGTGCCTCCGTTCGTTTTTCGGGTAGCACCGCACCCGCTCTCGATTGCCTTTCGCTCCAGGTCAACCCCGGTGAGTTGCTCGCCGTCGTCGGCGCATCGGGATCGGGAAAGAGCACGCTTCTTCGTTGCATCAATCGTTTGGTCGAACTCAGCGAGGGTTGCGTCACCATCGACGGGCGCGACGTTCGTACGGTCGAACTCGGGCCGCTCCGGCAAAGTATCGGCTATGCGATACAGGGCGTCGGGCTTTTCGCTCATCTCACCGTCGCCGAGAATCTCGCGCTCGTGCCCGAAACGCTCGGCTGGACGCGCGAGCGCACGAACGCGCGAATCGACGAATTGCTCGCGGCTGTCCGCCTCGAGCCCTCCACCTATCGCTCCCGTCGGCCGCGCGAACTCTCCGGCGGCCAGGCGCAGCGCGTCGGCATCGCTCGCGCGCTCATCGCCTACCCTCGCCTGCTCTTGCTCGACGAACCCTTCGGCGCGGTCGACCCGATCCTGCGCCCGCACCTGCAATCCGAGTTGCTCGCCGTTCTCAGCGATGCGCGCACCACGACGTTTTTCGTCACGCACGACGTCGACGAAGCGCTCTTGTTAGGGAATCGCATCGCCGTCATGCGTGATGGCCGCCTACAAGCAATCGGATCGCCGCGCACGTTGCTCGAAGCCCCCCCCCGATGCGTTCACCGCCGAATTGCTTCGCGGCGACGAACTCCTGCATCGCTATCGCCTCGCACGTATCGACGAACGCGAGGGCCGACGATGATCTCGGCGGTCCCGCGCATATCGCGCTCTGCGCCGTCGCCGTCGCCGTCGCCGCCGCAATCGCCATTCCGTCGGCGCTGCTACTCGCCGATCGCTCGAGCGCCGAACGCGGCGTCTCCGCTCTTCTGGGAGCGCTCTACACCGTGCCGTCGCTCGCGCTCCTCGCGGTCCTCGTGCGCTTCGTCGGACTCGGCGACACGAGCGTCGAGATCGCGTTAGTTGCATACGCACTCTACGCCATCTTTCGGAGTACGGTCGTCGGCATTCGGGCGATCCCGGTCGAGCAACGCGAGATTGCCGCTGCATTAGGGCTGCCGCCGTGGAGGCGTCGGCTTCGCATCGAACTTCCATCGGCGATGCCCGCAGTTCTCTCCGGGCTGCGCATTGCGACGCTGGGCAGCATCGCGTTGGCGACGCTCGGCGGTTACGTCGGCGGCAGCGGGCTCGGCGCGATCGTATTCACCGGCTTCGCCTTGCAAAACCGCGCGATGCTTATCGAAGGCGCGATCGGCGTCGTCGCTCTCGCCCTGTTGAGCGAGAGCGCTTTTCGGTTACTCGAGATGCGCCAACGACGGAGTGTTCCGCTCGGCCGCGTCGTCGCCGCGCTCCCAAAGCACTAACGCAAACGCCGCTTCTTCGTCGGGCAGATAGGCTCGCTCCACAAATCCGCTAGCGGTCGCGAGATCTTGCAGTTCTTCGTGCGTGAATTTGTGCGACGATTCTATATGGATGCGTTCGCCCGCCGCGAAGCGCACCGTCCCACGACCACCGCCGAGCGAATACGTTGCGGCGCGATCGGCGACCAGATAGGATTCGACGCTTCCGGTGCCTTCCTCGAAGCGCGCGAGATGGGCGAAGTTTTCGAGATCGATCTCCGCACCGAGATCGCGGTTGACGCGTGCGAGAACGTTCTTCGAGAACGCTGCGGTGACGCCGATGCCGTCGTTATAGGCGCGTTCCATCAGGGCGCGATCCTTCCGCACGTCAACGCCGAGCAAGAGAGTATCGGATGGAGCGAGCGCTCCACGAAGCGCTCGAAGAAGCGCGACGCCGCGCTCGCCCGGATAATTGCCCAGGTTCGACCCTAAGAAAAGCGCGAGCGTCGTGGGCTGCGGCGCGATTTCACCGAGCACCTGAAAATAGTCGCCGACGAAGGCACGAACGTCGACGCGCGGATAGCGATCGAGCAATTGCACCGCCGCGGCGCGCACCGCTTCGAGCGCTATGTCGATCGCGGTGTATTCGACGGCTTCGTGGCATTCGATCGCCGCCTCGATGAGCGTTCGCGTTTTCTGAGAGCTGCCGCTCCCGAGCTCAAGCAAGCGGAGCCTCCCGTTCGAACGACCGACGATACGTTCCACATATCGCTCCAACAGCGCGTTTTCACGCCTCGGCAAATCGTATTCGGGAAGTAAAACGATCGCCTCGAAGAGCGTCGATCCGAGTGCGTCGTAGAGGTACTTCGACGGGATCGACTTGTTCGACGCGGAGAGCCCGGTGACGACGTCGCGTTCGAAATCCTCGGCGAAATGGCTCTCCCAAATGCGTTCGCGATAGCGCTCGCCGAAATCGGCAACGTTCATTGGTTCGGGTCCGGCCGCAGCAACGAACGGTGAAATCCATAGAGAAAATAGACCGCGAGCCCAACGACGAACCATGCCGCGAACCGCAACCACGTCGGCAGCGAGAGCCCGGTAATGAGGTAGATGCAACCGAGTGCGCCGAGGACGGTGAAGAGCGGCGCGAGCGGTGCACGAAACGGTCTTGGCGCATCCGGCTCGACGATGCGTAGCACCAGCACGCCGGCGCAGACGATGGCGAACGCCGAGAGCGTCCCGATATTTACGAAGTCCAACAACGTCGAGAGCGGAAGTGCGGCGGCGAGAACGGCGACGATAACCCCCGTCACGATGGTCATGCGAGCCGGAGTGCGGAAGACCGGGTGAATGCGCGCGACTCCCGGCGGCAACATCCGATCGCGCGCCATAACGTAGAAAATGCGAATTTGCCCGAGAAGCGAGGTGAGCATGACGGTCGTGTTGCCGGCGACGCCGCCGAGCGCCACGATGACGTAGAGCGCGTTATTCCGCGAGACGTTTGCGAGCGCGTCGAGCATCGCCGCACCATCGGAGAGCCGCCCGTAGGGGATCGCGCCGACGGTCGCGTAGGCGATTGCTACGTAGAGCAGGCCGCCGATTGCCAGCGCGAGCAAGATGCCGATTGGAACGTGGCGCTTCGGTTCGTGCGCTTCCTCCGACGCCACCGTGACGGTATCGAAACCGATGTACGCGTAGAAAACCAGCGCGGTGCTCGCCACGATCCCGTGCCATCCGTGCGGCGCGAAAGGCGTGAGATTCGCCGCGCGCACTCCCGGCAAGACGACGGCGAGAAAGACCACCATCGAGAGCACTTGAAAAATCACCAACGCCCCGTTGACGTGCGCCGACTCGCGGATGCCGATCGCCACCAGGACCGCAATCGCCAACGTGATGAGCGCCGCGACCAGATCGATTTGTGGATGCGCGGTAAAAACGTTCGCTTCGCGCGCCCACATCGGAAGAACGACGCCGATTTTCGCGAGCAGGTGCTCGGCGTACTGCGACCACGACGATGCGGTCGGCGCGACGGAGAGCCCGTATTCGAGGATGAGATCCCAGCCGATCACCCACGCCACGAATTCTCCGAGCGTCGCATACGCATAGGTATAAGCGCTCCCCGCGATCGGAACCATCGAGGCGAACTCTGCATAACAGAGTGCGACGCAGAGGCTCACGAGCCCGGAAAACAGATATGCGAGAATGACCGCCGGGCCCGCAACGTGCGCGCCGGCGCCGATGGTCGGAAATATTCCGCCGAGCATCGTTCCCAGCCCAATTGCGGTGAGTGCCGGCCAGCCGAGCGCGCGACGGAGCGTCGGCCCTTCGCTCTGAACGGAATCGCGCGCGATTGGTTGTCGCGCGAGCAATTGACGGAACCGACTCATCGTCGGCGCGCTTCTCTACAACCGCAGGAGAATCCGCCCCCGGCCTTCGTACGCTCGCATCTTCTCCCAACGATAGCGAATCAACGCGATATACTGCTCGGTCTCGGCGTACGGTGGCACGCCGCGATACGCGCTCACCGCACCCGGCCCGGCATTATATGCAGCCAAGGCAAGCGCGTAGGGAGAACCGCGCAACGAACTGGTGCGTGCGTTACGATAGCGCGCGACGTATCCGCCGATCAACCGCGCCGACGCCGCGATAGAGGCATAGGGATCGAATGGATCGAGCCCGACCGACGCGGCGGTCCCTGGCATGAATTGCCCGATGCCGATCGCGCCCGATGACGAAAGCGCATACGGATCGTACGCGGATTCTTGCAGTAACGTCGCAGCGAGGAAGAGCGGTGGAAGATCGTTGTTTCGGGAGGCACGCTCGGTGAGGATCGCGAGATAGATCGCCGAGACGGCATCGATACGGGGATTGTCGGCGAGTATCGCTCGCACGATCGCACGTACGTCGTCGCGTGCGATGCCGCCGTTGCGTGCGAAATCGCCGCCGGCGAGACCGACGAGCGAACGATGCTGCGGCCAACTTAAGGTTGCGTTAACTAAAGGAACGTCGAAACGCGCGTTTCGTTCGACGAGCGTCTGTTTTTGCAGGGAGAACGCATCGCAGGCGCACAACATCGCCAGCGAGATCGGCGTCACGCGAGCGAGAAGGGAACGCAACCATGCACATCGTCGGCGCATTACTGATCGTCCTCGTCGTCGGGGATCTCGGCTCTACGTTTTTGTATCACGTTCCGCAGCATCTTTGGTTCACGTTACACCTTCGCACCCATCACGATCGCCGTCGTTCCTATTGGGATCACGCCGTCCTCTCGCGAGACCCGGCGATCCTTCTCGACGGCATCCTCGGCGCGCTGCCCTACCTCATCGTCGCGGCGGCCGCCGCCCGCCTCTCGTGGCAAGGGGCACTTCTGGGGCTCCTCCTAGGCCAGCTCCACGTCTGGTGGCGCCATACCACCGAGTTGGGCTGGCGCACCCCACGCCCGATAGAGGCGATCCTACGCCCCCTCCAGATCGTGCTGCCCGAGGATCATGACGGCCACCACCGAAACCCTGAGGTCGAGTTCGGCGACATCTTCCGCTTTTACGATGCTCCGGCTCAAGCGCTCATCAGCCTCCTTGCCCCGACCAGCCGCCGCACTCGAAACGCGTCGTCGCGACGTCGGCGGACGAAGAGGATACCGGTGCGCGCCTAACGGGGAGATAATGGCTAAGCGCGCACTCTTTCTCATTTCGGATACCGGCGGCGGGCACCGCAGCGCAAGCAATGCGATCTGCGCGGCGCTCGACGAACGCACGGATCCCGCCTTCGTTCACCGCATCGACGATGTGGCGGCGCACTGCGCCTTCCCGTTGACCCAGCTCGGCCTTGGCTACAGCATGGCGCTGCGTTATGCTCCGCCGGTCTACGGCGCACTCTATTATGCGACCAACGGCCGCCGACGCTACCGCGCGTTGGTGCGCTTTTGCGAACCGCTCTATCGCGAACGGCTGCGAAATCTCTTCCTCGAATATCGACCCGACGTGATCGTCTCGGTGCATCCGCTGCTCAATCACGCCGCGTTGCGCGCGCGCGCGGATGCCGGGCTCAACCACATTCCAATCGTGACCGTCATCACCGACCTCGGGAAGGTTCACGAATCCTGGCTCACACCCGACGCCGACGCTATCGTCGTTCCGGCGCGGGAGGTCTACCTGCGCGCCTTATCGCGCGGCGTCTCGCCGGCGCGCTTGCGCTGGCTCGGGCATCCGATTCACCCGAAGTTCGACGACGTCGTCGGCACCAAACAAGAATTGCGTCGCGAACTCGGCCTTCCGCAGGCAGCCTCGATCGTGATGCTCATGGCGGGCGGCGAAGGCGGCGGCAAACTCATGACGACCGCGATCGCGCTGGCGAAAGCCGACTTGCCGGTGGAGCTCGTCGTCGTCTGCGGACGGAACGAAGCCCTGCGCGAGCGGCTCGCCGAACTCGCGCCGACGCTTCCCACGCGGATGCACCTCCTCGGTTTTACCGATCAGATTCCCGAATATTTTCGAGCCGTCGATCTACTGGTTACCAAGGCCGGGCCGGGCTCGCTCGCCGAGGCGAACGCCGCACAGCTCCCCGTCGTCGTCTACGATTACGTGCCGGGGCAAGAGCGAGGGAACGTCGATTTCGTTCGCAAGAACGGGCTCGGTGAAGTCGCGCTCCACGGAGCGGCACAGGTGGTCGGGGCGGTACAACGGATGATCTCCGATCCCGCGCGCCTGGTGCAAATTCGAATTCGCCAGGAAGAAGTCGCACCGAAAGCATCGTCGCGCCGCATCGCCGCGCTCATCTCGCAGATCGCCGTCGACGGAACGATTCCCGCCGACGATTCTCCGTTCGCACCGCAACTCCAACTCGCCGCATTCTAGCGAGCGCGAACGCGCGCCCCGATTCGGCGGCTTCGCCGCCTACTCGGCGTGACAAGAGCGTACTCGGCGTGACAGCGGCGAACCTACCTTGTCATCCCGAGTAGGTTGCGAAGCAACCGTATCGAGGGAATTCAACACACGCGCGCCACGATGCATGTGCGCCTCGATACGGGCGCTAAAGCGCCCTACTCGGCGTGACAGGAGCGCTATTCGGCGTGACAGCGGCGAACCTACCTTGTCATCCCGAGTAGGTTGCGAAGCAAACGTATCGAGGGAATTCAACACA
>JAJYMV010000045.1 GCA_021786705.1 bacterium
TGTCGCCGAGGTTGGAGCGCGCACGCCCTTTGCGACGCTCGCCTGCGACGTCACCGCCGCCGATGCACCGGCGCGAATCGCCGCAGCTGCTCGGGCGACGCTTCCGCGGATCGATATTCTTCTCCATAACGCCGGGGCGGCGCGTGCCGGCACGTTACTGGAGCAGAGCGATGCGGGGCTCGACGACCAGTGGCAACTCCATCTCGCCGGCCCCTTACGCATCACGCGCGCGCTACACGCCGATCTGCGCGCGACGCGCGGAACGATCGCGATGATGGGTTCGGGGCTCGCGGTGATGCCGGTCCCGGGCTTCGGCGCCTATTGCGCGGCAAAGGCCGCGGTACGCGCGGCATGCACGCAATTACGCCGCGAATTACGCGCGGAGGGAATCGCCGTCTCGTACTGCGACCCGGGCGTCGTTGCGACGGAGTTCTCGGCAGCCTCAGGAACGACGGCGCCGAAGGGAACGCGTCGCGCCGATCCGCGCGTGGTCGCGCGGCGCTTGCTCGATGGGATCGAACGACGACGCCCGCGCGTCGATGCCGATCCCATGCAACGGCTTCTGCTCGCGATCGCCCGCGCGTTCCCCTCGCTTGCAGACGCCGCGATCGCACGCATCGTCATGCCCGCGCACGGCGAGGTTCCCGACGCGCCGCCGGCGCCTGCAGTTACGCCCCCGTCCGCGCCGACGCCGGAAGCGATGCCGCCGAGCGATTTCCGTACCGCGCTCGCTTCGCTCGAACGGCGCATGGAACGGAACAAACTCCCGATCGCCTTCATCGCCTCATTGCTTGAGCCGGGGAACGAGATCGATATCAACGAGGCGGCGATGCGTTGGGCGGGGATGCCGAATAAAAACGAGCGAGCGTTGCTCGGCGAGGTTTTCGACGCGCTCGTCGAGGCCGGCTATCTGAAGCGCAGCGCCCCGCAGCATCTGCGGGTGTTACGCGGGGCGGAGCCGTTTGAGCGCAACGGCGATGAAAAATAGCAGCGTCGCCACCAAAACGATCGTCGCGCCGCTCGAACTTCCCAAGAAATACGAAGCGTAGAGACCGCCGACCGTGCTCGTCACGCCGAATGCGGCGGAGAGCAGGAGCATCGGTGTAAAACGTTTTGCGAGTTGATAGGCCGCCGCTGCGGGCGTGACGAGCAGCGCGGCGACGAGCACGATGCCGACCGACTGCAGTGCGACGACGATGGTGAGCGCGAGCGCGACGAGCAGACCGTAATCGAGCCATTTCACCGGAAGCCCTGCGGCTTCGGCGACGACCGGATCGAACGAAGCAAAGAGCATGTCGCGGTAGGCGAGCATCGCGGCGACGAAGACGGCGGCTCCGACCACGACGATAAAGATGAGGTCGCCGCGCGTCACTGATAGGATATCGCCGAAGAGAAAGCTCTGCAGATCGAGCGTATATCGCGTCTGCCGACTCATCAAAAAGATACCCAAGGCGAAGGCCGCGGTAAAGAGCACGCCGATCGAGGTATCGAGCGAGACCTTTCCCTTGCGGTGAACGAAACCGATGCCGAGCGCGGTAAGAACGGCAACGACCGCGGCGCCGAGCTGGTAATCGATGTTGCGCAGATAGGCGATGACGATACCGGCGAAGGAGGCGTGCGCGAGCCCATCGCCGATGAACGCGAGCTTCCGCAGGACGACGTAGGTGCCCATCATCGAACAGAGCGCGCCGACGATGAGCGCGGCCACGAGCGCGCGTTGCATGAACGGATACGCGAACGGCGCGAGCAGGGCGTGCATCATACGCGCACCTCGGGATGCGCTTCGTGCCCTTCGTGCGGATCGTGATCGACGCGCAAATGGCCGTGCGTGTGCGTGTGTTCGCGAATCGCCGCATAGGCCCCCGACGCCGCGACTTCATCGGGCGTTCCCAGTGCGAGCATGCGGCGATCGAGCACCATCAAGCGGTCGAACCACTCGTTGACGCGTTCGAGATCGTGCGTGGTCATCAGCACGGGGGTTCCGCGCGCGACGACGCCGCGCACGACTTGGCGGAGCGCTTCTTCGGTCGCGGCATCGACGCCGGTGGTCGGTTCGTCGAGCAAGAGCAAGCGCGGCTGCTGCGCGAGCGCGCGTGCGATAAAGGCGCGTTGTTGCTGCCCGCCGGAGAGTTCGGCGATATGGCGCCCCGCCATCGCGCTCATGCCGACGGCCTCGATCGCTTCCTCGACGAGCGCGCGATCCGCGGGCCCAAAACGCCGCCACCACGGCAGGTGAGCGAAGCGTCCCATCGCCACGACATCGCTAACCGTCGCCGGGAAGCCCCAGTCGACCGCCTCCACCTGCGGAACGTAGGCGATGCTGCCGCGCGGCAAGCGGCGCGGTGCCGTGCCGAAGACGCAGATACTGCCGCGTTCGGGCCGTAGCAGCCCCGCAATCGTCTTAAGAAGGGTCGATTTTCCCGAGCCGTTGGGGCCGACGATGCCGAGCGCCTCTCCATGCTGCACGCAGAGATCGATCGATTCGAGCGCGCAGAACGCATCGTAGGAGACGCGCACTTTATGGAGTTCGACATCGCAGCTCATTTGAGCGCGCGCACCAATTGTTCGGTATTGTAGCGCATCATCGAAAGGTAATCGTGGACGGCGGCGCGGTGCCCGATCGAATCGTCGTAGAGATCGGTGACGACGTGAATATCGGCGCTTCCGGCAAACGCGTTCGCGAGTTTCGCGCTGTATTCTGGTTCGGCGAAGACCGCACGTACGTGGCGCGCGCGCGCGAGTGTGACGAGCTCTGCGAGGCGGCGCGGATTCGGTTCCTGGCCGGGGGCCGGAACGAGCGAACCGACGATTTCGATGCCGAAGCGCTTCGCGAAATAGGGCCACGCATCGTGAAAGACGATCAGTTGGCGCCGCGCGGGAGGGATGGTGGCGATCTGCGAGCGGATCCACGCGGTGAGCGCATCGAGTTTCGCATCGTAGGCAACGGCGTTCTTCTTGAATGCCGCTGCGTGCGCCGGATCGATACGCACGAGCGCGGTGAGAATCTTCGCAACGTAGGTTTTCGCGAGCACCGGATCCATCCAGAGATGCGGATTCCCGCCGACGACCGGCATGCCGTCGGTGATGACGAGCACGCGCGAGCGCGGAACGCCGGCCCCGCGCACCAAACGGTCGACCCAGGCATCGATACCGGTGCCGTTCTCGACGACGAGTTGCGCGCCGCTCAAGACGGCGATGCTCTGCGGCGTCGGTTGAAAGGTCTCGGGTGAGGCGCCGACCGGCACAATGTTTCGCGCGCGAACGTACCGACCGCCGACGCCGTTCACGAAGGAGTTGAGCGTCGAGAACGTGGTGACGACGTCGATCGGTGCCGGCCCGGCACTTCCCGCAGGGGAGGACGACGGTGCAGTGGACGCATGTCCGTTGCATGCGGCGACGGCAAGGAGCGCGAGGAGCGCGAACGCGCGCGGAATTAAACGCATGAGCGACACTTTCCGTGAAATTCGAGTGAGTGGTCGTCGAGTTGAAAACCGTGGAGCGAATGGAGGCGCTCGACGAAGTTATCGAGCGCACTGCACGCGACATCTTCGACGCGGCCACAGGAACGGCAGATGGCGTGGTGATGGTGGCCGTTATCGCAGGACATAAAGGTCGCCTCGCCGCGATCGTTGAGGCGGAGCGCCGCCTCGCCTTTTGCGGCAAGTCGCTCGAGAGTGCGATAGACGGTCGCGCGAGAGACCGGCGTCCCAGCCTCGTCGAGGCGCGTGCAAAGCTCGCTCGCCGAGAAAAAGCGAGGTTCGGCGCGCAAGATGCGCGCGATCGCCTCCCGGGGGCGCGTCTCGTATTCGGTTTCCACGTTGGGGCAATTTTGAGACCGAGTCTCAAATCCCTCCCCAGGCGAACCGGGGCGGCGCTTCGTCGCTGCCCCGCCGCGCCGGCGCCCCGCGTGCGGCAAAATGCTTTGACAGGGCCAACCGCTCCTGCGTAGAATCGAGCCCGGCGCCCTTGGGGATGTAGCTCAGCTGGTAGAGCACTTGCTTCGCATGTAAGGGGTCAGGAGTTCGAGTCTCCTCATCTCCACCAAGGTTATGCCCGCGTCGTTGTTAGCGACGCGGGCTTTTCATTCGTCGTTCCGCGGGCGACGTGCTGTGTTGCAGTGCAGCAAGGTCTCAGCCCGATATGCTCGCCGCCTCGATACGCCCCCTTCGGGGCCTACTCGGCGTGACACCCATTTCGAGCTCGCCGCCTCGATACGGCCCCTTCGGGGCCTACTTGGCGTGACACCACGCCCGACTTGGCGTGACACCGCGTCACGCCGCGACGACACGAAGCGGGCGCGACCGGCGCTACGGAGCCGAGTTCCCGAGCGCGCTTGCAACCGGGCCGGTCGCGCTCGAGCCGTTGACGGTTCCTGCGAAGTTGAAGACCGGTGTCGCGTCGCTCCCGCCTCCGGTGGCACCGCTGCCGCCGGCGGCGCCACCGGTCGCCGACGTTCCGCTAGCCCCGCTCGCCACCGTCGTGAGGTTCCCGGCGTTTATGAAGATCGCGGGTCCTGCCGCAGCTCCGCCACCACCGTAAAAGAAGCCGGCGCCGAAGCCGCCGACGATGCTCGCCAGGACGCCACCCGCGCCGCCGGCGCCAAAGCCGGATCCCCCGCCGCCTCCCGCACCGCCGGCACCACCGATACTGCTTCCGCCGGGGCCGACTCCGCCGGCACCGCCGCCGCCACCAAATCCGCCGGCGCCCCCGACGCCGCCGTCGCCGGTGCCTGCCACGCTGGCCCCGCCGCCGCCGCCGCCCCCGCCGCCGAAGCCACCCGCGCCGCCGTTGCCACCGTTGAAACTGCCGGCCCCAACGTAATCGCCACCACCCCCGCCACCGCCGCCGTACCCAGCGATCGCCGGTGTCGCAGGCGTTGCAGTCGACGAACTCAGGCTACCGCTCGCCGCGATGTTGCTAAAGCCGACGCCGCCGAGCCCACCATTGAACGATGCACCAGCGCTGCCCGCGCCCAAAATTCCACCGCCGCCGCCGGCACCGCCCGTGCCGGGGGCGCCATTGCCGCCGAGCCCGCCACCACCAGCTCCAGTATGGGCGGGGCTGTTATACCCGCTACCGCCGTTGCCGCCGACGACCGCGTCGCTGAGAAAGTAGAGGTCGATCGTCGAGACGTTAGCGCTGTCGATGAAGAGCCCGGCACCAAGCCCGGCCCCACCACCGCCTCCCGTATCTTCAGATCCAGCGCCATTCCCACCGTGGGCGAGCGCGTTCTCGATCTCCAGATTTGCCAGCACGATCGTGCCGCTCTGCGCCCAAAACGCGCGATAGGTATTGCCTCCGTCAATCACCACGTTGCCGTAGGCTCCACCATCGATCACCATATTGGCCGTCATGGGCGGCAGCGGCCCGGCGAGCGTGATGTGGCAGGGCGAACCACAATTAAAAACGATCGAATCGCCGGTCTGCGCGTCCGCGGCGAGAATCGCGCTGCGGAGATCCCCAACCGCTCCGCTGCCCGTCCCAGGCGGCGTGCCCGGGCTCGTGTCGGTCGCTGCGGTGACGGTAAGCACCGAACCAGTTGCAACGGCGAAGGGAAAACTCCCACTCGTACCGTTCGTGGTGCTCACCGTTATGTTCTGCGTGCCGAACGTTGCGCCGGCGGCGAGCGTGAACGTTGCGGTCAGCGTGGTCGAGTTCGCAACGCTGACGTTACTCACCGTCACGCCCGAGCCGCTCGTCGCAACCGAGGTACTGCCGCTCACGAAGTTCGTTCCGGTTATCGTTTCGCTCACCGCGTTGCCCGCGACGCCCGACACCGCGCTTAAAGTCGTCAGCGTCGGTGCCGCGAAATGCAACACCACGCTCGCACTGCTCACTCCGCTCGCCGATGCGGTAATGGTAGGGTTCGCATTGAACGCAGCTGTGTAGTTCAACGTGATGCCCACGGTCGGTTGCGTCACCGAGGTTTGCGAGAGCGTTGAATTTCCCGACGTATCCGAATCGCTCAACGTAATGCTTATGGGCGAGCCGGCTGCATTCACGTAGGTGCCGGGACCCACGATCGTGTTACCGTCGGCATCGAGCGCGCTGACATTCACACCGACGGAACCCGCACTACCGGGCACGATCGTCGGTGAGGCGAGCGCGATGTTCAGCGATGCGACGACGCCGTTAAAGGTCAGATTTACGTTGTTCGCTTGGTCGATAACGATGCTTTGCGTCAGCGTGCCGGTGGAAAGCAGGTGCCCGCCGGCGTTCGGCGCGTCGTAGAGGTTCACGGTGAACGTGTCGCTGCCGACCGGTGCGTTGACGGTGCCGCTGCACGTCGTCGAGCAATTTATCACCACCGGCGTGCCGGGGCTTCCACCGCTCGGCGCCACGGCGATCGATGCCGACCGCGTCGACGCGGAGATATAGCGTGGGGAGCGCGACGCACTCACCGTGCTCGCCGCGGGAATGACGATGCGAAACGCGACGCTCGTCGTCTGCGGAGGCGCCGGTGCGTTGCCGGGCAGGAGAGATGATGGTGCGCTGCCGCCGCCGGAGCCGCCGCATGCGGCGAGCGAGGCAACCAATGCGAGCGCGAGCGGGCGCTTCCAGGCGATCATCGCTTATGAACCTCCGACGTTGGTGGTGGTGACATCGATCGTAAGCGTCGCGCTCTGCGTTCCGGCACCGGTAAGCGCGAAGGTGCAGTGGCCGGCTGCGACCGGGGTCACGCTGAAATTCGTTCCGCTTGCCGGAGATATCGTCGCGATACCGCTGCACGAGTTGCTTTGCCCGGCCGCCGCCGTGGAAGCCGCAAAGGCTCCGCTATAGTTTGTTTCGCTCGCCGTCGTGCTCTGCACGTTGGCGGCGCCAACGGCGGTAAAGGCAAGGCTGCTCGGCGTCAGCACGACCGGGCCCGGGGTTGGTACCGGAGACGGAGACGGAGTCGGAGACGGAGTCGGTGACGGAGTCGGTGACGGAGTCGGTGACGGAGTCGGTGACGGAGATGGAGTCGCCGCTCCGATGGCGATGTTCTGTAATTGCGGCGGCGCGATGCTGATGCCGCCATATCCGGTGATGCCGATCGAGGCCGAACCCTGCGCGAGTGCGTACACGTACGCTTGCCCGTTCGAGCTGATAATCGTCTGCGGACCGCTCGCGGCAGGCGCGCGCTGCGTGGACTGCAGTTTCGGAGCTAAACTTAAGACGGCACCGTCACTCGAGGTAATCGTGAACGGGCCGAGATAGCCTTGCTGGCTCACCTGTAAAACCGCCGTCTCTCCGACGGACTGCAGCGTTCCGGCGACGTTCACCGAGAGCGGTGGAGCCGTCGGTACGGCGCTGCCGCTCGGCCCCGTACTCGTTCCCGACGAACACGCAACGAGCGCTTCAAACACAAGAATCGAACATACTAAGAGGGGGCGTTTACACATCGTCGATCTTCCTCGTATCGGCGGCCGCTGCTACCTTTCGGGCAGCCATTCGCAGGCTAGCAAGCTCGACCTTCTCGGAGGTGTAAAGCACCTATCGCTTGCTGTTTTTGCCCTCCAATCCGAAGGATCTCGCGAAACGCGCCGCCCTACTCGCGCGACCTGAAGCCCGCGTACGTCAACAGCACGCCGACGAGGAACGCGATTCCAAGATAGAGCGCGAGAAATTTTGGGAAGTTCAACGTCGCAAACGCTTCGATGATGAGCGCAGGAGGTAAACTCGCCAACACAACTCCTTTGAACAGGGCGAGCCATCCGAGCAGCGTAACGACCGCGGCGAGCGGCCCCGATCTCCATCGATTGTGCGTCAAGACGATCGCCAAACCAAAAAGCATCGTAAAAACGCCGGCGACGAACATCAGCCCGGGCTCGGTGAAGAGTGCATTCAAAATATCGACCGAGGCCCGCCCGCTCATCGCCAAGCACAGCACGATTAGCAGCGTCCAAAGGCCGATGAGCTTGGCGAAAAACTTCGTACTCATTGCATCGCCGCCGCGATCTCCGTCTGCGTCCAGAGGGGATGCTGAATCATCACGCCGTGCCCGGCTTCTCCCGGATAGGTCTTTAGCACGGCTCTCGAAGCGCCCAGCTGCTGCGCGTACGCATCGACCAACGCCTTGCCGTAGGTCCATTGCGTCAGCAAATCTTCGTACCCATTGAGAACCGTCAGGCGCCCGGTTATTTGTAATGGTGCGCAGGCCGAGGCGACTGGTAGATCGGGGTCGCTCGTATCGGTTTCGCAGACGCCGCCGTTTTGCACGCTCATTTTAATTGGTCCATATGCCGTGCATCCCGTCGAAGTAAAATTTGGCCCGGCTCCCGAGCAATACGCAACGTCGAAATCGTTCGAGAGCTCGCGTTCGTTGGAGTAGACGGTCGAATCGATGCCGCCGGTCATGCTCCACGGATAGGTGTTCATGTCGACGATCGATCCCGCAAGATACTCGAGGCAATGGTTAAGAATTCCGCAATCGGGCGTCACGTTCAGGGTAACCGTCGAGCTCGTTACCGTCGCCGTGCATCCGCTCGTCGTTCCGGACTGCGACTGCGTCTGCCCGATGTACGGGAAGATCATTTCGGTGAGCGTCGCATCGAGTTGATTCTTTAGCGAGCCCGTCGCCGAGACGGAGGCATCGAACATCGTGGTCACGCAGGATGCAGAATCCGGGCCCACCTGCGCCTGCCGGCTTCCTCCCGGGCCGGCGGCAATGAGAATGACGTTGTGAATCGTGCGCGACGGACGCGATACGGGTGAGAGCACGGCAAACTTCTCGGCGTTCGTGGTTCCGAGCGACCAGCCGACCGGATCGACGACATTCGTCGAAATGCCGTATCGCACCGAAGCATCGTTCAGCATCGCATCGACATCGCTGGCGATCGCGTCGCGCGTCACGCTGCCGTTCATCGTCGTCAGCCCAACACCGGGATAATCAAAGAGCACGATTCGGTAATCGTGACAGAGCGAGACGGAACCATCTTCGAGCGGATCGTAGGCAACGCTCTTGGTGATCGATGGGCTAGAGGTGCTGTTCGTCAGCATCTGCACGGGCCATCCCGTGAGAATTTGCCCCGTTCCGGGGAACATGACGAGTACGTCGTCGCTGAGCGCCCCGTCGCCGATGACGGTGTATTCCATCGTATCGTGCGTCGCCGGATTGGTAACCTGGGAGAGATCGCTGCCGAGCGACCGTAGGTCTTGAATGGCACTACAGGGGACGACCGAGCGATGGGCGATCGTGGGCGTAGCGGGCACGCCGACGCTAGCGCCCCCGCCGCCTCCGCAAGCAGTCAAAACGAGCGTGAGCACGAGCCCCAATGCCGGATGTCGCATAGCCATTTCTATGCGAGTCTACCTGCCTAATCCTTGCGGAAATCTGTGAAACGCGCGGGGCCGCCGGTTGAACGGAAACGCCGCTGCCACCGATGCAAAGAAGTGCGCGTAGAATACGGCGGGAAGCACCGTTACCTGTCGGAAGGCGTTTCGTAACCGACGGTTCGCGATGTGGTCCTACTTGCACCGATTCGCAATCTTTTGGCGCAAAAGCTGACCGTACGAAGCGACAGCGCGAGCGGCTAAAGGCAATCCGGAATCGGCTGGCTGAGGTCCATTTTATACAACCGTCCCGCCGCGTCGAACGCGATCGTGACGTTCCTTGAAAAGTAACATCCCGGTTCGAAGGCACCTGGAAGCGATACGAGCATCGTCGATCGCACGCCTCGACCCACCTTTGTTGCCGTCGCCGAAATTCCGCGAGACTGCAGCAGCTGCGCCACGCGAGATCGAGGCATGCCGGCGGTCAGACTCGCAAACATCCATCGACGCTCCTGCGTGGAATACTTCACCACCTTTTCGCTCATTTTTTCGATAGCGGTAGCGAGTTCGATACCCAGCTTTTGACGCGAGTTCGCATCGAAGCGTACCTTCCCGTAGAGGCTTTGAAGGGCCGGGGCGCCTCCACCCACGCCGAGCACGGCCAGCAAGCCTGCAGCCGTTTCTTCGCGTTGAAACTCTGCCGAGGCAACGTTCGAAAGCTTCGGCGCTGCAGCGAGCGAACTCGATATCCAAATAATTGGTTTGCCGTGGGCATCGGTCCCGTCGTAGTACACGTCGCGGGCGCCCGGCGGCATCTCCGCGGCCGTTTTCTTTACTGCGGTTCGAAGCACGCCCGCCCCCTCAAGCGCCAGGCCACTCAGCTTTAAAACCTGTCGGTACGACAACCGGACCCCCTCGACCGTTACATACAGTGGGAGACGCTTCTGCGCCGCCGCGACGATCGCGCTTGGCACGAGCTGGATCGACGTCATAATACAAAGCGCCCCCAGGACGCGCGAGAGGCGATGCGGTATGAGAGGGCGCATGCGATCCATCATTCGTCGATGTATTCTCACCGCCTCTTGCATCGCGTTACTCGGCATTTTTTCAACGTCGCGCGGGCGCGCCGCGGGATGTGTCGTCCCCGAACGAATTCATCTCAGCGGCTTGATTTTTATGAATCGCACCGAAGCCGTAAGGGCGCAGGCTCGCCTCGCAAGCGAACCCTTCGCAACGCTCGGCAAATCGATGCCATCGAACTACTCTGCCGATATGGGTTGGTTTACGCCGGAACAACTGCGTGGCACCGATTACGCGGCAGCTGCAAATCTGCCGGCAGGCAGCACGACCGCACCTCTGACCATGCCGGGCCTCCTGCAGACCGAGATCCTTCACGTCGACGAAGTCCGCCCGGCGATGTCGTGCGCGCGGGCGATCGCCTCCTATCCGCGCGATTCATGGCCTCGCCTCGTTCGCGCGGCGACAGAAATTCATCACCACAAGCTCGCTGCAGCAATTTCCGATTACAACGCGGTGTTGGCGTACGATCCCCAGTCGCGTTCGGCACGCCTGGGACGGGCGGAGATTTATTATATGCAGCGTCGTTATAAAGAGGCCCTAACGGATGTTGACGTGGCGAATGCGTCGAACTCGGGAGATTCCTTTACGCTCAAAGCGCTTGTCGAAGCCGCAATCGGAAACGACGGTCTTGCAACTGCCGATGCCGCCCAAGGAATCGCTCAATACGATGGTACGGGACAGGACGATACATTCGCTCGCTTCGCCCTTGGCCAAGCCTATTCGGATCTCGGCTATTTCGCGGCCGGCATTCACGAATTTGACGACGTTCTCAATAAGCACCCGCACGATGTGCAGCCGCTTCTCGCCCGTAGCTTTGCGCTTTTTTCCATCGGCGATATTCGAGGCGCGCTTCGCGACGATGAAGCGGCTGCACGCGCACGGCCGCAGTGGGAGCGCCCATATCTCGTTCGCGCCTTTATAGCATTTGCGGTAGGCGATCTACGCTCGGCTCTCACCTACGCGGAGCGTGCGCGCAAACTATCGCCGCGTAATTCCTATGCCGAACTCTGGGTGCTCGTTGCAAAACGCGCACTTCACCAACCACCGGTGGCAGCCGGCGGCAGGCCCGGGCCGAACTCCACCATCTGGCCGCAGTCGGTAATCGATGTTTACCTTGGACGCGCACCACTCACATCGCTGCCGAGTACCGTGATGGCGACGGGCTCCCTAAAGGAGCGGTTGCGAACCTGCGAGGCGACTTTTTATCGCGGGACATATCTCTTATACTCGGATCGACGCGCGGCACTGCCGTTTCTAAACGATGCAGCAAGCCAATGCCCGTATCGAGAATACGAACGAGCGATCGCCGAACGCCTCATCGCCGGTGGAAGCACGGTTCCGTAGACGCGCGGGACACGCGCCCCACTCCAGCGCCTCCCTGCCCAACCTCGCACCCATCGTTTTCAAAACGATGCACCAACAATACGGTCGCCGTATCTTCTCAGGTTCGCTCGGTCACCTCTCATCAAGAGCGCCCTCTTGCTAAGTCTCACCTTAGTAGTGTAGCCTTAGCATATG
>JAJYMV010000016.1 GCA_021786705.1 bacterium
GCCCAGATCGGACATCTCTGCTTTGCGCAAACCGGACATCATCGCTTTGCGCTTACAGGTCATTCGGCCGGGGTGCCCCGGGGCGGGAAGCGGGAGCGCGCCTGCGAAACCCCTTTGTAAAGACTTTTCTCGTTCGCTCGTCCCCCGCTGACGGGGGTACACATGTAGGAGGTTTCGTGCGTCGTTTTGCGATGCCAGGTGCGATCGCGCTTGCGCTCTTTGCCGCTTTGGCGGGAGGACCGGCCCGCGCGCAGATGGCCCCCGGTGCCGGGCCGCAGCCCGCACCATACGCGGTCTTTATCAAAGGTGCGAAGGTCGAGCCCGGGCTCATCCCACTGATCCGTAAGGCCGGGATGTACTACTTCGTTCTCTCTCCCAAGCAGATCGGTCAGTCGTTCGTGGAAACCTCCGTGCCCTCCACGGGGCTCGGCGGGTTCGGCCCCGCCGCCGGCGAGCCGTACGTCGCTCCGGCGCGCATTTTCGAGTTCGACCGAGCCGACGGAAAAATTGCGTTGCGCTGGCCAAATCGCATCGCGCAGACGGTTCCGGGAACGCCGCAAGCGTTGGCGGCGAAGCAGTCGATGCCGGCCTCGGTTATCGCCGTCGTGCCGATCGTCGCTCGCGACGCAGCGACCGGAAATATCGTCATTCCTGCAGCACCCTTTCTCGGTGATGTCGCCAACTATAACGCGGTGTTCTCGCAGACGATCCACAACCCGATGCACGGATATCATCTCGATCCGTCGCGGACGTTTTTTAGCACGGCGAAGGCGTTTCCCAAGAACGACGTCCTGCACGTCCGACAGACCTGGGCGAGCTTCGATCCGAATCTGATCGACAACGCGCCCGATGCTCGTAGCATCGAGGTCGGCATGACCTATAACATCTTGAAGGAGCCCAACGACGGCTTCGTTCCGCGTATCTACGATCCGCGCGTCGGCTTTTTCAGTATCCCGCGCTTGAATTTTGCCAGTGACGACCACGAGACGCGGAACGTCAACTACATTCTCCGATGGAATTTCAAGCCGGAAAGCCCGGGCAAGCCGTCGATCGCGACGCATCCGCTCGTCTTTTCAATCGGCAACGACGTGCCGGTCGCCTATCGCGCGACGATCCGCAAGGCGCTGCTCACCTGGAACGATGCGTTTCAAAAGATCGGCATTCTCAATGCCGTGAAAGTACAACAGCTTCCGGCGAATGCCGACCCCGAGAACCTTTCGTATAACGTCGTGCGTTGGGTCGACACGACGCAGCCGCAGTACGGAGCGGAAGCGCTCATCATCGGCGACCCGCGGACCGGCGAAGAACTCAACGTCGGCATTAACGTCGATGCCGTTGAAGGAACCGCCGGGCGTGCCTATCGCTTCCTAATCGCTCCCGCACGCGGGCTTCCCGATTCCGCCGCCGCCGAAAAGAAGTTCGTTCTCGAGGCGATTCGCTCCACCGTACTGCATGAATCCGGCCACGATTTCGGGCTGCAGCACAATTTCATCAGCGCGATGGCCTATACGGCGAAGGATCTCCAAAGCAAAGCCTTTACCGAAAAATACGGCATCTCGACCTCGGTGATGGCGTACAATCCGATCAACCTTTGGCCGAAGGGCACTCCGCAGGGCGATTACGAACAACTCGTTCTCGGGCCGTACGATTACCACGCCATTCGATACGGCTATGGATATATCGGGGCGACGACGCCGCAGGCCGAGCTTCCGACGCTCGAACGGTGGGCTTCAAAATGGGCGAATCCGTACGACCGCTTCGCCTCCGACGAAGATGTCGATTTCGCCTCCGGACATGCGATCGATCCGCGTGTCTTTCAGTTCATGCTCACCGACCACCCATTGCATTGGTGTGAGGGGCAGGTCGGCATGATGCGCGGGCTGATGAACGCGGTGCTCGCGCGCTTCCCCTCGCCGGGACATGCATACGACGAAGCGCGCCTCGCGTTCATCTATCCCTTCACCGACGATCTGCGTTGTTCGCTGATGGCGGCGCACACGATCGGCGGCGAGTACCTCTCGCGTTCGCGCCGTACCGATCCGCACGCGACGCTCCCGCTCGCGGCGGTCCCGCGCAAGCAGGAGATTCGCGCCTGGAACCTTCTTGCAAGCGAACTCTTCGACAATAATGCGTGGCACTTCAATCCCGACGTTTTACGGAGCCTCACGTACTCCGAAGTGAGCTCGTTTACGAACGGTACCTGGGCCTATAACCCGACGCCGCGTCACGACGTGCCGGTGGTGGAAACCATCAATGCGGCGCAAAATGCGGCGCTCAACGAGGTGTTCGCTCCGTTGACGCTTCAGCGCATCGCCGACATCCACACGAAGTATCGTGCGAATTCGACGATGAGCCTGAGCGATCTCTTCACGTGGGCGCAAGCGACGATCTTCGGCGATATCGCCGACGGCCTCGTCGCGCACGACGGGGTGATCAAACGCAATCTACAGGTTGCGTTTGCAAAACGTCTGGCGACGATGTGGCTGCACCCGATGCCGGGAACCCCGAGCGACGCGCAAGCGCTCGCGCGGGCCGAACTGGTCAATCTCCGCGATGCTACGAGCACGGGGCTCGGGCGCAAGGGGCTCGATGAAATCACTCGGGCTCATCTCGAGGCGCTGCGGGCGCTGGCAAATGCCGCTCTCCGCGGGCACTTCGACGTCGGCGGCGCGCCGACGATGTTCCGCTAGCCGCGCGATCGATGCGGCCGGTTCGGGAGTTGCGCTTAGCGGCGCAACTCCTGGCCGAGCGGAGCGAATCCGGTCGAGGTCATCGCCGGAGTCCCATGCAGGACGCTCAAGCGCAGACGACGCGCGCGCATATCGAGGGAACGGATCGTTACCTCGACTTTTTCACCGATCGCGTAATCGGCGGGATCGGCTTCGCGGTCGGAGATCGTTCCGACGATTCCGGGTGCGACCTCAACGGCGAGCCGCGGCTCGAGCGCAACCACCGTTCCCTCAACCGTCGCCCCGTTGCGGAGCAGCGCGGCGTTGTCGCGCCACGGGTCGGCGAGCATCGCTTTGCGCGACGCGGCAATTTTCTTGCCGTTGCCTTCGACGCGGAGAATGCGTACGCGCAGGCGTTCGCCGACGTTGACGACATCGGAGGCCTTCGCCACGCGTTCGAAATCGAGTTCGCTCATAGGAATGAGCGCGTCGACACCGCCGCCGAGGTCGACGAACGCACCGAAGTCGGTCAAGCGGACGACGGTAGCATCGCATTCTTTCCCAACCTCAAGAGAGGCAATCGTAGCGCTACGGCTTTCGCGACGTTCTTGTGC
The DNA here is from genome assembly GCA_021786705.1 of bacterium. GTDB lineage: Bacteria > Vulcanimicrobiota > Vulcanimicrobiia > Vulcanimicrobiales > Vulcanimicrobiaceae > JABEUX01. The sequence continues at coordinate 3,284 of JAJYMV010000016.1, forward strand.
GAGCGCGCGGCGACGAGAGACGACGAGGCGCTTCCGCGTCTCATCGACATCGATCACTTTGACTTGGACCGTCGTGCCGACAAGCGGGTCGAGAGCGGCTCCGCGCTGCTCGCCGCTCTGGCTCGCGGGCAGAAAGGCACGGTAGCCGTCGATATCGAGGAGCAAGCCGCCCTTCACCAGCGATTTCACACGGGCTTCGCGGCTCTCGCCGCTCGTATGTGCGGCGACGAGTCGCTCCCAGCGCTCCTGGGCGCGTTGGCGCGCCGCGAGCTGCTCGGGCGTCGGCCCTTTCGGCGCGGCCGGCCCGGCGGCGACCGCTTCGGTTGCGGCCGGCTCGGCGGCTGCGCCTTCGGTTGCGACCGGTTCGGCGGCTGCGGCTTCGGGGGCGGGCTCTACGACCGGTTCGACGAGCGCCTCAACCGATGGTGGAGGGGTTTCGGCAATGAGGTGTTGCGAGGGCGCTTCAAGGGTTGGGTGCTCGTTCATCGGTAGGCTCTCCGCCAAGAATGGCCGCATGAGGCGGCTCGGCATAAAAAACGCCCGTATCGCTTCGGGCGTCGGCAAAGCATCGGCTTTCGCCGCTTGGGTCGCTGGCCCTCCGTACAAGGCTCCGGCGCACCGGGAGGGAATCGGAGGCGCCGCATGACGACGGAAGCAACGAGACGGCGAGGCGCGCGACGCGCGAAGGCATTCATGGTGCTCGGCACGGGCTCAGACGTCGGGAAATCGCTCGTCACCGCAGCCCTCTGCCGCTATCTCGCTCGCCTCGGCGTCGCCGTGGCGCCCTTTAAAGCGCAGAACATGTCGCTCAATTCCGCCGTCACTCCCGATGGGAAAGAGATCGGCCGGGCCCAGGCGCTCCAGGCCGAGGCCGCGGGTATCGCTCCGAGCGCCGATATGAACCCAGTGCTTCTCAAACCGAGTTCGATCGAGGGCGCACAGGTGGTCCTCCATGGAGAGCGATTCGGAACGGTGCACGCCTCGGATTACCGCGGACGGAATCGGGAGCGTTTCTGGCCCGCGGTACTCGAATCGTACGAACGCCTCGCCGAGCGCTACGACGCGATCGTGCTCGAAGGGGCCGGCTCGCCTGCGGAGATCAATCTCCGGGAAGGCGACATCGTCAATATGGCGATGGCGCACGCTGCCGAGGCTCGCTGCATGCTCGTCGGCGATATCGATCGCGGTGGGGTCTTTGCGTCGATCTTTGGAACGCTCGCGCTCCTCGACGAGCGCGACCGCGCCCGGATCGCGGGGTTTACGATTAATAAATTTCGCGGCGACCGGAGCCTACTCGAGCCGGGAATCGTCGAGATCGAACGGCTTTGCGAGCGTCCGTGCTTCGGAGTGCTTCCCTACCTGACGGATCTACAACTCGACGAAGAAGATTCGCTCCCGCTCGAACGGCGCCGGCTCGGCGCTCCTTGGGGCGCGCGCCGGGATGACGAGCGCGTAAGAATTGCGGTTATCGCGTTTCCCTATCTTTCGAATTTCACCGATTTTGAAGCGCTCGCAGCCGAACCGTCGGTGGAGTTGCGGTATACCGCGCGCCCGGAGGATGTGGCGAACGCCGATCTCGCGATCCTTCCCGGTTCGAAAAATACGATCGCCGATCTCCAGTGGCTCCGCGAACGAAATCTCGACGGAGCGGTGCGACGGGCGCGAAGCGCGCTCGGTATCTGCGGCGGCATGCAGATGCTCGGGCGCAGCATCGACGATCCGCATGGGGTGGAGGCCGGCGGGACGCATCTCGGTCTCGCGCTGTTGCCGCTGGCGACGACGATGATGCAGAAGAAGAGGACGGAGCGGGTGAGCGGCACGCATCTTGCGAGCGGTCTCGCGATTCGCGGCTACGAGATTCACGTTGGCGAAACGACCTACGACAAGGATCGCCTCGCCTTCGCGGAGATTCGCGATGGCGGTGCAACTCCACGGCTCGACGGCGCGAGTTCGGAGGATGGGCGCGCCGCAGGCACCTACTTGCACGGGCTTTTCGACGACGACCGCTTTCGGCACGAGTATCTGCGCCGTCTCCGTGGCTCGCTGGGGCTGAGCGCGAGCGCGCAATGGCGTTTCGTAGCGCGGGAGCGGGAGCGCTCGCTCGATCGTCTTACCGACACCGTTGCGAGCGAACTCGATCTCGCGGCATTCTTTCAGCTGCCGACCTGAACGCTCCCGAGAAAAGTTTCGAGAGCGAGGCGGAGCGTGGTGAGTTCCAGTTCGCCGAGGGGAGCCTTCCACGTTACAAGGGCGCGTTTCGGTGCATCGGAGAAATAGGACATCGTCGCGCGGTGATTCTGCGGTTCGAAGCGTAACCCGTCGAGTTGGTTCGCTTCGGAGGGTTCCACCGAGAGCGATGCGTCGAAGCCTTCGCGAAGTGTCGCGCTCAGCGCACGCAAACGTGCCTCGGGAGAGGGGGCATGGAGAATATTCTGCGTGCCGGCGGTGACGAGTGCGAGCCGCGCCGCGCTCGGGTAGCCTTCGGGGCCGTTCGAGGAGGTGAGATCCCGCTCGATCGTGATAACTGCGGTGAGGCGGCCCGCGCCGTCGAAGAGCGCGCGGATCTCGATATCGATCACTCCGTTTCCGCCGTCGTTGGCGACCATGGTGCGAAGCGGAGACGCGGCGAACTTGCGATCGTTCACGAGTTTCCCAACGATACCGCCCTCGCGAATGAGTTCGATAAAGAGATAGCGGTTGTGCTCGGCGGAGGCGGCATTCTCGTAGGCAATGTGAAAATCGTCACCCCCGGCGGGTTCGTAGATGGTGACGCGAGCGTTGATTTCATCGAGCACCCAGGTGAGGAGCGCGAGCTGGCTCATCGACTGCTTGCGCAACGTGATATCGCGCCCCACCGTCAACCAGTAGCCGCCTTCGTCGCTATCGTCGAAAATCGGCTGGGCGACGAATTCGCACCAGATATCGCGGCCGTCCTTCGTCCGCATCATCAGTTCGAGGTTCACGGTCTTGCGCCGTTCGATGCTCTCGGTCAGCGTCGTGAGGGTTTGCTCGGTGTTATTCGGCGAAATCAGAATGCCCGATGATTTCCCGATCAACTCGTCGGCCTCATAGCCGACGAGATGCGAGAAGGCAGGATTGATATAGCGAATGTGCGATCCGCCTTCGCTCGGCGCGACGAAATCGCCGATTGCAAAGAAATCGAGCGACTCGTCGATCGCGTGCGCGAGCATGCGCCGGTCACGTTCGGCGGCAATTCGCTCGCCGATGTTCCGCAACGAAAGCGTGAAAAAGTCGACGTTTCCGGCCTCGCTATGCAAATACCGGGCATGCACTTCCATCGGCAGAGTCCGTCCGTCGCGATCGCGAACCTGCACTTCGGAGCGTAGCGTGCCGTCGGCCCGTAACGATGCAAACGTACCTTGAATGAGATCGTCACCTTTCGCGCTGCGTAACGAGACCGATCCTCGCGGTCTTTCACTGGCGGCAAGGGCGTGAAATGCATTATTCCCGTACACGAAAGACTCGAGTTTTCGTGCCGACCTACCGATGCGATAGATGGCAATGGCGTCGTCGGAAGCGTCGATACAGGCAGCGAGCGTGCGCTCTCGTTCGGCGCTCGCGCGACTAAAGGTAATATCTGTAGTGACCGCCAGCACGCGAGGAACGCCGCCGCGCTCGGGAAGCGGCCGTGCGTGGACGCGGATCCAGTAATACGATCCGTTCGTCGCCTGAAATCGTTGTTCGATGGGGGAGTCGTCGCCGGCGCGTGCTCGCGCGAGCCACCCAAGCGCCGAACGCCGATTTTCTGCGCCCTGGAAGAGCCGTCGCGGATTGGCGAGTAGCTCGGCGGGCGTAGAGCGGAGCCGTTCGGCCGCCGAGCGATTGATGTATTCGATCTCCGGTTCGTCGTCGGGGTACCGAAAGATCGTGATCCCTTCGGAGAGTTCGTCGGAGTAATCGAAAACGGAGAGGCTCTCGATCGATTCCGCAATCGAGATCGCGAGCAGTTCCAATTGCCTCCGCACGCGTTCGCTGATGTCGGAGTCCGCGATCCCGGGGAGCAGTAGCATCCCTCGAGCGTTCGTCATGGCGAATGGAAATGACGCGGCGTCGGGGGCGATGAGCCGAACGAGACCCTCGAGCGACGGGGCGTTCAGCGTGCCGACGAGATCGTCGATCGGGTCTCCCTCAGGAGCGATCGCCGCTTGGAGATGTGCGGTGCCGAAACGTTCCAGCAGCAGCGCGGCGCGCTCTCCACCGGCGAGCGAGGCAGCGAGCCGGAGTGCGGCCTGGGGGTTATCGCCGAGCATGGTATCTCCAGGCTACCCGCTTGCCGCGATCGAGAATCCGCGAATCGGACATCGTTTGAAACCCCGTTCCGGCGCTCGGGCCGACGCGTGATCCCCCCACTATCGACGGTTCGCTGGCGGCTCGTCGAGATTCCTCGGGAGCGCTCGCCAGCCGGGGCTGAAATTAATGAATTTAACACTCGCAAAACAAATAGATGCGAAAATCGCGAGCGTTCGCTTGTCTACGTGAAGCGGAACGCGGAGAGCGCCTTGCCGTAGACGGTATCGTGATAATCGAGGCTCGCTCCGAGACCGGCGGCGCCGGCGGCGACGAAGAGCGGGACGAGATGATCCTCTTCGGGATGTGCCTCGCGCGCGAACGGTGCGCGCTCCCATTCGATGAAGCGCTCCGCGCGCACCGGTGCGGGTGCGAGCGCGGCCTCGCCGAGCCATGCATCGAACGCCGCCGCGCCGTCATCGCGACCATCGAAGATGCGTCCGAGGTTGTGATAACTCATCCCGCTTCCAAGAACGAGCACGCCTTCTCGGCGCAGCGGCGCGATCGCCGCTCCGATCGCGAGATGCCGCTGGGGATCGTAACCGCTCTGGAGCGAGAGCTGAACGACGGGGATGCGCGCTTCGGGATAGATGACTTTGAGTGGAACGAACGCACCGTGGTCGAGCCCACGCCGCTCGTCGCTCGCCGAGGCGATCCCGGCTGCGGTGAGGAGATCGCGAACGCGCTGCGCGAGTTTCGGCGAGCCGGGCGCATCGTAGCGCAGTTCGTAGGTATGCGTGGGGAAGCCGGTATAGTCGTAGATCGGCGGCGGTTGTGGGTTCGCCGTGACCGTCGGCATATCACGCTCCCAATGAGCGGAGATCACGAGTATCGCGCGCGGCTGCTCCGCAAGGGTCGATGGAAGCGTACGGAGGTACGCTTCCATCTTTTTCCACGGATCACCGGGCCACTCCATAAAGAAGCAAGGTCCGCCGCCATGCGGGATATAGAGTGTCGGTTGCATTGCGGTTACTTCTGCGCGATCCCCTCGACGTTGAGTTCGATGCGCACTTCGTCGCCGACGAGAACGCCGCCCGTCTCCAACGCCTGGTTCCAGGTTAAGCCGAAATCTTTCCGGCTAATGCTCGTGTGGGCAGTAAAACCGATGCGGGAGTTTCCCCATGGATCGGCGGCGCGCCCTTCAAAGGCGGCGTCGAGAACGACCGGCCGACTCACGCCGTGAATGGTGAGCATGCCGTGGACTTTGAAGTTCTCGCCCGCTCCCTCGACCTGCGTGCCCTTGAAATCGATGCTCGCAAAGCGCTCGGCATCGAGGAAGTCGGCAGACTTGAGGTGGGTATCGCGCTGCTCTTCGCGCGTGTCGATCGACGAGGCGCCGATTCGTACCTCGATATCGGCGGGGAGCGTTCCCCCTTCGGGGACCGCGAAGGATCCGGTCACGTCGGTAAAGCGACCGCGCACTTTGGCGAGCATCATGTGGCGAACCAGGAACTCTACCGAGGTGTGGCTCGGGTCGATTGCATATTTTTCAAGGGTGCTGTTCATTTAAATCTCCTTTTGTGGTATAGTTACTATTGCATACCAAGAAGCCGTTCTCAAGAAGGCACCCGAATGTTGTATAGGAACCAAATGGAAACCAAGGCCGAGCCCGACGCATTCTCGGGGAACTGCCCGGTGCGCGAACTGCTCGACCGGATCGCCGATAAGTGGACCACGCTGATCATCGGTATCCTCGCGCGCTCTGAGGGAGCGGTGCGCTTCGGCGAGTTACGGCGCTCGGTGACGGGAATTTCGCAGAAGATGCTCACGCAAACGCTGCGCGATCTCGAACGCGACGGCATCGTGACGCGTACGCTCTATCCGGAGATCCCGCCGCGCGTCGAATACTCGCTCACGCCGTTGGGACGAACCCTCGACGAGCCGTTGAGCGCGCTCGCGCGCTGGGCCGAACGACACATGCCCGAGGTTCGCTCGGCTCAGGTCGCCTTCGACCGAAGATAGCCGGAGGAATCTGGTTCACACGGCTTTCTTCGTTCGTTCACCGCGACGCTCTATGCTGAGCGTCGAGAGGGAGAACGATCGTGAACGTGAGCAGAGGTGCGTCGATCGCGACGATCGCAACGGCAATAGCCGGCGGTATCGCGGCCGACGTTTTTTCGTTGGAGATCGGCGAGGCGGCAACGCCTGCGGCACCGCGTCGACGTATCGGTACGCTCGAAGAATTGAAGGAACGCGGAGCGATCGATTTCGCCTACCCAGATGAGTCCTCGCCGGCGCGCGCGGTGCTCCTCGGTAGCGGTGAAGTGGTTGCATACAGCCTCATATGCACGCACATGGGTTGCGAGGTTGCGTATTCGCGAGAGACCGAAAGTTTTGACTGCCCTTGCCATGGAAGCGTCTTCGACGCCGCGCGCTCCGGGGCGGTCGAGCGCGGCCCGGCACCGAGAGCGTTGCCGGAGATTCAAGTGACGAGTACCAAAGACGACGTTCTCTACGCAGTCGCGCTCTCCGCACCGATCTTCGGACGATCCGAGAGCCTCCGAGAGAACCAAACGATCTACGGAACGGGAGGCAACCGATGAAGCGCGCGGGCTTGCTCGGTCGTCTCCTGGCGACCTCCGATATCGTCGATCTCCGCACCAGTGCTACGAGCTGCCGATTTTGCAACGTCGGGTGCGGCTACCGCGTGCTTTCGGCTCGCGCATTCGAATCGACGTTGCCCGACCTTCCGATCGTTCGCATGGAGAACGGCCGATACGTTCAGCTCGTTCCCGATGCAAAGTGTCCGGTCAATGCGGGCGACTACTCGGTCCGCGGAGGCTTTCTCTCGGAGTCGCTTTACCGCAGCAACGCACCGACGCGCGACCGCCTTCGCTACCCGCTCGTGCGCGTCGGAACGCGGATGCTGCGATCGACGTGGCGGAGCGCGCTCGATCACGTCGCTGAACGGCTCAAAGCCTATCTCGACCGATATGGGCCGGCGAGCATCGGCATCTACCACGCGGATTGGTTCGGCGGCGAAAATGCCTACGCGTATATGAAGCTCGCATCGGCGCTGAAAGTGACGAATTACGATCTTAACGGGCGGCTCTGCGCGGCAACCGGATCCGCGGGCCTTTCGCGCTCGTTGGGCAACGGCGCGCACCCGTGGGCACTCGCCGATATCGAAGCCGCCGACGCTATCGTGCTCGCCGGCACGAATGCATCGGCGACGCTCTCGGTCATTTACGATCGTATCTCCGCGCGGGCGCAGAGCGGAGCAAAACTCATCGTGATCGACGTCCGCCGGACCGAGGCGGCGCGCGCCGCCGAACGATACGGAACCTTCGTTCGCATTAACCCCGGCACCGACGTCGCGTTCTACAATGCCGTCGGGCACGTGCTGCTCCAAGAGGGGCTCGATGACGAAGCGTTCGTGCGCGCACATACCAACGGGATCGACGAATACCGCGAGCTCGTTCTCGCGCGGTATGCACCCGAAAGCGTAGAGAAACTCGTCGGCGTCTCGGCCGCGACGATCCGCGCGGTTGCAAAGAGCATCGGCGGATCGAAACGCACGCTCTTTCTTTCGGGCAAAGGGCTCGAACACCAGGCGCACGGGACCGACATGATCTGTTCGTTGATCGACCTCGCGTTGCTGACGGGAAACATGGGGCGCGTCGGCGGCTCCTACTCACCGCTCGGAGGGCATCAGGGATCGATCGTGAATCCGCCGCTCGTTTCCGGATCGCTCGGGCACGTCGGGATACCCAACAGAACGATATTCGAACAACTCGACGCGATCGACGCGGGCACGCAGAAAGCACTTCTTTGCGCCAGCGTCCAACCGCTCGTCACGCTGCCAAACGCGGGCCGAACGCGGAGCATTTTTAGCGAACGGCTCGAATTTCTCGTGGTTACCGACATCTATCCAAACGAAACGACCGCGCTCGCCCACGTCGTCTTTCCTGCGGCATCGTGGGGCGAGAGCACCTTCGTGTCGACGAACACCGAACGTCGGGCGCGTTTTTACGATGCTTTCGCACCCCCGCCCGGCGAGAGCAAACCCGATTGGTACGTGCCGGCCGAACTCGGTAAACGGCTCGCCGATCCGAAAGACTTTGCCTGGAGTTCGGCTGAAGAACTCTTCGATGAGTTAAAGACCGATTCGCCGTTCGCCGGATTAAGTTACGAACGGCTCCGCGCTGCGGGCTCCGCCGGGTATCAAATTCCGGTGCCGACCCCGCAATCCGAGGGCACCGAGCGGCTCTATATCGACGGCAAATTCTCCACCCCCGACGGG
>JAJYMV010000122.1 GCA_021786705.1 bacterium
TTCCGATCCTATTCATTTTCACGCCAGGTGCCGGATGAGATGTTTTTGGGATTTACGGCGCTGCCCCAGGCGCCACACCAACACGGAATTGCTGGAAGTAGCTTTTTACAAATTGGTTCCCGAAATGCAATGGCTGAGGTCGGCGAAGGAGTAGCCGGAACGTTGAAGCCGAACTGCTTCCCGATGAAACCAAAAGAGCTCATTTGTCCCCGCATGGACTGGGCGACCTACGATGTTCTCCCGGATAAAAAATTCCGTTTTTCGGCGGTCGTTCCAATGATATACGTCGTGGTTGAGCCGCGAACGGGTGCGATACTCTTTATCGGTTCCCATTCATAAAGTGGACACGTAATGTCCTTCAATACGATTATTGCGCTCTTGCTGCTGGCGTCGCTCCTATTAACGATGGTCGTCGTGCGGTTTGTGTCGCGGCTGGGGACGTGGAATTCGTACGTGAGGACGGCTTTGGGATATATAGTATTTCCCCTTATATTAGGGGCGCTGTTCTTTATCGTGTTTCTCGGACCGGCCATGCCGATTGAAGCGTGGTTCAATCGCTGGAAAGTGGCGACGTTAGAGCGCCATCTCTATGTGGGCGAGCCGCGGGTTGCCCTCGAACGGCAAATGGGGAAAGCGATTCCCATGCCCGACCTGCGCACCTGCTGCGGCACGGAGCCATTACAGAATCGGCCGGGAGCTGGGAAAGGGCGCGAGCGCTATTACTATCTTGTCTCGGGGAGCATGTGCATCGCCGCCTATAGGGGAATCGCCGTTCGTTTCGACCGCCGGGATCGCGTGAAATCGTGGCGGCGCGTTGCTCTGGCAGATGGGTGCTGATTTGGCCGCCCTCGGCGCCACCTAAAATTGCGCCATGCCGAGGCGAACGATCGTGCGCGGCGCACGCCACGCTTTGCTCCAGCGCTTCGCCTTCGTCGGAGCCGCCTCGGTCCAGACGCCATAAACGCGGCCGGCATACGCCGCGATGCCGTTGTAATCGCCCATAAATTGAAACGAGGGATCGAAGGGCTGCGTCGTCCATTCGTAATTGCGGTAGCTGCGCCCACCATCGGTCGAACGCGCGAGCGTAATGGTGGCGAGTTCGTTCTTCGGGTCGCCGCGACGGTCGTCGAAAATGACGTAGGCGTCGCCGCTCGTGGGATCGACCGATAACCATTGAAAGAGGTGGTCGCGCCCGTCATGCGCGCGATCGGAATTCACCTTCACCGGCGCGCTCCAGATGGCGCCGCTATCGGTTGAGGTCGCGCTAAAAATATCGACCTCACCGTTCCGATAATCCGACCAGGTGATGAAGAGGCGATGCGCCTTCGGCGCCATTCCGATTTGGGGAAATCCGTTGACTTCACGATCCTGATAGCCTTGCACGTAATAATTCATCGATGGGACGTCGATAATCGCGTGCGACGGCGCGAAGTTTTTCCCCCCATCGCGCGAGACGGCAAACACGATATGCGTGCCGTCCTGCCAGACAGTATAGAGCGTCCCGTGCGGGCCGACGGCGCCGTCGAAGCCCTCGACCGCGCCGTTATCGTCACGCGGTAGGCCGTTTATCGTGCTGATGCGGATGGGGTGCGACCACGTCGCGCCGCCGTCGGTCGAGCGCGAAAAGAGCATTTCGGAGTACGCGCGATGGAACTCGGTCCATCCGATATAGAGATTGCCGCGATTGGGCCCGTGCGTGTCGTCGGCGACGATATAGGGCTTGTCCTCGAAGACATTCGGGCGGCCGACGGGAGCCTTCACCGCGACGGCGCGGCGCTGCCAGTGAACGCCGCCGTCGTTCGAGCGCTCCACAAAAATGCCGTTTCGCGTCGCATGGTGCGCCCAATAGCTCTCGGTCCCGAGTTTATCGAACGCAATGTAACAGAGAACGGCGTGCCTCCGCGCGTCGTAGGCAAGCGAAACATCCCCGTCGATCAGGCGATGGTCGTGGGGAACCGCTGCGACGCTCGTCCAGGTGCGCCCGGCGTTGCGCGAATAGGCGACGAGTCCACCGACCTGGTACGCCGCGACGACCCGGCGCGGATCGGCGGGATCGATCGCCACCGCCGGTTCCGACCAGAACCCGGGCTTCGGCGTCAACGTGACGACCGCTTTCCCGGGCGCGGGCGGGAGCGTTACCGACGATGCGGCGAGCAAGAGCAGCCCAAGCAGAAGAAGCGAGCGTTTCATTGTTGGTGCAGGCCGCACTCGGTCTTCTCGTGTCCGGGCCATCTTCCACTGCGGATCTCCGCGCCGGTACTCGGTGCGGTGCAGGGAACGCAGCCGATGCTTCCATAGCCGGCATCGTGGAGCGGGTTATAGGGCACATTGTGTGCCTCGATATAGTTCCAGATTTCACGTTCGCTCCAGCGTGCGAGTGGATTGACCTTCACAATTTCGAAGCGGCGATCCCATTCGACGACGGGAGTTCGCGCCCGCGTCGGCGTTTGATCGCGCCGGATTCCCGAAATCCACGCGCGATATCCGGAAAGATAACGTCGTTGCGCGTCGATTTTGCGGATCCCACAACACCGGTCGGGGTCTCGCTCCCAGAGACGTTCGCCATAACTCTGCGATTGCGCGATCAAATCGATCGGCGGGCGTACGGCAACGGGAGCGATCTCGTATTTTTCTGCGACGGCGCGAATATGTGCGTAGGTCTCTTCGTGTAGCAGCCCGGTGTCGAGATAAAAAATCGGTACCGTGCGATCCAAGGCCACCAGTTGATCGAGCAACACCATTCCGCTCGGCCCGCCGAACGAGCACGCCGCAACGATAGACCCGGAATACTGCGCGAGCGCCCAGCGTAAAATCTCCGACGCGCTTGCCCCTTCGAGTTCGGCCGCCGTAGCCGAGAGTTCTTCGATCGACACGTTCAGCTCACTGCCCCTTTTTTACCGGCAATCCGCGCTGCACCCAGCGCAACATCCCGCCTGCCATGTTGTAACAGGCCCCGAATCGCCCTGAGGCCTCGATCGCAGCTTGCGCCCGCCCGCTTCGGGCCCCCGAACGACAGATGCACACGATCTCACGATCCGTTGGAATCTCCGCAACGCGGGCGGCGAGGTGGCCGAGGGGAATGAGCGTCGCCCCCTCGATATGCCCCTCCGCCCACTCCGCGGGTTCGCGAACGTCGAGGAGAAAGGCGCCCGCGCGTGCTTTCTCTGGGACCTGCTGAGGTTCGATCTCTCCTGGCACGCGTGCTTCCTTTCCTCGTCGCTGGTTGTCGAGAGGTGATTCGCGTGTCATTGACCCGCGTCATTCCCTCGGGCCGAGCATGGTGTAGAATGCTCGTAGGAGGGTCATGCATGGGCGATGGTCTCTTGGTTTTGAGGATCTTTTTCGTCGTGGCGGCGATCGCGATAGCAGCGATGCTTTTCGTCGCCCTCTATGGGGCGAAGAAGCCGTTACCGCAGAGCGTCGTGAACGACGCCGGGTATCGCATCCGCAAGCTCTGGCTCGGGCTCGTTCTCGTCGTTGCGGTGGTCGCTTTTGCGCTCACGGTGCCGTTCTTTCCATATCCGTGGGCACAGGCTTCGGTGGGAGCGCGGCACATCGAGGTAACGGCGGCGCAGTACGCATTCGTTATGCCTGCCGTCCTGCCGGCGGACGTTCCACTCGTCTTCGACGTCACGTCGCAAGACGTGAACCACGGCTTCGGCATCTACGCTCCCGACGGCACGCTTTTCGCGCAGGTTCAAGCGATGCCCGATTATATCAATCACCTTCCGATTGAATTTCACGTAAAAGGCCATTACGTCGTGAGATGTCTCGAGTTTTGCGGAATCGGCCACGCCTATATGCATGGAGGCTTTGACGTACGATGAAAATTATGTGGACCTATATCGTGGCGGGGCTCACGATTTTCGGGCTGATGTTGCTCGTCGGTATCGGCTTACGCGCCTCGCAAGCCGGCTGGATTCCGATCGATACCGGGACGTTTTACTCGTTGTTGAGCCTCCACGGCGTCGGCATGATCACCGCGATGGCGATCGCCGGCCTCGGGCTGCTCTGGTATCTCGTCGACCGTGAAATTCATCTCGACGAACGCGTTGCGATGCTCGCGTTTGCATTCTTCGCGATCGGCGTTGTGGTGGTGATCGTCAGCGTCGTTTTCGGCCATTACGGCGCACTCTGGACGATGCTCTATCCGCTGCCCTTCGTGGGAACCACCTGGCCCTCGTGGGCGACCGGAGCGTGGTTGCTCGGCGTCGCCGCGGTCATGCTCGGATTCATGCTGATCTGCGCGCAAATTCTCGGCGCGATCTTGCGTAGCTCCGGTGGATTGGGATCGGCACTCGGGCTCGACTACGTCTTCGGGCGCAAGGCATTCGAAGCCGCCGGGAAGCACCCGCCGAGCCCGCAGATGCTCGCCGCTACCGTCGTCTCGATCGACGGACTCATCGGCGGTGCGTCGGGGCTCTTGGTGGGAATCGCCATGATCGCCCATTGGCTCGATCCGCACGTCGTCATCGATCCGCTCTGGGCGAAAAACCTCACCTATCAGTTCGGCCACACGTTCGCCAACCTCACCATGTATATGGCGGTTGCGGGCATCTACGTCGCGTTGCCGATCTGCACGAAACGCGCGTACCACTCGTCGATTCCGCTCGTCGTGGCGTGGTGGGGGACGTTGGTGTTCGTTATCATTGCGTATTTCCACCACCTCTATATGGATTTCGTTCAGTGGCCGGCGGTGCAATATATCGGCGAAATAAGTTCGTATCTTGCTGCCGTTCCGGTGGTCGTCGTGACGGTGTTCGGCGGGCTCATGCTCATCCATCGCTCCGGAATGAAATGGACGTTGGGTTCGATGTTCTTTTTTGCCGGAATGATCGGGTGGATCGTCGGCGGGAGCGCGGCAATTCTCGATGCGACGATTCCCTTCAACGTCGATCTGCATAACACGCTCTGGGTGCCAGCACACTTCCACACCTACCTCCTCGAAGGCGTATTCCTGTTCATCCTTGGATGGGTCTTCGTCTCGCTAGAGCAGCGTGCCGAAGCCGCTTCGAGCGCGCTCGTACGCTGGATCGTCGGTCTCGGAATCTTCGGCGGCGGCGCGCTCTTCTTGCTCTCGTTTTACGTCGCCGGTGCGGCCGGCGTCCCGCGCCGATATGCGGTCGAACCCGCGCCGGGCCCGTTCTGGGCGGGGATTGCAACCGTCGGCGCGCTCCTGGTTCTCGTCGGCGTACTTGCGGCGCTCGTCGAGGGCATTCGTCTCGCGCGTATGCGAGCCGTGGGGAGCACGGTGTGAAGCCGCGAACGTTCGGCATCCTCGTTCTCGCGTTGACGCTCGTCGCCGCGCTGGTGCCGTTCCTCGACCGCCACGCCGAACTCCCGATCTGGCAGCATCATCTGCTGCACGCGGGGCTGCTCGCGGGCGGCGCGCTCGCCGGCATTTTTATCACCGCGCGCGCGCGTGGTTCGCAAGGAGGCAACGCATTTTGGCTCGTGCCGGCGCTGCTCGCACCGATGATGGCGATGTTCGCGATGTGGCCGTCGGCGTACAACTATTTCGAGGCGCATCCCTCCGGACACGTTCTCGAACATCTGCTCTTGATCGCACTTGCGTATATCACCACCGCTTCCGCCGAAAGCTACGCGGCGGGGCTCGGCTGGATCGTCGGCGGCGCGATGGTGTTCATGGCCGTCGCCGCAGCGCGCGGATTCGGCGTATCGTTCGGAAACGGCGGTTAGCCGACGGCCTCACCTGGGAACGCGTTGTTCACGATCTGGGTTAAGCTTTCGCGATTGAGGCGGACGATGCGCCCCGCGACGCGCTCGATCGCTCCGCCCGCCTCGAGCTCGGCGAGCGTACGATTGACGACCTCTTTCACCGTGCCCGCTGCGACGGCGAGATCGCCTTGGGTCATGCCTTCGAGGCTCGGCAACGCTTTCGAAAGCCCCGCTTCGGGAGAAGCGTAGGGCAGCAGCGCGCCGGCCACGCGCCCGATCGTCGGTAAGGACGTTTGCGCGGTGAAGCGGTCGATCACCATCCGTAGCCGTTGTGCGAGTTGTGCGTTGATCGCGCGCGCGACGCGCATGTCGTCCTGGAGGATCGAGCGGACGACCGAGCGAGGGAAAACCGCTACCTTCGTGCTCTCGGTAATGCCGATCAGTCGCGCCGAAGCGACACCGCCGTCGATCGTATCGAGAATGCCGAACGATTCACCGGAAAGAACGTCGTAGAGTGCGTGTTCTCGGCCGAGCGGCGAGGTAACGATCGCACGAAGGCCACCGCGTAAGACGAGGCCGAGGTACGGCCACGGTGTTCCCTGCTCGCAGATCGATTCGTTGCGGGCGATCTCGCGTTGCGTCGCCGCACGTTCGAGGGCCTCGATCGTGGCGGCCTTCGCCGTCGAAAAAATCGCACTGCGTGCGAGAAGATCCGCGAGCGTCTCGACCGGCGATTCGCCGATGCGCCGCAGCAGAACTTCCCACGTGTCGTTACCGAGCATGCTCTGCAACCAAACGAATTGTCCAGGTCGTAACCGTTCGAAGTCGCTCTTGAGCGGGCGCGGTTCGTGATCGCTGACGATGCGCATCGCTTCGCCGATCGCAAGGGCATCGAACGATGCGACGATGCGCGCGTGTCGCCGCCAGGTCGGCAGAATCCGCACGTCCACCTCGAAGGCGATCTCTTCATCGAACATCGCCTTCGTATGTCGCACGGCCGCCGCGCCTTGTCAAGCGCTTTCTACAGGAGCCCCGCGTTAAATCGCAGTTCGACGATGGCAACCCGGAGGTCGCCCTCGGCCCGAGCGAGCGTTTCGCGTGCGGCGCGATCCCCAAGATCGGCATCCTCGAGTTCGAGCTCGGTTCCGACGCCGCCGCGATAGCGCACCTCGGCGAGTCGGAGCGTTTCATCGCTCAGGGCGACGAGTTTTTTCGCCGCCTCAACTTGCGAGGCCGCGATCTCCTCGCGGAGATATGCTTGCCGTACCTGAAGTTCGACGCCGTCCTGTAGCTGCGTCACGCCGAATTGCGCTTGTTTGAGCCCCGCTTCGGCGAGAGCGATGCCGTTTCTCGAATAGCCGTTGTCGAAGAGCGTCCATACGGCGGTGAGGCCGATGGCGAACTGGTTGTGGTATCCGCCGACGACAGCGGGTTGCGTATTCCCATCGGAGACCACCGCGTTAATCTGCGGGGCGCGCGAGGCCTTTGCGGCGACGATGCCCTGTCGCGCCGCACGAACGGCGGCGCGCGCGGCCGCGAGATCGCCGCGTTGCGAGAGTGCGGTCTGCAAGAGATTCGCGAGATCGAACGCGGGCGCGGTCGTTCCCAGCGGTTCGGTAAGTCGGTAGCGGTTGGTCAGCGGCACGCCGAGCACCATATCGAGTTGGTTCTCGGCGAGTTTTACCGCCCCGGCGGCACCGATGGCGCGCACTCTCTGGTCGGCGAGCTCGGCTTGCGCGCGTAGCAAATCCGCACGCGGAATCGTTCCGTTTTTAAGGTAGAGCTCCGCCTCCCGTTCGTGTTGCGCCGCAACCTCCACCGCCCGTCGTGCGACGGCATCCATGCGCTGCGCGGTGACGACGCCGAAGTAGGCTTGCGAGACCGCGGCGATCGTCGCGCCGCGTGCTTGTACGAGTTGGGATTCCGCTGCGGAGAGCCCGGCCGCGGCCTGCCCGACGCGAGCGTTACGAATGCCGCCGTCGAAGAGCGTATATTGCATGGCAAGGATCGGGCTGTTCGTCGCATTGACGGCGCTGAACGGAAGCGATCCGATCGGCGTGCTGAGTTTTGCAACGGTACTCACGCTTTGGTAGGAGTCTTGGAGCGCGAGGCCCGGAAGCAACGGCGCTTCCGCTTCGCCGAGTTGGGCGCGAGCGGCGTCGACGCCGGCCGCCGCACTGCGATACGATGTATTGCGTTGCAGTGCGATATGAATCGCGTCGGCGAGCGCGAGGGGCTGCGGGCTCGCGGCGGGCGTCGGAGTGGCGGCGCGAAGCGCGCCGCCCGAGCTCAACGAGAGAGCGAGTGCGAGAACGAGCGATTTATTCACGATCGAGGTCTTTCCATGAGGGAGCGTTTTCGAGAGAACGCAACGTGAGATGTTGGGTGGATGTAATGGCGCCATACGCGCTCTGCAGTGCGATCCGCGCTTTCTCGACGCGGTACGGACCATTGAGATCGGCGACCGCATCGCGGGCATCGCCCTCGCCGCGGAAGATCTCCATATCGAGATCGACGCTCTCGCCTTCGAGCAGACGGGGCAGTGCCGTGGTTTCGAGTTCGATGCAGTCGAGTTCGGGGAAGTTGACGATACTGCGAACGCGCTCGGCTTCGATTCCCGGCGTCGGGAGTTGTTCGACGCCGCGCGTCCGGCCCTCGGCGATCAATCCGTAGAGCAGTGGAATCGCCAGTACCGAAAGCACCGCCGACATCGTCATGCCGAAGACGAGCGCCCACGCCAATCCGCTCCACACCGGATCGGCGGCGATCACGATTGAGGAAAGGACGCCCGCCGCCGCGGTCAGGAAGATCGGCCGCGTGCGCGCCGTCGTCGCCTCGACCAAGGCTTCGTTCAACGGAATTCCTTCCTTCAGTTTCGATTCGATAAAATCGAGCAGAATGATCGAGTTGCGAACCACGATGCCGATAAGGGCGATCAATCCGATCATCGCCGTTGCGGAGAAATAAATTCCGAACGGAGCGAGCAACGCGAATCCCGGTAAGACGCCGATCACCGCGAGCGGCACCGCCGCGAGAACCACGAGCGGAATCATGAACGAGCGGAAGCGCGCCACCAGCAGGAAGTAGATCAGAATGAATGCCAGCAACATCGCACGGCCGAGATCGGCGAAGACGCGATTGGTGAGGCTCCACTCTCCGCCCCACGAGATCGAATACCCGGCGGGGAGCGGATGGCGCATGAGCGCGAGCTCCATATCGATCACTGCGTAGGTGGAACTGCGCCCCGCCATATCCGCCCCGACGTAGGAAACGTTCCGAAAGTCGTCGCGATAGAGCGGAGGTTCGACGTTCCCCGCGCGCGCGCTCACGACCGCACTCAACGGCACCTGCGTGCCGCTTCGCGAGGGAAGCGTGAGCGACTCCAGCGCGGCCGGGTCGCCGCGATAGGCGCGTTCGAGCCGAAGGAAGATCGAAACCGGGCGCGCTTGGTCGGGAATGTGTAAGGTCGAGACCGGTGCGCCGTGAATCTCCATCGCGAGCGTTTGAATGGCGTCGGTAACCGAGACGCCGGCGAGCGCCGCCTCGGTGGGATCGACGCGGAGATTCAAGGAGGCGGGAAGTTCTTTAAAGCTGGAATCGATATCGACGACTCCCCGTTCGCGTTGCATCATCGAGACGACGCGTGCTGCAATCGCTCGCCGCACTTCGGGATCGGGGCCATATATTTTCGCGAGAATCGTATCGCGCACCGGCGGGCCGGGCGGAACTTGCAGGATGCGCAACGATGCGCCGCGTGCGGTTGCCACCGCAGCCAACGCCGGGCGAATCGCCGCCACGAAAGGAGCCGATTCAATCGAACGGCGATCCTTCGGGAGCAGCGTCACGTGGATCTCCGCTTGGTTCGGTGCGTTGCGAAAGACGGTGCCCTGAAAGAGCGCTGCGAGATCCGGTACGGCATTGGTGCCCACGAACGTTTGGTAGGAGCGAATCTGCGGGTAGGTCGCAAGTTTGTTGCCGACCGCCGCGACGATGCTCTCGGTTCGTGCGATCGAACTCGAGGGCGGGGCATCGATCGCGACAAGAAACGAGGTTTCGTTGGCATCGGGGAGCATGCGGAACTTCACCAGCTTCAGCACCGGCAGCATCGCCGCAAGCACGAGCGCGAGTGCGAGGATCAACAGAAAACGTCGGCCGAGTTTACGATCGGCGAGCATTTTTTCGAGCGCGTTGCGAAAGGGAAGGATCCATTTCGGCGTCCCGTGTGAGGCTTTCGGTTTCTGATTACGGAGCAATGCGTAGGTCGCCCACGGTGTAATCGTAAACGCGATCAACAACGACGCGATCATCGCGATGGGCACGTTTAGCGGAATCGGACGCATGTACGGCCCCATCATGCCGGTGACGAAAAGCATCGGCAGGAAGGAGAGCACCACCGTAATCGTCGCGAGGGTCGTCGGGTTGCCGATCTCTTCGACGGCGAGAACCGTCGCCTCGGCTTTGGAACGATGGGGATTGACCACGTGGTAGTGACGATGAATATTTTCGACGATGACGATCGCTTGATCGACGAGAAGGCCGAGCGACAGGATCAGGGCAAAGAGCGTGATGCGGTTGATCGATTGTCCGTCGATCATTCCGATCCCCAACGTGACGAAGAGCGTCAACGGAATTGCGGTCGCAACGACGAGCGCTTCGCGCCAGCCAAGAACGAAAAGGAGCGCGACGACGATGACGATCGCTTCGAGCAACCGTTGTATGAGCTCGTTGACGGCGAGGTTCGCTTTGTTACCGTCGTTGCGCGTAACGTCGAGCGTCATGCCGGGCGGAAGCGCGATGCCCTTCACGCGGGCGAGAATTCGGTCTGCGACGGTGACCGCATTGGTGCCGGCCTTCTTCGCAATCGCGATACTCACCGACGCCTGGAGGCCGCGCTCGGCATTTTTGGTGCCCGCGCCATAGCCGAAACCGGTGACGTTCTCGCGCGGCGTGAGCCCACGTTCGACAGTGGCGAGATCGCCGAGCCGGACCGGCTGCCCGTCGCTGACGTTTACGATTTGATTGCGTACGGCATCGAGTGAGGTGAGTGCGTCGCCCGCGCGCAGCGAGAGGCGCTCCCCGTCGCTATGGAGCGCACCGACGGCTTGGCTCGCATTGCTCGCACCGAGAGCGGCGGCGATCTGTCCCGCCGAGACACCGTAGGCGGCGAGCTTGACGGGATTGAGGCGGACGTTGACGACCTGCGGGCGCCCGCCGAACGTCTGCACGGTCGAGACGCCGGGAATCGCGCGAACCTCGGAGATCAGCCGTTGTGCGGCCTGATAGAGTTCGCCGCGATTGTAACGTTTGCCATGAAGGTTGAGTACGACGATCGGAACGTCATCGACGGAGAGCGGCGTAATGACCGGGTGCGAGGCGCCCGGTGGAAGATCTCCGAGGTGCGCGTTTACCTGGTCGTAGAGGGCGACGAACGATTTACTCGGGCTTTCGCCGACGTGAAAGAGCACGGTCAGCATCGAGTAGTCTTGCGTCGTAGTCGCGTAAATGTGGCTGATGCCGGGAACTTCTTGCAGAACGCGCTCGCCGCGTTCGGTGAGCAGACGTTCGACTTCGCGCGCCGAACCGCCGGAGTACTGGGTGAAGATCGTCGCCGCAGGCATCGTGATTTCCGGGTTCTCTTGCCGCGGCGTCTGGAGAATCGCAAAGATTCCCCACACCGAGATTGCGATGACGATCGTGGGCGTGAGTTTCGAGGTAAGGAAATACCGCGCGAGGCGCCCGATTCCGGTCAACGGCTTCATCGAGTCGTAACCGTGACGGCGGCCCCGTCGGTGAGTTCGGCGAGATTGCTCGCGGCGACCGTGGTGCCGTCGGTCAGCCCGGTCACGATTGCGTAGCGGGTGTTGCTGACTACCGAGGTGACGGGAACGAACTCTGCCTTCCCAGCGCGGATCGCGAAGACGCCGCTCTGTCCGGCGCGTTCGACGAGCGCCGAGAGCGGAATGCGCATGCCGCGAGCGCTCTGCGCGCGAACGAGAACGCGGGCGAACATTCCGGGTAAGAGCCCGGGATGGGCGGGAAGCTCGACGCGGAGCATCGCGGAGCGCAGTGCCGGATTATCGGATGGAACG